>CAOJIB010000017.1 GCA_948436455.1 uncultured Blautia sp.
GGCTTCCAAAGGTCTCTTCCCCGTCAGTCGTCTTAATCATCATAACCGGGGCAAGACTGCAGCAGCCAAGACAGGCTACGTTATTTAGCGTAAATAAGCCGTCTTCTGTCGTCTCTCCATCATGGATACCCAAATGCTCTACAACAGCCTCTTCGATCAGATCGGCGCCATTTACATGACAGGCGGTACCCTTGCAAAGCATAACCAGGTACTTCCCGATGGGCTGCAGGCGGAACTGCGCATAGAATGTGGCAACCCCGTAGATTTTTGCCGGCATCACGCCCGTTTTCTCCGATATGTAGTTAATCGCATCCATGGAAAGGTATCCATAAATATCCTGAGCCTTTTGCAGAATAGTGATGAGACTTCCTGGTACTTTTGCGTACTTTTCTAATACTGGCGCCAGCTGGCCAAAATCAGCCTGAGAATTCCCCGGGCACTGGCACTCACAATTCTTGCTATTCATGATCCGTCCCTCCTAGATATCATTTTTTAATAGTTCTTATGAATTATAACATATAACCCAACAAATTCAAAGGAAATTTTCCGCAATAATAACAAAAATAGCGGAAACATCCGAAATATTTCCAAGATGCTTCCGCCGTTGACAAATTTTTATCAAATATGTTTGTACATTTCCCCAAGATTTCGTACATATTGCGCAACGCTTACGCACTTTCCTTGCCGGCCGTCTTTCTTTCCTCAATCAATGCGTACAGCTTTTTCAGCGCCTGACGAATACCGCCGACTTCGTCGATCAGCCCTTCCTGCACGGCCTCTTCGCCTTCAAGCATTGTTCCCACGTCTTTAACAAGTTGGGAAGTGTCCAGCATCAACTTCTCAATACGTTCCTGATTCATGTGGGAATGAGTGGAAATAAACGTTGTAATTCGATCTTGGATCCGTTCCATATTCCGGTAGGTCTGCGCCACGCCGATGAACATGCCGTTGGAGCGCACCGGATGGATGACCATCGTAGCGCTGGGGACCACAAAGGAATAATCCGCTGAAACCGCCATAGGCACGCCAATCGAATGGCCGCCGCCAAGTACCAGGGATACAGTGGGAATACTTAAGGAAGCGATCATTTCCGCGATGGCCAGTCCCGCCTCCACGTCGCCGCCTACTGTATTTAATAAGATCAAAAGCCCGTCTACCTGGGCGTCGTCTTCGATCATAGCTAGCTTGGGCAGTACATGTTCGTATTTCGTAGTTTTGCTGTGCGCGGGCGCAGACTCATGGCCCTCCACTTCACCAATGATGCTAAGGAGCTCCACCCGATGCTTTTTTGCGTTGTTTTCTAAGGTGACCTGCCCCATCTCCTGGATCTGCTCGTTTACCTTTTGCTGGTTTTCCAGTTCTTGCTTTTTTTCGTCCTGGTTTGTTTCCCGCATTTTGCTACCTCCGGTTTTCTTGAATACCAAAACAGTATTCCGTACGTTTTATAAAAGGTAGTATATGCGAAAAAGAGCCGAATTACTCAACGTTTTATTCAGACCAATTGTGCCATACATACTGTACGTCGTCATCGTCCTCAAGAAGGTCCAGCGTCTTCTGAAAATCTTTGACGGACTTTTCGTCGGTAAGCTCTACGTACGTCTGTGGAAGCATGGCTACCTCTGCCTCAAGCATGGGGATTCCTTCCTTTTCCAGGGCTTCCCGGACGACGCTGAAATCCTCGGGAGCCGTCAGCACCTGATAACTCTCCTCTTCTTCCTGAAAATCCTCTGCGCCGGCGTCCAGCGCCAGCATCATCAGATCATCCGCCTCCATCGGACATTCTTCTTTTTCAATGATGATCTGCCCCTTTTTATCGAACATAAAGGATACGCAGCCCTGGGCGCCGATGCTGCCGTTGCCCTTTGTAAAGGCGCTTCGTATATTTCCGGCCGTCCGATTTTTATTATCTGTCAGCGCTTCTACGATGACGGCAATGCCGCCCGGCCCATAGCCTTCGTAGGTGACGGATACATAGCTGTCAGCCGAGGCGTCACCGGCTGCTTTTTTGATGCCTCTTTCGATCGTATCATTCGGCATGTTATTGGCCTTGGCCTTGGCGATTACGTCTCGCAGCTTGCTGTTATTGGCGGGATCTGCGCCGCCCTCCTTTACCGCAATGACAATCTCACGGCCGATCACTGTGAAAATCTTTCCCTTTTTGGCGTCGTTCTTCTCTTTTTTATGCTTAATATTGGCAAATTTTGAATGTCCTGACATTTGATTTTCATCCTTTCGTTTCTTAACTATTACTATTTATGATTCCATCGGTTGACAGACGTCTTCGCTATATGGGCTAAGCTTTTTTGCCCGGACCTTTTCGATCACATTGCCGGAAACGGACAAAATCTGAAACTGGTAGCCGCCGGCCGTCACGTCCGTATCCTGGGCGGTGGGAATATGCCCCAGTACCGAGGTAAGATAGCCGTTCAGGGTTTCGAACCGCTCCTCAGAAAATGTAATACCCAGCTCCTCTTCCACATCCTCCAGACGCGTCAGACCTTCGATTAGTACGCTGTTATCCCGCTGGGGCTGAATCAGGATTTCCCTTTCGTCGTATTCGTCTTCAATCTCGCCGACGATTTCCTCCAGAATATCCTCCATGGACAACAGGCCGTCTGTCTGGCCGTATTCATCCACAACGATGGCCATATGGATCTTTTTGTGCTGCATGGCCTGGAAAATGTCGTTGATGCTTCTAGTTCCCGGGATAAACGTGGCCGGACGCAAAAGCCCGGGGATTTCCCGCAGCGCTTTATTTTCGTCCTCCGGCCGCTCTGTAATCAGCCGGACTACGTCTTTGAAATTCACTATTCCCAGAATATCGTCCAGATCTTCCTGGTAAATGGGATACCGGGAATATTCCTCCTCCAGCATCACATAGAGAGCCTCTTTTAGTGTTGTATTCCCTTCCAGGGCTTCCATATTTGTCCGATGAATCATGATATCCTTGGCAGCTTTATCACCAAAGTCTATGATATTCTGGATCATTTCCGCTTCACTTTCCCGGATCACGCCCTGCTCATGAGCTTCGTCTACCATGGAAAGGATTTCTTCTTCCGTCACATCGGAAGAGGACTCCTCGGGATCGACTTTAAAAAGCCGGACAACCAGATCGGAGATCCTGCTGGTGATCCAGGTCAACGGCGTCAATACGACTAAAAAGAAACTGACGAAATCCACGAAAGCATAAGCCGTCTTCTCCGGATAGCTGCTGCAGATCTTTTTAAAGGACAGCACGCCCAAAGAAAGCAGCAAAATAACGGATAAAAGAATCGTAAGCAGCATGGCGGCTTTATTATCTATGTAAGCTCCGAAAAAGCGGACATACCCCCGAATGCCGAAAGCGCCAAAGCAGATTCCCAAAAGCGTGGTGATCATCGTGATCACCTGGATCAGCCGAGTCGGGTTTTTCAAAAGCCGCAGAAGCTTTTGGGCCTTTCGGCTGCCCTGTTCGCCCCGCTCCTCCAGATCATTTTCATTGAGATTCTGAATAGCCGCGCCAAATCCGTAAAACATGCCGGTCATGATGATAAACAGCAAAATTATCAGAACGCCCCATAGCGGGGAACTGCCATCTTCCATGGTTTTTCTTTATTCCTTCCTTTCGTATCGGTATAGCCCTTGATTGGGACTGTAAACAAATATAGCATCTTCCCCGGCATTCGTCAAGAATTGTATAACTGCTCGCCTTGTGGCCAGTCACGAAATTTCTGTCGTTTATGTAATCAATTCCAGGCTGATCTCCAGGGCATGGTTTACTTTTCGCAGAATATTCCTGTCCAAATGGCAGACCTTATCCTTCAGCCTGCGCTTGTCAATGGTGCGCAGCTGTTCCAGCAGTATGACCGAATCTTTTACGATATCGTATTCAGAAGAATCGATTTCTATATGAGTAGGCAGCTTCGCCTTATTCATCTTTGACGTGATTGCCGCACAGATCACCGTGGGACTGTGCTTATTGCCGATATCATTTTGAATAATCAACACTGGACGGATGCCGCCCTGCTCACTGCCCACCACCGGCCGCAAATCTGCATAAAATATATCCCCTCTTTTTATAACCACACAATTCACACTCCGATTCCTATGTTTTACCAATAGTATTTCCATATTCCTCTGATGTATACATGCTGTATGGCTGTTCTTCGGGAAATTTCGTTTAGGGCGCTGCCCCAAGAAGCTTTCCGATTATGGTTCACAGACTTTTGTTTCGTGGGACGTGCCGCCGTAGCAGCAACGCTTTTTGTCCTTTATATAAATTCTGGGTACCCGTGGGCTGATGCCGCACAGAAATTCATAAGGAAATCTGCCGCTTAAGCGCCCCAGCTCGTCTACCGACAGATACGCGCCATTATCCGAGCCGAATAAGGTTACTTCCGTTTCGGGGAAAACGTCCGGGATGTCTGTGACATCCACCATGAACTGATCCATGCAGATACGACCAAGAATCGGCGCTTTTTTTCCATGAATCAGCACATAGCCTCTATTGGACAGACTTCTGGGATAGCCGTCCGCATAGCCTACCGGGATGGTGGCCGTCGTCGTCTCCCGCCTGGTTGTCCATGTGCCGCCGTAGCTGACTTCGACTCCGGAGGGTAGCTTCTTAACATGCGTCACATGGCTTTTCAGCTCCATAGCGGGCAAAAGCTTTACCGGCTCTTTTTCCACCTCGTCGGAAGGATATACGCCGTATATGGAAATGCCAGCCCGCACGGCGTTGTAATTCGCCTCCGGCAGACGCAGAATACCCGCGCTATTAGAGCAATGTTTCATGGGAATATTTACGCCCGCAGTATAAAGCTTGTCCAGGAAATCTGAAAAACGCTGCAGTTGCCGATAAGCCGGGCTTTTATCTGTTTCATCTGCCCGCGCAAAATGAGTAAATATGCCTTCTGTCTGGAGTCCATGCATCTGACAGATCTTCTGGATCTTCGCCACGCTCTTTTCCTCATCCAGAAAACCGATCCGGCTCATCCCCGTATCCACCGCTATATGGATGGAAATCTGCTTATCCAGCTTCCGAGCCAGCTCTCCTAGCTCCCTGGCCGTATCCATGCGAAATACCGGCATACGAATCCGGGCCTGTGCCAGCGCTTCTCGGTCCTCCTCAAAAACGTACCCCAGAACCATTAGAGGTTTTCGGATACCGTTTTCCCGCAGGGCCAAGGCTTCCTGGGCGGTCGCGGTAGCAAATCCCCATATATAGTCTTTTTCTTCCATCAGCCGCGCAATAGAAAGCGCTCCGTGGCCGTAGCCGTCGGCCTTGATTACGCCGATAATTTTCGTGCCTTTTTGGATATTTCGGTGCATAACTTCGAAATTATGTAAGATGGCATCCAGGGATACCACCGCTTTTACTCTGCTGTATTCTTTCATGTCTCTTCCTCGATTTCCTTCCAAAGCTTTCCCAAAAACTGGGGGATATCTTTCGCAGTCATCGCCCGAGCGCTTTTCGCCTCGCGGGCCTTATCACCTGCCAGGCCGTGAAGAAACGCACCGACGGCCGCGGCGTTTTCTAAAGAAGCCCCGCCGGCCAGCAATCCGCCGATGATACCCGCCAAAACGTCTCCGGAACCGGCGGTGGCCATCCCTTGATTGCCGCTTAGATTCAAATACGTCCGCCGGCCTCCTGCGATTACTGTGCGGGCGTCCTTTAACGCGCAGACAACCTGTGTATGTTGGACAAATTCTTCTGCTGTTTCCAACAGATTTTCCTTGATCTGCGCTGTCGGATAGCCGCTAAGCCGGCTCATTTCGCCTACGTGGGGCGTTACCACACAGTGATCTTTCAGGTAGCGCTTCCAATCCGGGTGGGCGCTTAAGACGTTTAGACCGTCCGCGTCCAAGACCAGCGGCTTTCTTTCCTTCGCCTGCAAAAGCTGCAAAAGCAGCTCTTCCCCCCAGCTTCCCAGGCCCGGTCCGGCAACCACCGCGTCGCACCATTGGTAATCCTTTTCCAGTAATTCCATATCCGGCGTCGCCTCCTGGGCCGTAACCATAGCTTCCGGCAAAAGCGTCTGGAAAATGGTTCGATTCTCCGCGCAAGTATGGATTTTCACCATGCCGGCTCCCGCCGCAAAGCTTCCCTGAGCGCAGAGATATCCCGCACCGCTCATGCCTTTCCCCGCGGTAAGAAGCAATACTTTTCCAAAGGTTCCCTTATTGCCCCAGGGCGGTCGTGTGGGCAGCAGCCGTTTTATATCTAGTTTTTCCAGCGCGTACAGCATGGGCTCTCTCCCTTCCGGGAAGGAAATGCCGATATCCGCCACGGTGATTTTTCCCGCATGGAAGGCGCCGGGATACAGGCAAAGGCCTTTTTTTAGAAATCCGAAGGTCACCGTCTCCTCCGCCAAAAAGGCGGCGCCTAATACAGCTCCGGTATCCCCGTCGACGCCGGAGGGAATATCTACGGCTACCTTTCGGGCACCAGCCGCATTCATCTTTTGTAAGACTTCCGCGTAAAGTCCCGTGACGTCGCGCTTTAACCCAATGCCAAAAACGGCGTCTACTATAGTAGTATATTCCGTCCAGGCAGGGTTATTCACAAAGGGCGTCCGATATTTTCCAGCAATTTCCTCCTGAAGGGCCGTTTCAGCGGTGGCCTTTTCCTTTTCGCCCAGGCAAAAAAGATGCACGTTGTAGCCCTTCTGATGCAGAAGGCGGCCAATCGCGATCCCATCCCCGCCGTTATTGCCCCGTCCGCAGACGATCAGCACCTTTGCAAGGCTTTCTCTGTCCCGTTCCAGCACCTGCACCACTTGAAGAGCCGCCCGTTCCATCAGCACCATGGACGGCATGCCCATCTGTTCTATCGTATGGCCGTCCAGTTCCTTCATCTCCCTGCATCCTACGATCGCCTGCATAGATTCCCTCCTTTGCGCTTGCGGCAGAAAAAGGCTGTCGCAAAACCGCAGGATTGTTCCTGCTTTTTTGCAACGGCCTCCTCGCCTTTCCAAATCATACGCACTTTTTTTAAAAAATCTTACCCTTTGAAGCATGTTCGCTTTCGGATCCTTTAGCATCTGTTTTTTGTTCCAGCTTTTGCTGATGCTCGTTCAGATTATAAGACAAGGTCATCAGACTTTCCGACAAATGGACGTTTTCCACGATCACATGCGGCGGCACGTCCAGATCCAGATGGGCAAAATTCCAAATGGCTTTGATGCCGTTATCCACCAGCACCTGCGCCATTTCTCCGGCACGGCTTTTGGGAAGTGTCAATACGGCGATTTCCACTCTGTTTTCCTGCAAAAACGCAGCGAGCTGACCGATCATTTGCACCTGCACGCCATGAATGCAGATTCCTTCCAATTGGGGATTGCTGTCAAAAATACCCAAAAGTTTGAAGCCACGTTTTTCAAAACCCGTATAATTGGCAAGGGCCCGTCCCAGATTACCAGCGCCTAGGATAATCATCGGATGCTGCTTATCCAATCCCAGGATCTTGCCGATCTCCTCGTATAAAAACTGGATATTGTAGCCGTAGCCCTGCTGGCCAAAGCCGCCGAAATTATTCAGATCCTGGCGTATCTGCGATGCGGTCACATGCATCTTTTCGCTTAAATCGCTGGAGGAAATACGTTCCATTCCATCCTCCATCAATTCTCCCAGATATCTGTAATACCGCGGCAGTCGCTTGATCACCGCTTTTGAGATTCCTTTCCCCTCCACAAATCCGTCCCCCTTATGTCCTTCCATATGTTGACAAAGCTCTGTGCTATTCTTATTAATTATATCTATCAGTGAAATTCCTGTCAATTCATTCTTTTGAAATCATACAGAAAGGCATAAAAAGCAAACAGACAGGCGTTTTGCACCTACCTGTCTATTTTTTGCCTATGAATTTTTTTGCATTTCCTCCGCCTGTTCCAACCGCTTGTCCAGTACCTGCTGGATCGTAGCCTTTAGCTTATCCAGTTGTACCGGCTTGGCAATATGCGCGTCCATGCCAGACTTGATGGCGTCCCGTACGTCGTCTACAAAGGCGTTGGCTGTCATAGCGATAATCGGCACCGTTTGCGCCGCGGGATGATCGCTGCTTCGGATCTTCCGAGTAGCGGTATAGCCATCCATGACAGGCATCTGTACATCCATCAAAATCAGGTCGTATGCACTGATGGAAGAAGCTTCGAATTTCTCCACCGCTTCCTGGCCGGTGGCGGCAACGTCGCAATCAGCGCCCAATGAGCTAAGGATCTTTACCAAAATGATCCGGTTCACTTCAATATCGTCTACCACCAGGATATGCATACCCCGGACGACGTCCGACTGACTGCCCTGTTCCATTTTCAGATTTCCCATAACCCGCCGGATCGCCACTTTAAAAGTACTCATAAAGAAAGGCTTGGGCATAAAGTGATTTATGCCGATTTCTACGGCTTCCTGCTCGATTTCGGTCCAGTCATAAGCAGTAAGGAGCAAAATCGGAATCTTGTCCGGATAATTTTTTCGGATGAGACGGGCGGTCTCCAGACCGTTTAAATTCGGCATCTTCCAGTCCAATAAGATCAAATCATACGGATGGCCCGCTTCCCGGGCAGAACGCATCATGCGGATCGCCGTTTCCCCGTCGGTAGAATAATCTGTGACTACGCCTGTCTGAGACATGGTCTTAACGATATTCTGGCAAACCTCCTCTTCGTCGTCCGCTACAATCATCCGGCTGACACTGTGATCCTCCCAGAATCTGGGATCATCCTCCCGTTCCTGAATGCACAATTCCAGCTCCACAATAAAGGTGCTGCCCTTATCTAGCTCGCTCTCTACCCGGATCGTACCGCCCATCAGATCCACCAGGCTCTTCGTGATAGCCATACCCAGGCCGGTCCCCTGGATCTGGTGAGTGATTTCTGTTTCTTCCCGGGTAAAGGGATCAAAAATCACCTGTAGATAATCGTCGCTCATCCCCAGACCGTCGTCGCTGACAGTAAAGCGGATGCGGCTATAATTTTGAACCACCTGGGGCAGTTCTTCTACACGCATCTGGACGTTGCCGCCTTCGGGCGTATATTTTACAGCGTTAGACAACAGATTGATCATAATCTGATTGATCCGCAGCTTATCGCCTAACAGATGTTCGTAATTCAGATGTGAAACAAAAATGTCAAAATTTTGATCCTTTGCCTTCGTCTGCGGACGGATGATTGAATTGATTTCATCGATAATCTCCGCTAAGTTCAGCTCGGAAATGCTAAGCGTAGCGCTTCCGCTTTCGATCTTATTCATATCCAGCACATCGTTAATAAGGCCTAAAAGGTGCTGGCTGGCGGCGTCGATACGCTGGGTATATTCCATGACCATCCCGGGATTGTCTGCCTCGTCGCGCATCAGGGCCAGAAAACCGATAATGGCGTTCATAGGCGTGCGGATGTCGTGACTGACGCTGCTTAGGAAAGCGCTTTTGGCGTCGTTGGCAGCCTGGGCCATTCGCAGAGCCTCCGTCAGAGAATTCTGCGCTTCCCGTTCTTTCGTCCGGTCTGAAATATAGACGACTCGTTTACTCTTGCCCTGAATCAGCGTGCAGTAAGTATTTTCTTGAAAATACTTATGTTCGCCGGTCTTGGGATTAATGCGTTCCGTATTCCGGGGCCGCGCGGATTTCCCGGGAGTCAGCCTGCGAATTTCCTCGTAGTAAACCTCTGTCTCCACAGGATCTGTTCCCAGATCCTCCGCCTGTATTACTTCGATGATATTTTCCGCAGTTACACCCAACACCTGCTCCAGATTCGGGCTGACGTACTCGATCTCGTCTGTTTCCTGATCCAGCATCATATACACATCGCCGGTATTGTTGGTAAGATATGTAGCAAAAATATCAAATAACTGCATATGGTATTCGATTTCCTGGCGGGTACGCCAGATCAGTAAAACGAATACAGTACAAATTACCAGCACAAGCGCTAAAAATCCCAGCGCCATCTGAGAATCCATGAGCATTTTATCCGTTTCGGCCGTAATCGCATCCACCGGCACAATAGAAACCAAATAACAGTCCTGTACATTTTGTACAGGGACATAGGTATACACATAGGCGCCTTTGCTGCCGGTGAAAATCATACTGCCAGTTTCTTTGGCGAGAAGCGCTTCCATAAAAGCGTCGATATCCGCCTGCTGGCCGTAGATATCTGTGACTATGTCAAAAATATTTTCATGAAGCTGATTGTCGATCTCTCTAAGGGAACGCAGTAAAATATCTCCCTTTTGATTCACAACGTACGCCAGGCCCTGGTTATTATAGAAGGACAGAGAAAAAGTTTCGGAAACCTGGCTACGATCATAGCTTTTTTCAATAAGAGCGGGAACGCCATCGGAAAAAGTAAAGCGTTCATAGTAGCCAAACAGGTTTTCCTGAATAAACGTGCCCGTAGAAGCGCCGTTGTTAGAGAGTATCTGATAGATGTCGTCCATCTTGTCTTCTTCCATCTGGAACGCGTCGTTTTCCTTGCTGTTGCAGCTTATACCTGTATCCAGATTGACTACTACGTAATTCGCGTCTACTTCGTAAAACAAATCCAGCGGTTCCGTAATTTCCTCTATAGCATCCGAAGATCTGCGGGAAAAATATTCTGCAAAGCTGTGTAAACGTTCTTGATCTCCCGAGGTAAAATTGTCTAATGCCTGTTGTTGCTGCATGGTTACAGTCATAACATTTTGGATCGCCTGGTTTTGCAGGTTATCCCGCAGCGTTCGCACATAGCGAATGCCGCCAACCAAAATAATTCCCATACAGATGACAATCAAAATGACCAGCAAAAGTCGCTGGTGCTTTTTGATCTTTTTCATCATTTTTTGTCGCCTCCATTATTCTGTTTCTCACGAATAAAATTGTCAGATATGTTTCTCTTATCTAGCTGTTTACGATTGAAAATTCCGCAGATATCTCACGGATACTTTTTCTTAGTATAGCCAACCTCACTGGAAAATGCAAGCCAATTTCAATAATTTTCTTACAAATTTCAGCCTTTTCAGACACAAATACTAGTTGTTCACTTTATGAACAATAAAGAGGCTTCTTCCAGAATGATCCATGCGTATATTTACTGCAGAAAGAGGCGACATTTTTTTATTTCCTAAAACGTTCCGACTGGCAATTGTTCTTTTTCCTGTCTTTTCTTTGCATTGTCCGGTATCGACATTTTTTCCGTTCGCATTCCCTGTCTATTTCATAAACGGCATTTCCTTCTATAATTAAACGACTTTTTTCATCTTTCATATCGGCCCGTCCTTTCATTCGCCCGAAAGCGGCGTATACAGATACTATATGTGAAAACTAACAAAATGCTCCGACAGTTCTACTTTCGGATTGTCCTACATAGAATAGAACAAAAAGGATTTTTTATGAGTGAAGAAAAAAGCCGTCCGCTCACCTTATTGGATGAAATGGTCAGTGACGACAGTGTGCAAATATTAAAAGCCGCTTTTCCTTACATACCAAAGGAAAATCGGCAGCTTCTTTCTGTATATGCGAAATTTTTAGAGCTACAAAATACGTTCGCCTTGTTTCTGGAAAATACTGGCAATCTTTCCGCCTGTGAAGCGATCGAAGATACAGATCCGACGCAGATGTTGACGGATATTCGGCGGTATTGCAGTCCATCCACCCAGACGCAGATTGATCGCCTGCTAGAGACGCTGGCGACGGTACAGATGTTTGAAATGCTGCAGGAAGCAAAATAAATCGAAAATAGGAGGAAGTATGAATTATTCAAATAATAATCAAAATCCTGCCAATGGACAGCAGCCGTCTTCATCCGGACAGGAAAACTGGATGGAGCACCCCAATCTGCAGGCCATGGACAAAAGCAAGCTGGAAATGCTGCAGAACCTGGCGAACCAGGTAAATCAAAAAAACCAGCAGGACCTGCTGCCCTTTTTGATGGCCGCCGCCTCCAAAGGGAAATCCAACGGGCTGAATTTCAGCAACGACGAAATCTCCACAATTATCGAAGTGCTAAAAATGGGAAAATCTCCCCAAGAGGCCGCCCGACTGGATAAGATCGTCAGCCTGATAAAAATGATGAATCTCTAAAGCGCTCCGGCATACCCGGCAAAAATCCGGGTAAAGGACCGCTCTACCCGGATTTTTTGAGAAAATTCTATTTTTCTTTCTTTTTCAGGCCCTCGATCATGCACGTCCGAAGGAAGGTCAGCGCATATACCACCGCCTGGCTTCGGATGCTTTCCCGGCTCCCCTGGAAATGACATTCGCAGACCTCTGTCTCACCCTCGATGCAACAACCGACGAAAACCGTGCCTACGGGCTTTTCCTTTGTGCCGCCGTCCGGCCCGGCAAACCCGGTCACTGAGACGCAAACGTCCGCGCCGGAAACGTAGCGGCCGCCCTTGGCCATTTCCCTGGCGGCTTTTTCACTTACGGCGCCTTCCGTCTTCAAGGTACTCTTTTTCACTAGTACGTGTTTACGCTTGGCTTTATTGCTGTAGGTGACAAAACCGGAGCCAAATACTTCCGAAGCGCCCGGCACGTTGACAATCCTGGCGGCCAGGGCGCCGCCTGTACAGGATTCTACCAGGCTCAAAGTCATTTTCTTGACTTTCAAAAGCTCTACGACTGCTTCTTCTAGCGTCTTGTCCTCTTCTGTGGAATAAATATGATTGCCGAAACGAGCCTTTAATTCCCGAAGCAGGGGCTTTGTCAGTTTTTTCGCCGCCTTTTCGCTGTCCGCTTTCGCCGTGATCCGCAGATGCACTTCCCCGGGCTTTGCGTAAGGAGCGATGGTGGGATTCCCCTGCGCCTTTATAAGATCCTGAATCTCCGTTTCTACCTGGCTTTCTCCGATTCCGCAGATCTTGACCATCTGCGAATAAATGACCTCCGGCTGCTTGTCACGCAGATAGGGAAATACCTTGTCTCGGAAAAGCGGGATCATTTCTCCGGGAGGTCCCGGCAAAAGGATCATCCGCTTCTGGCCTTCTTCCAGAATCAGCCCGGGTGCCGTTCCGTTTTCATTGTCCAGGACGATGGCGCCGGCGGGTACTAACGCTTGCTTCCAGTTATTGTCGGTAATTTTCGAACCGGCATGATTTTTCCGGTAAGCCTTTAAAAAGCTTTCGATCCGGCTTCTGGTGTGCGGATCTTCTTTTAATTCTCGATTCAAAAGCCGGGCGGCCACTTCCTTTGTCAGATCGTCTCTGGTAGGTCCAAGTCCTCCGGTAAGAATGATTACATCGGAGCGTTCCCAGGCCATTCGCATCGTTTCCTCCAGCCGCTTTTCATTATCGCCGACTACGGTCTGGTAATAGAGGGAAAGCCCCAGCATCGCGCACATTTCCGATAAATATGCGCTATTTGTATTGACGATATTGCCCAATAAAATTTCCGTTCCAACAGAAATCAACTCAGCTATCATACGTATTCCTTCCTTTCCCCACTCTGGGCGCGGAACTTTTGTATTAGTTTTGCATGGAAATCACCTGTTTATTCTTATAGATGTAATCCAGCAGGGAAATTACCGTCAGCGCCAGCGCCAGGTATAAGAGCGCCTGCTCTGCAACCGCGAAAACGCCGCCTAAATCCAGAATCATGACGATAATCAGGAGCATTTGCGATACGGTCTTGAATTTCCCCCAATAGCTGGCGGCGATGACGATGCCATTGTCCGCAGCCACCAGACGGAAACCGCTGATAATAAATTCCCGGGCGATAAAAATAATTACAATCCAGGCGGGCATTTTAGAAAGCTCTACAAAACAGATCATCGCGGAACAGACTAAGAGCTTATCCGCCAGAGGATCCATGAATTTCCCGAAATCCGTTACCAGATGATACTTCCGGGCCAGATAGCCGTCCAGCCAATCGGTCATGCTGGCCACGACAAACAGGCACAGGCTGACCCAGCGTCCGTATTCGCCCAGCCAGTCTGTCAGCATCGCCGCCACAAAAAAGGGAACCATTACCATTCGGGCGACCGTTAATTTGTTCGGTGTATTCATCTTTATCATCTCCTGTCCAAAATCCTGATCAGCTCTCCGGTAAGGTCGTATTCCAGCGCGCCGGTAACCCGGGCCAGGACAAAATCTCCGGAAAGCAGCGTTTCTTTCGTCTGGATAAATAGATAGCCGTCTACCTGGGGCGCGTCCGCATAGGTACGACCCACATAAGCGTTTTCATCCGCCACCTTTCCCTCGATCAGTACCAAAAGCTCCCGGCCGATCCAGGTTTCGCCTTTTTCCAGGGAAATCTCCTGTTGAAGCTCCATCAGTTCTGCCCGGCGTTCTTCTTTGATTTCTTCCGGTATCTGCCCGTCCATTTCGGCGGCCGGCGTGTCCTCTTCCATTGAATACGTAAAAACGCCCAGCCGATCAAATTCCATTTCATCGATAAAGTCCAAAAGCTCCTCGTGGTCTTCCTTTGTTTCTCCCGGAAAGCCGGTGATCAGCGTTGTTCGAAGGACTAGATCCGGTATCCGCTTCCGCAGTCTATCGATAAGCTTTGTAAGCTCCGCTTTTGAAGTGCGGCGTCCCATCCTCTTTAAAATCGTATCGCTGGCGTGCTGAATGGGCAAATCTAAATAGCGGCAGATCTTTTCTTGACGGGCGATGGTTTCTATCAATTCTTCATAAATTTCCTCCGGATAGCAGTATTGCAGCCGTATCCAGCGGATTCCTTGTATTTCACAGAGCTTTTGCAGCAGCTCGTGCAGGCGTTTTTTCCCATAGATATCCACGCCGTACAAAGTCGTTTCCTGCGCTACCAGGATCAGCTCCTGAACCCCCTGGCCGGCCATATCCCGGGCCTGGGAGAGAAGTTGCTCCATAGGATAGCTGCGATAATGCCCCCGAAGCTTGGGAATGATACAGTAAGTGCAACGTTTGTCGCAGCCTTCTGCAATTTTCAGAAAACCGTAATGGCCGCCGGTCGTTAAAAGTCGCTTTGTCTCCAGGGACGGCAGACTTTCCAGCCCTCCATAATTTTCATAAGAGCGTCCCGCCAAGCATTCCTGTATGGCATTGGCAATTTGCGGATAGGCGGCCGTTCCTAGCACCGCGTCCACCTCCGGAATTTCCCGGCGGATTTCCTCCTGGTATCGCTGCGCCAGGCAGCCGACGGCCAGCAAAACTTTACAGGAACCGCTTTTCTTATACTCGGCCATTTCCAGAATCGTCTGGATACTTTCTTCCTTTGCGTCATGGATGAAGCAGCAGGTATTAACGACGATGACCTCTGCTTGGCTTTCCTCGTCGGTCACCTGAAATCCCTGGCTGCTAAGGAGTCCCAGCATTTCCTCCGAATCCACCAGATTTTTATCGCAGCCCAGGGAGATAAATAATACATTCATGGCTTTTCTCCCGGCGCTTTATTCTTCAGTTTCTTCACCGCCCTCATCGGCGATAATCTTAATCTTTTCCTTATATAATTCTTCGATGGCGATGGACAGCGGCTTCTTTCCAGCGCTCTTTACCAACGGCGTGGCGCCGTCGATGATCTGCCTGGCGCGCTTACTGGTAGCCAGCACGATGGAGTAGCGACTTTTTACCACTGGCGTCTGCTCTTCGGCTTCGCTCTCCTGATTTACGACCTGTACCAATTCTGAATAAGACGGATGTATCATGGGTCATTCTCCTTTCATAAAGACCTGCAGCTCCTCGGCCATTTTCCGAACAAATCTTTGCTGCCGGGCGGTTTTGCAGTGCTCTGCTTGTACAATGCCATGCAAAGTTTCCACACATTTTTCTAAATCATCATTGACCAGCAGGTACTCGTACTGATCCATACCTTTGGCCTCTTCGCAGCCTCTTTGCAAACGCGAACGAATCGTATCCGCATCTTCGGTGCCTCGTTTTTCCAGCCGGTTTTTCAGCTCCGTGGCGCCAGGCGGCGTCACAAAAAACAGCACGGCCTCGGGCATCTGCTGCTTAACCTTTTGCGCGCCTTGAATCTCAATTTCCAGAATCACATCCCGGCCGGCCGCCAGCTGCTGCTGGACGTAGGCTTTCGGCGTACCGTAGTAATGATTCACATACCGGGCGTATTCAATAAACGCGCCTTCTTGGATCATCTCTTTGAATTCGTCTTCTGTTTTAAAAAAATATTCCCGGCCGTCCTCTTCTCCTGGACGGGCGCTGCGGGTAGTGGCGGAAATTGATAAGGAATAATTCTCATACCGCTCCATCAGCGCTTTTACCAGAGTGCCTTTTCCAGCGCCTGAAAATCCGGAAACAATCACCAAAATCCCGCTATTCATGGCTTCCTTTCCCCTCTCCTTCCATATATCCGGCAAAGCGTTTCGCAATCGTCTCCGACTGCAGCGCGGACAAAATAATCTTGCCGCCGTCGGTGACGATCACCGCTTTTGTTTTGCGTCCCTGCGTGGCGTCGATGACGTTCCCCTCGCTTTTGGCCGTCTGCACCAACCGCTTGATGGGCGCCGCGTCGGGATTAACGACTGTTACGATCTTATCGGAATTTACTACGTTTCCAAAACCGATATTTACAAGTTTGGCCATCTGCTATCTCCAATATTCCCGCAGCGCCTTCCGGCGTTTTTTGCAGGCTATTCGATGTTCTGTATCTGTTCCCGGATCTTTTCGATTTCAGTTTTTAAATCGATGGCAATATTCGAAATTTCCAGATCGGCGGATTTGGAAAGGATCGTATTTGCTTCCCGGTTCATTTCCTGGGCGATAAAATCCAGCTTCCGACCCATGCCCTCGCCGTTTTCCAGCGCCTTTTGCATACTCTGGATATGGCTGTGCAGACGCACAGTCTCTTCGTCATTGCAAATCTTATCGGCGAAAATCACCACCTCCGCCGCGATCCGGCTTTCCTCCAGCTGAACGCCTTCCAAAAGCTCCTTTGTCTTCGCCTCCAGCTTTTCCCGGTAAAGATTCACCACCTGAGGGGTACGCGCTTCCACCTGGGAAACCTTTTCATCCAGCCAGGAAAGCTTACCAAGCAGATCCTTTTTTAAATTGGCTCCTTCCGCTTCCCTGGAGCGGGAAAACTTTTCGGCGGCTTCTTGCAGCACCGGCTCTAAATGATTCCACAGTCCTTCCTCGTCCAGCGCCTGCTCTTCCATCGTAAGAACCTCCGGGCATTTGGCCAACTCCGATATGCTAACGTCTTCCCGGAGCTTAAATTCCTCGCCCATTTCTCGGAAATATTTCAGATATTCCCCCGCCAGCTCCCGGTTATATTTCAGACTCATCCGGTTTTTGGTGTAATCCTCGTAGCTGATAAAAACGTCTACCTTACCCCGCAGCATATACTGCTTTAGGAGGCTGCGGATAGCAGTTTCAAAAATCCCCAGTCTCTTGGGAATACGAATACCAATATCCAGATACCTGTGGTTCACCGATTTTAATTCTACTGTAAATTTTCTTTCATTATCGAGGACCTCGGCCCTTCCAAAGCCCGTCATACTTTTAACCATTTTTCCTCCATCTTATCCCGCGACGTCTACAGTCGCAGAATAAAGGCTTGATCTTTTGAAAAGCTTGCCATTGATTACTTTTCTGTATACTATGGCACGAAAAAGTATGTGTACGTATGTTATGCTTATCTGTACGCATACAGATTTATTATAGGTGATTTGCGCATTTCCGTCAAATCTTTTTGGAAAAAATTTGCAACAAAAATTGAACAGGCAGAGATTGTCGAGAAAAAAGCAGCCGCCAGGGAAAATCCTGGCGGCAAAAGCTGCAAACAAGGGAAATTGTAACCATAGACTCTCAAAGCGTATGGCGATAAATTTTCTTATGGTTCTTTAAAACGATTCTTTTACTCTTTTATAATCTGAAAAGCGACGCCGTCCGGATCTTCCGCAAAAAAGTACTCCAGCTTTCCCACATGGGGAGCCGGCTCGGCGGTTATAACGCCTCGCTTTCGCGCCTCTTCCATTACCACTTCATAATCTTCGACGGAAATCCCGATGGAAAGCTGCTCGGTACAAAGGCCGCGCTCGCCGACCTGCCCGTTTTCCACCAGCTCAATTTCCAGGCCGTTCTTCGCCCGATAAAACGCGAAGCGGCGCCCGTCAGGGCCGGTAAACTCCCGGAACAGCTCCATTCCCAAGAAATCCCCGTAAAATTCTTTCGATCTTTCCAGATTGTAGATCCGCAAGGTGATCCAATTTATTTTCATATAGAATTTCCTTTCCGCGCCTTTTACCAGACGGCTACAGTTCCATCGGCCCGCGGCTCCGTAGCCCCCGCCAAAACGCCGTCGGCCATGCGCCAGATGATCTGACCTCGGCCCATGCCAATATTTTCCGGGACGACGTTTACCAGGTGGCCTCTGCGCACCAGCTCGCCGGCGACGGCGCCGGACATTTCGCGCTCAATATCCACGTGTTTCCCTTTCGTCCACTGCCAGCGGGGCGCGTCCAACGCCTCCTGGGGATTCATACCAAAATCGATCGTATTCATCACCACCTGCAGATGGCCCTGAGGCTGCATAAAACCGCCCATAACGCCGAAGGGGCCGATGGCCTTCCCATCTTTACTCAAAAAGCCGGGAATGATTGTATGATAAGGCTTTTTCCCCGGAGCCAGACAATTTTCACTGGCGGGATCTAGGTTGAAGTTCCGGCCTCTATTGTGGAATTCAATGCCGGTCCCCGGAACCACAACTCCGGAGCCAAATTCCTTATAATTCGACTGAATAAAGGAAACCATGTTCCCTTCCTCGTCCGCACTATTTAGATAGACGGTGCCGCCGCAGGCAGGATCTCCCGCCGCGGGCCAAATCGCCTGCGCGCCGATCTCTTTTCTCCGTCTTTCGGCGTAGGCTTTTGAAAGCAATTGTTCCGTCGCCACCTGCATGAACCGAGGGTCGGCTATATACCGATGACCGTCCGCATAGGCCAGCTTCATCGCTTCGATCTGCCGGTGGATGCATTCGCCGGTATCTCTTTCCTGAAACGTATAGCCTTCCAGGATATTCAACGCCATAAGAGCCACGATCCCATGGCCGTTGGGTGGGATCTCCGATACGGTGTAGCCCCGGTAATTTGTGCTGATAGGCTCCACCCACTGAGCCTGATACGCTTCCAGATCCTCTTTCCTTAAATAGCCGCCGGTTTTGCGGGAAAAGGCGTCGATCTTATCCGCGAGCGCTCCCCGGTAAAAGGATTCCCCGTTCGTCTCGGCGATTTCCTCCAGCGTTTCCGCATGGAAGGGAAACGTGATTGTTTCGCCGGGATAGGGCGCCCGTCCCTTCGGCGCAAAAACGGTGAACCAGTGCTGCAGATAGTCCTCCGTATAGGCTTTCCTATTCTGCGCATAACCACTCTCCCACAGCCGGCAGACGGTCGGCGATACGGGATAGCCTTCCCGTGCGTAACGGATAGCGGGCGTCATAACCTCTTTGAGCGGCAGCCTGCCAAAGCGCTGGGAAAGCGTCGCCCAGGCGGAGGGCGCGCCGGGGACTGTTACCGGTGCCCAGCCGTTTCTTGGGATTTCTCCATATTTCCTGCGGATTTCCTCCGCGTCAATCCCCTGAGGCGCCGGGCCGCTTCCATTTAAGCCGTACAAACGCTTATCCTGGGCGACCCAGACCAGTGCGAAAGCATCGCTTCCAATGTCGTTGGAAGTGGGCTCTGCGACCGTCAGACAGACGGCGGCGGCAATGGCCGCGTCCACGGCGTTTCCTCCTCTTTTCAAAATTTCCAGACCAGCCTGGGCGGCAATGGGAACGGTTGCGCAGACCATTCCTTTCCTGCCGTACACCACATGCCGCCTCGACGGATACGCGTACTTATACGCGTCAAATTGTACTCCCATCGTCTATCCTTTCTTTAGTTAAAATAGTTACAAAACGGCAATTTTACTCCCATCTTATTGAATACACTGATGTGCAGGAGGTTTCGTGATTATCAAACCTCCTGCACATTGGGAAATGATGTAGCCCTATATTAGAATGCCGCCTTATAAATATTGATTACATCTTCCTTGGAAAGGGGAACACAGCCATTGATCTTGTCGGCGGCGCCGATGGCCTTTTCCGCCATGATTTCAAACTTACTGTCGTCTGTCAGGCCAATGCCGCTCTCTCGGAGGTTCTGGGGAATTCCCCAGGAGCGGAACAGATTTTCCAAGGTGTCAATTGCACGCTTCGCCGTTTCGTATTTGTCCGCAGACGGTTCCAGATCCAAAACATTTACGCCAAAGGTGGCAAACATATCCGCCGTATAATCATTAAGCACATAGCGCATCCAAGACGTGGTCAGGATCGCGATGCCCTGGCCATGGGGATCATTATAGAACGCGGCGATTTCATGCTCTAATGGATGTACGCTCCATCTGCAGGGGATCTTGCCGCAGCCGGTAAAGCCGTTGCAGCCCCATGCCGCCACCCAAAGCAGGTTGGCTCTGGCTTCGTAATTCTTCGGATCATTACAAGCGATCGTCCCATACTTCACGCAGGTTTTGAGCATAGCTTCCATGATCCGGTCTGCCAAAAATGCACCTTCCGTTTTGGAGAAATATACCTCCATAATGTGAGACATAATATCTGCCACGCCAAATGCGGTCTGCTTTTTGGAAACGGAATAGGTATATTCCGGATCCAGCAGCGAATATTTCGGGAATAAGTCCGGATGCATCAGCTGCTTTTTCTCATGTGTCGCCTCATTATGGATCATAGCGCCGGCGTCCATATCAGAACCAGTAGCCGCCAGCGTGGGAACAGCGATGATCGGCAGACATTCTTTTACCAGAGATTTATTCAGAATAACATCCCAGGCAGGTCCGTCATAACCGTAGCAGCCGGCAATACATTTTGCAGTATCGATACAGCTTCCGCCGCCTAAGGGGATCAGCAGGCCGACGCCCTCTTTGCGGGCAAGCGCAACTCCCTCGTCCACCTTTGTAATGTGGGGATTCGGCATAATGTCCGTCAGTTCTACATACTCCACGCCGTTTTCTTTCAGGCTATTTACGACCGTATCGTATAAACCGATTTTCTTTATGGAGCCTTTGCCGTAAATCAGCATGGCTTTGCTGCCGAATTCCTTCGCCAGCTCGCCGATTTTCGATACAACGCCTTTCCCGAAGTAAGCTTTTGTTGGAACTGAGTAATAAAAATTTTGCATAGTAAATCATTTCCTTTCTTTATGTAATATTTTTTCGTAAATCAATACATTTCGTCATGCCAGGGCTTTTTTTACCGCGTTTACCAATTCGTCCAGGGTAAAAATGAGCTCGCCGGCTGATTTTATAGCCCCCATTACATGGGGATTTTTGTATATGCTATTCTTAGGGCGATCCCGTCTGGAATCTGTAAAGACGCCGACGATGGGCTTGCCCAGCACATTGGCTATGCCGATCTGAGACGCGACGCCGCTGTCGATGCTTTCCTGATCGATGTTGGCTACAAATACCCGGCAGTCCTTTACCGCTTCAATATCCTTTTGAAAAATCTCCTCGTCGGAAGGATTCGTTCCGATATAAACCGCATCTCTCATGGGATTGTACACGCTGATGCCCGCGTCTTTGAGCATTCGCACGTATTTGTCATTGTATTCCTTATCCGCAGTGGAGAACATCGGAGCCGCCCAATAGACATCATGCATAAAATATTTCCTCCTGTCAGCGATGATACATGCTTCAGAATTTGTCCTCTCTGAAACGGTTCTGCCTTATTTTCTGCTAAAAATCTGTTTGCCTTTTTTATAGGTTGCTTTGATCACAAGCTTACTGAGATCGGAACCGGACGGTAAGCTATACGGATCCTGATCGATCACAAGGAAGTCCGCCTGCTTTCCCACTTCCAGGGAGCCCAGCCGGTCTTCTTGATGGCCGGCATACGCCGCGTTAATCGTACAAAGCTTCATTGCATCATCCAAAGAAATTCTTCTTTCCGGATTGTGCATATTGACACAAGCGTTCAAGGCGTCCAGGGTATTCAAGGAAGCCGCCGGCGCGTCGGAGCCATTTGCAACGGTTACGCCGCTTTCCATTCTTATTTTAAAGTTTTCCTGCCAGATTGCTTTTTCCTTGGGAAGCTGGAATTCAATGATATTCCTCTCCGGCCCGTCCAGGAAATTGGCAAGCGTCGGCTGACAAACGGCAACTATATTCATTTCTGCCGCCATTTCCTGCGCCCGCACGCTGGGATAGGAAAAATGCTCAATTCTATGCCGAAGATCACGGATTCCGATTTCCCTGTCTACCTGCTGGTAAATGTAGATTAATTGGTCGATGGCGCGATCGCCGATGGCATGGTAGATGACTTGCATGCCTGCTTTAGAAGCATTGTAAACCATCTCATATAGCTGCCGATCCGTGTAATGCAAAAAGCCTCTGGTATGGGGCGCCATATGATAAGGCTCCGAAAATGCCGCGGTAAGCTGCGGCGGAGATCCGTCCACCGGCAGGCAGCCGCCGATTTGCTTCAGTCCATAATTGCGGATTTTTTCCACATCAAAGGTCTGGGTGTACGGACGGATCTCGATGGGAAGCTTATGCAGCACCCGCAAAAGAATATCCGTATCCCTGTCGTCCTTTACCCAGAATCCATCCAGCGCGTGAATGGTGGTAATGCCCATGCTCGCGCAATCCTCAGAAACGCGCATGAAAAAGTTTTCAAAATCTTCATCGGAGAACAGATTCAGGATATGCGCGATGGGATCATCCTCATTGAAATACCCATTTTCATCCACAAGGCATGCCGTCTTTGGCGCCGTAGCCTGCAGATATTCCATCGCCTTGCCATTTAGAATGCCGCCATGAATCGTCCAATTTAAAATAATTGCAGGATGATCTCCGGTTACGGCATCCAATTCAGCTCTGGACGGCGCCCGCTTATCGTCCATATCCTTCGCCATAGTCATATTAAATCCATAGACGACCTTATCCGAAGGATCTTTCGCGCAGAATTCTCTCACAGCATCCAGGACGCCGGATACCGTATTGATCCCCAGAAGATCGATCCCATAGTGCTTCATACCCGCCAAGGTAGCGTGCACATGCGCGTCCACAAATCCGGGCATTATCGTATCGCCATGGAGATCAAGCACTTCTTTTGCGTCGCCGGCAAAATCATCCCTATCTCCAATCGCAGCAATCATCCCGTCTTTTACGGCAAACCATCTTTTTTTGGATAACGTGTTATCCACGGTAAGAATCGTACCGTTTTTTACAACCAGATCAAAAGTACTCACTTTGTAACTCCCTTCTTTCGTGATTGATAGAAAACTTAACGAAATTAATAGGACAGCAATGTACCGTCGCATCTTGGCTCGGTACCGCCGCACATGACGCCATCTTCTCTGCGCCAGATCATGCCGCCGCGCCCCATATCAATGTTGTCGTTGACGATCTCGATCTCATGGCCCTTCGCCGCCAGAGCCATTGCAATGAATTCCGGAACCGTACGTTCCAGTTGCACATGCTTGCCGTCGATCCACTGGAAACGTGGCGCATCCAATGCAGACTGGGGATTCATATGGTAATCGATGCTGTTGACAAGTACCTGTAAATGTCCCTGCGGCTGCATATATCCGCCCATAACGCCAAAGGGTCCGACCGGCTTGCCGTCTTTCATCAAGAAGCCCGGAAGGATGGTATGATATGCTCTCTTGCCGCCTGCTACGCAGTTGTCGCTTTGGGGATCTAAAGAGAATCCTCTTGCTCTTGCCTGCAGCACTAGACCGGTGCCCGGTACCTGAACGCCAGATCCGAAGATCCAGTTGTCGCTTTGAATAAAAGATACCATGTTGCCAGCCTTATCAGCCGTACAGAAGTATACTGTACCGCCGCACCACGGATCGGTGGGCTCTGGCATAATCGCTTTATCCGTGATCATCCCACGACGTTTTGCAGCATAGCCCTCGGAAAGCATCTCCTGAATATCCGTCTTCATATAACGTGGATCTGCCACGTATTTTTTCGTATCAACGAACGCCAGCTTGATCGCCTCAATCTGTTTATGATAGCTCTCGATCGAATCTCTGGTCTCGCCCATATCCATACCGTTTAGGATATTCAGCGCCATCAGCGCCGTGATGCCCTGGCCGTTCGGAGGCAGCTCGTATACCTCGTAGCCGCGATAGCTTGTATGAATCGGATCCACCCAATCCGGATGGAAGTTTTCAAAATCGGACGCTTCGAAAAGGCCGCCATTTTCTTTGGAAAACTGTACGGTTTTCTTCATGAGACTCCCGGTGTACAGATCTTCACAATTGGATTCAGCAAGTATTTCCAGCGTCGTAGCATATTCTGGAAATTTGAATACCTCGCCTGCACAGTAGGGATTCACACCATCCTTTGTAAATGTTTTCACGCACGGACCATATGTATTCGGACTTTCTTTTGCACGTCTTACATTACCTGGGACACCTTCCAGCCAGAATCGGGAAACAGTTACCGGTACGGCATAACCTTCTCTTGCATAACGAATCGCCGGCGCCATTAAATCCTTCATGGACATTGTGCCAAAGCGGCTTCTGATCATTTCCCATGCACGCGGCGCACCCGGCACCATATGGGACAGCCAGCCTGTGATCGGAATACGATCTGGATGATGCAAACCAGCTTTATGCATCACATCCAGACTCATAGCCATCGGTGAAACACCACTGCCGTTGATTGCATACAATTTGCCACCTGTCCAGATCTGTGCGAAACAATCGCCGCCCAAAGAATTGCTGACCGGCTCCAGAAGCGGCGCGGATGCAGCCATTGCAACCGCGGCGTCGATTGCATTGCCGCCGTCCTTTAGAATACTCAGGCCGATCTGTGCAATCTGCGGCTGAGAACAATGAACCATTCCGTTTGTTGCATATACGACGTTACGACGGGATGCATATGGGTAAACATGAGGGTCAAATTTCATGAGAATACTTTTCCTCCTTCTTTTTTATTCAGAGATCGATTACCGCTTCTTGGCCTTCGGGATCGGATGCCATTACAGCCGGGGAATCGCTTGACAATCATTTCTCCGTCGATCCGCTCGCCATAAAATACAGTTGCAGATATAGCCGACAGCTATAATCATCCAAATCCAGCCCTGTGATCTCCGTAATGCGGTTTAGTTGGTAAATAAATGTTGCGCGCTGCATATATAATACACGGATTGATTTTGCAATATTGCGATCATTCTCCAGATATGTCCGCAAGGTTTCCGTCAGGTGCATATTCTTGTTGCGATCATATTCCATCAATTTGGCAATCTCAACGGGACAAATCACTTCCAATGAATATTTCTTTCGGATAATCTGCATCATATCTTTTAGATTGTATTCCTCATACATATAAAACTCGCCGTCCGGATCCTCTTTCACCCCGAGATTGTATGCCGCCTCCGCCTGTTTATAGCGCCCGCCCAACTGGCCAAGGCCGATAAACACCGCGCTCATACCGACGCGCAGCTTTCGGTCATGGTACAGCTTTCGCAATCTCTGTACGATATTCTTCTTTTGACCCTGAGCCAGCGTCAGATTGATAATATGCACAATATGATTGTCAAAGGTCAGCGATGCACTGCCAGGACAAGCCTTCTCCAGAAAGACACATACGGTCATGATAAGATCAACCGTCCATCTGTCCCTGTCAATTGGAATACAACAGCAAAAATAAGAGTCCTTTTCCACCCAGCCGT
The DNA here is from genome assembly GCA_948436455.1 of uncultured Blautia sp. Lineage (GTDB taxonomy): Bacteria > Bacillota > Clostridia > Lachnospirales > Lachnospiraceae > Blautia_A. Next base: position 25,559 of record CAOJIB010000017.1, read on the forward strand.
ATGCTTCCAGCGCCGATGACAGCAATACCGGATCATTCACTGGATTACCTGCCAGAAGCTGATGCAGATATTTGTCAAAATTCGCCGGATGCGTATTCATGTCCATATCTTGACTGCTCAGATACGGCGCCAGAAAATCGCCCAGTGTCTTTAATATGAAAAAATCCCTATCCTTTAATGGATGTTCAACCTCGCAGATCAGCGCTCTCGCCACGTAAATATCATTTAAAAATATATTATAGGAAAGAATTCGATACCCTAAAGTTTCATTGGTCGAGATCTCGGGGGCTTTCTTGAGAGTAGCCAGCTTCTGTACCGGACTTTTGGAAAGCACCTCCATATACGTTTCCGTTATATAATCTCCCTCGTTCTGTATTGTATAATCCTCCAGCTCATGGAAAAAGCTTTCCGCGGCATCTGTCAGATTCGAATAAAATATCAGCTTCAGCGAAGTAGAATACAGAAAGATCGGATTATCAAGTAACGGAGACGCCGTCATCGCGATATCCTGCACACAATTCTTATGCGCCGCCACTTTATAAAGCTCAATCTCCCATTTATGATAAACATCCAGCAGCTCCTGGATCTTCTGCAGAACCGAGGCCACATTGTCGCTGCGCAGCAAAATCAGATCGTTTTGCATCTTTTGCAATGCTTCTCGCTCCCTTGGGAAGAGAGACTGCATGTCTTTTTGCTCGCCTAGCAGGATCAAAAAAGCGCCGTCACGCTTTTTTGCAGTCAGAATGTCAATATCCTGCCTTCTGGCCACATATACGGTATTACTCTCTGTTTCAAGATTTGGCTCAAAGAGTGAAATCATTTTCACTTTGGCAGTGCTTTTGGACGAATGGATCCATGCTTCCTCGATATCGCTACTAAGCTCGTCGCGAATCATTTGAATGGTAATTTTCATTTTTCCCCTCGCTGGCGGCGAACAGCTTCTGTTACATATAGAAAGGAAGGAGATACGACGGTTATACGGCCGTATCTCCCTACGATACCGCTCTTACAAAAATAAACCGGGCATCTTTTACATATGTATGTTTTGTTTTTTATTATACCGGAATTCCCATCAGGCGTCCGATCAGCAATCCGATGAGCAACGCGATGATAGTCTTCTCCAAGAAAAGCACAAACAGCTTCGGAACGCTGATTGGCGCAGAGGATTTACTCATAATCATGCCGGTTTCCGTCATACAGATCACCTGCGCGATACCAACTACGCAAACAATAAATGTAGCAAGCTGGGACTCAATGCCTGCAGCGCCAAGGAACGGCAGCAGCAAATCTGCAAAGCCTGTAAACAATGACGGCGCAACTTTTGCCGCTTCCGGGATACCCATCAGCTCCAGAATCGGAACAAACGGCGTTGCAATCCAGTCAAAGACTGGTGTAAAAGTGGCCAGAACCGTAACCGTCGTTCCCATAACAATAATCAGTGGAATTACTTCAAGACAGATGGATGCGGTGACCTTACTCCCCATGGTAATCATTTTGAGGAAAGACGGAGCCTCTTTCACTTTGGCATACGCACGGTCAATACCGACCATCAAACCGCCTTTGCCTTCCTCATAAATCTGTTTGTTATCCGCGTAGTACGTATCCGGAATCAAGGAAATCGGCGGAATACGGGACATCAGAATCGCACTGACAATCGTTACCAGCACAGATGCGAGAAAGACGCCGGTAAAATACCTATCATCCAGTCCGCCAATTCCACAGCTGTATGCAAACATCGCGCCAAATGTGATCGTACAGAAACATACGGAAATAGTCGAAGTCTCACGCCTTGTCAGATACCCTTGTTTATGCTCCGCATCGGCTACCAGCAGCTGCACCGTGCCGCTGCCGAAGAACCCGGAAATACAAAGTACAGCGGAGCGCGCCGGAATCCGGAATAATGGACGGAAGAAACGCTCTACAAGGCTTCCCACCAGCTCAATCAGGCCATAGTCCGTCAGGAAATACAGCAAAATCGTTCCCAAAAAGAAGAACAGGATCAGGGATGGCATTAAAAATGTAAACATCGTACCGCCTGTGTCCGGATGGAGTATCCATTCGGGGCCTACGTTGAAATAAACCATAAGAGAAATCGCAAGCGCTAGTACTCGAACGATCAGATTCACAATCGTTGGCTTAAACGCGCCCTTTACGAATTTGCTATGCTCTTTCTCCTTTGTAAAAAACATATAGATCGTGCCGACCAGCGACGCCGTCATAATCGTCAGGGCGATGATAAGCAGGATACCCGTGGTACGTTTTTCAATCGCCGTCTTTATAAAAGACAGCAGCATCGTGCTGCTTCCGCCGCCCCAAGGAAGCGGAATACAGAACAAAAGCAAACCCAGTACGGAGCCAATGATCATCTTCAAAATTAACGAAATTTCTTTTTTTACGGCAGTGCCTTCTTCCATATTTGTGGTGTTTTTTGTCTCTTCACTCATACAATTTCCCCTTTTTGTAATATTTTACAAGGCTCCATTTTTCCAAAACGACTATTATGTAAAATACAGTGCTGTCAAAGAAATGAATTTACAGTGCACTCTGGATATCGGCCACAGTAACCCAAGAATCACGCTGCAGGTATTTGATCGCATCCAGCGCCGCATTATGCGCTTCCACGCTGGAACCTGAAACTGCATCGGTAACGACCTTAATGTGATAATCATGCTGATGCGCGTCAGCCGCAGTATAATGGACGCAAACATCGGTGAAACCGCCGCACATGTAAAGGGTATCCACTTTCAAGCCTTTCAGCAGGATCTCCAGATCGGTGCCAAAAAAGCAGCTATAGCGACGTTTGGTAAAGCAGTACTCTCCTTCGATCGGGTATGTCAGATGCGCATAGTCCGTATGCGGATCATCCTCTAACAAATGCGGGCCTTCCGCACCGTCAAGCTCACGTCCGAAGTCAATATGATTCTTTCTGTGAACCTCTTTGAACTGAATAACTGGCAGACCTTTCGCGCGAAATACATCCAATACCTTCTTCGCGTTTTGAACCATCGTGTGGCTTCTCTCCTGTGCCGCAGCTATATCGAATCCTTCTTCACCGGTGTCCCAGGAGCCTTTCATGTCGCCGCCCTGTACGTCGATCATCAGTAACGCGCTGTTTTTTGCAATTTCCATAACATGTTCTCCTTTCAGATATTGCCTATTGTTTATATGTTTTGTATAGTTGTTACCTTTTTCTTTTGTGGATATATACCCTCTCCATCGAAAACCACTTCCCCCCATTTAAAACTTCTCTAGAAGCGTTTTCTTCCCTCTTGCCGCCGCAGTGCATACGGAAAATCCCGCTACGGAGCCTGCTGAAAGGCTCTGTTTTTATATACGTATCCCAGCTTTAAAATCGCTTTGCGAACGGTTTCATCGCTGACGTGCAGATCCAGCGCCTGGATAATTTCCTTGAGCGTAATATCCGGCTTTTCCCGGACAAGCCGGTTGATGTTCTGGACATCCTCTTTTGTAAGAGCAGGTTTTCGCCCCCGCAGATGCGTCTGCGTCTGAATAGAACCGGTCGTCCGCATCTGACCCACCAGGCGGTACACCGTACTGATATTGACGGAAAAGCTTTCGGCAACCGCCCGCGCATCATGTGTTTCATTAAAAGCTTTGATCAGTCGTTCCCTGGTTTCATTCTGTAACATAAGCCGTTCCTCTATGATCGCCGTCAGAAAACCAGAATCCCCATAACAGCGGACGCGAAAATCCAGACGATCGGGTGCAATTTCTTTGTCTTTGGAATACACTGGGTGCAGACTAAAAGGACAGCCGCCCAGACGATTCCCTTCCAATTAATCCTGGAAACCAGATCCATATACTCATTGTTCAAAAAAGCCACCTGACAGACGGACAGCATGGATACGGTGATAAGGCCCAGGGATGCGGGACGCAGACACATGAAAATTGTGTTGACATATTGATTGTCCCGGAACGCCTGCAGCACCTTCGCCACAATGATGATAACGATAATCGAAGGTGTCACAAGACCCAGCACAGCAATGATCGCCCCCAAGATTCCCGCGCAGGTAAAGCCGGCGAAAACGGCGGTATTTACACCTAACGGGCCGGGCGTGGACTCCGCCACCGCTACCATATCAGCTAGCAGCTCGCGGGTAAACCAACCGGTCTTATCCGCGATATTGGCCAGAAACGGCAGCGTCGCCAGACCGCCTCCTACGGCAAAAAGCCCTGTTTTGAAAAATTCCCAGAATAGCTGCAAATACAAGATCATCCCTTCGCCTCCTTTCTACCCAGTATAAGGACCTGATACAGAACGCCGAAAAGAATATCCACCACGATGATGTACACCGGCGATATACCAAAAAAGAAAGAAATCAGCGTCACGAGCAGAAAGATGGAAAAGGTCAGCACGCCTTTTAGAGAGCTCTTCCGCAACTTCCAGACGGCGTTGAAAATTAGTACACAAACGCAGGCGCGGATGCCGGAAAAAGCTTTTCTCACATAAATATTTTCAATGAATTGCGTCAGCAGGCCGGCCAGGGCGCAGATGATCACGATCGAGGGAAACACCATACCCAAGGTAGCGACGATGCCGCCGATAATACCGCGCTGCTTATAGCCGATAAAGGTAGACGTGTTCACAGCGATAATCCCCGGCGTGCACTGGCCGATCGCAAAATAGTCTGCAATTTCCTCGTCGGTAGCCCAGTGCTGATCTTCTACTACTTCGCGCTGCAGAATCGGCAGCATGGCGTATCCGCCGCCAAAAGTCATTACGCCGACTTTTGCAAAGGTCCAGAATAATGTCCAAAGCGATGCCTTTTTTTCATTTTCCACTATACGAAAACCTCCCTTTTATCCAATCTGCCGGATAGCGCCCCTACCAAAAGTCTTTTAGTAAAACAATTCTTTTACAGTACGTTTTACTATCTGTTTATATTATATAATAGAATGTCTTGTGCGAAAATTAGTATAATATAGGTTTTTTATTTCTTTGTTTTATACAAAATATATAAACGCTCTTTTCTGGTTATTCATATACTTTGCTTTTTCAAAAACCTGCTTTTTTCAATAAGGAGCGCCATCCGGCAATCTTTTTATCATTTGTCTACACGGTGCATCTGATTGATCCAGGTCACAAATTCCATATTCGGTATATCATACAGCTTTCCTTCCACGGAATTTGCTTTTGCAAAGATCCGCTTCGGATAGCAGAGATTGATCGTTACGCAATCGTCGGCA
>CAOJIB010000018.1 GCA_948436455.1 uncultured Blautia sp.
CGCTCTGGAGGTGGGGAAAATCTTTTACGCTCAGAACAATGTGTTCGGCTACCAGAACTTGGGCATCGGCCGGCTGATTTACCAGCTGCCGGCCTCCGTCTGCGAAATGTTTATCAGGGAAATTTTCCAGGAGGAAGAGCTGCAATCTCTGGACGAGGAAACGCTGGCGATTATCCGCACGTTATTTGATAACAATCTGAATCTTTCAGAAACGGCCCGAAAGCTTTACGTGCACCGCAATACGCTGGTATACCGCCTGGAAAAGCTGGAAAAGAAATTCGGTCTGGATATCCGTACCTTTGAGGATGCAATGACCTTTAAAATCGCCATGATGGTGACGGATTATCTGAAATTTCGCAAGAATCGGTAACGGCCAGAGGAAATCCGGCGGCAGTCATTCTTTACAAAGGCTTTTCGTTCCTGCTATAATAAAATCCGGCATAAGGCGGACGAAACCGTCCGCCATCGTATATACAGAACGCTTTTTGAAGCGAAAGGAGGAATTACCTATGCAGATGCAGGCAGCTTATCAGCCCAGCTTAAATCTTCACGATACCCAGATTGCGATCAAGACCGTCAAGGATTTCTTTCAGCAGACGCTCTCCCAGAAGTTGAATCTTCTTCGGGTGTCCGCGCCGCTGTTCGTGAATCCTATTTCTGGTTTAAACGATAATTTAAACGGTGTGGAACGGCCGGTGGACTTTGATATTAAGAACCAGCCGGGCGTGCAGGCGGAGATCGTCCATTCTCTGGCCAAGTGGAAACGCTACGCCCTGAAACGCTACGGATTTTCCCATGGGGAAGGGCTCTATACGGATATGACGGCCATCCGCCGGGATGAAGAGGTGGATAACGTTCATTCGATCTATGTGGATCAGTGGGACTGGGAAAAGATCATCACAAAAGAGGAGCGTACGGTGGAAACGCTGCAGACAACCGTCCGCGCCATTTATCAGGCCCTTCGCAAAACGGAAAAATATATGGCCATTCAGTATGATTATATAGAAGAGATCCTGCCAAAGGAAATCTTTTTTATCACGTCTCAGGAGCTGGAAGATCTGTATCCGGACTGTACGCCCAAGGAGCGGGAATACCGCATTACAAAGGAAAAGGGCGCCGTTTTCCTTATGCAGATCGGCGGCGTTTTAAAAAGCGGCGTTCCTCATGACGGAAGAGCTCCGGATTATGACGACTGGAGTTTAAACGGCGATATTCTGGTGTACTATCCCGTACTGGATATGGCGTTGGAGCTTTCCTCTATGGGAATTCGGGTGGACGAGGAGGCGCTGAAGAAACAGTTGGCTGTCGCCGGCTGCGAAGAACGCTGCCAGCTGGATTTCCAAAGGGCCGTTTTGGCGGGGGAGCTGCCCTATACGATCGGCGGCGGCATCGGCCAATCCCGTATCTGTATGTTTTTCCTGCGCAAAGCCCATATCGGCGAGGTGCACGTTTCCCTGTGGCCAAAGGAGATCCAGGAAGAAACGGCGCGGCAGGGGATTTTGCTTTTATAATAGGTGAAAACGGGCGGCGGTGCGTGGCCGATCAGACGTAGCCGGCGCGCCGGTTTTCAAAAATTTAATATTTACAGATATTGACAGAGATATCCTTTACCAGTATGATAAAATAAGAATCTGACAATTTTTTCACAGTCCTGCCGATGCATGGCGGGGCGTTTTTCAAAGCTGTTGGACGAGGGGAGGCATTTCTGTGAATATTTTATTTTTTCTTACGCCAAAGGAAGAAGTAGCGTACGTTTTTGAGGACGATTCTCTCCGTCAGACTATGGAACGGATGGAGCACCGCAGGTTTTCCTGTGTGCCGATTATCAATAAAGAAGGGAAGTATGTCGGTTCCATTTCCGAGGGCGACGTGCTGTGGGGCTTAAAGAAATTGGGATTTCTTTCGCTGAAAGAAATGGAAAAGATTCCCATTACAACGATCGAGCGTCGGGCGCACTATCATCCGGTGCGGGTGGACTCTAATATGGAGGATTTGATCGGAAAGGCGACGCAGCAAAATTATGTGCCGGTGGTGGACGATGGAAATAATTTTATCGGGATCGTCACCCGCAAAGATATCATTCAATACTGCTATAAAAAATTATCCGCCTGTGAGGAGATGTAAAAGTATCCTGGGCAGAATTTGCAAAAGCCGCAGACAGCGCGAACGGCCGCCTGTTCTTCGCGGCTTTTGTTATGCGATACAAAAGCCTGCCCAAGTTTTTTATGTGTCGTCGAGGGTAGATCTGTGCGGCGTAAAAGTGTGTATTGTAAAAAAAATCGCCAGGAAGTATAATAAACAGAGGTTTTATAAGCGGGAATATATCTGGAAAATGGAGGAAGTTATGAATTATCAGATAGCAATGGATCTGCATACGCATACGCTGGTCAGCGGGCACGCCTATAATACGATGCTGGAGATGGCGCAGGCTGCGGCTGATAAAGGCCTAAAGCTTTTAGGGATTACGGAACACGCGCCGGCGATGCCGGGAAGCTGCGGCCTTTTTTATTTTCAGAATCTAAAGATCGTTCCCAGGGAACGCTTCGGCGTGGAGCTGCTTTTGGGCGCGGAAGTAAATATCATGGATTACGATGGAACGGTGGATCTTGAACCGCGGGAGCTGGCCAAGCTGGATTTGGCCATCGCCAGTCTGCATTCGCCCTGTATTCCCCATGGGACGAAGGAAGAAAATACCCGGGCTCTTTTGCGTGTGATGGAAAATCCCTATGTGAACATTATCGGCCATCCGGACGACGCCAGATATCCGGTGGATTACCGTGCTCTGGTGGAGGGAGCGAAAGAGCGTCATAAGGTGCTGGAGCTGAATAACCATTCCTTAAGCCCTCTAAGCTATCGGCAGGGAGCCAGGGAAAACGATCTGCGTATGCTAGAGCTCTGTAAGGAATATCAGACGCCGATCCTGGTAAATAGCGACGCCCATGTGGATCAGGCCGTGGGCGAGCTTTCTAATGGGCTTTCCCTCCTTGCGGAGGCAGATTTCCCCGAAGAGCTCGTGCTGAACCGATCCCGGGAAGCGGTGCTGCCTTATCTGACAAAATACCAAAATAGAGGCTGATTTTTGGAAATGCGGTTGCATTATGAATTGCATGTGGTAAAATAAAAGCAGTGAAAGGTATCTGTTTTTTGACGGAGATTACAAAAAGGAGTATATACAATGGGTAAAAAAATAAAAGCAGAGGCGGTAGAGCATCTGATAGAAGCGTTTTTATGCCTGCAGAACCGGGAGGAATGCCTGGCGTTTATAGAGGATGTGTGCACGGTCAACGAGTTGACTTCCATTTCCCAGCGGTTCGAAGTGGCCCAGATGCTGATGGAGAAAAAGACGTATTTGGAAATTTCCGAAAAAACAGGCGCTTCCACTGCGACGATCAGCCGTGTCAATCGTTCCCTGTACGAGAAGGGAGACGGTTATAAATTGGTCCGGGAGAGGCTGCAGAAGAAATAGCGTGGAAAAGGAAGGAATTTTATGGGTTTTGATAGTTGGAGGATGGGGACGATCATTTTTTGCATCGCGGTAAGCCTGGCTTGCTCTGCCGTGGCGCTTCAAAAGGATCAAAAGAAAGAGTCCAAGGACAATCAGAAGGAAGAGTAGAAATTGTACGATATACAGGAGAAAGATGCCGGAGAGCCGTAGCCCTCCGGCGTTTTTGGCTTTTGCTTAGGGCTGCTTTTTGGGTTTTGCTTTTTCTGCTTTGCTCTTTTCGGCCCTTTTTTCTTTGATATTGTCGATTAGGCTTTCCACAATCATTTTTTTCATGTAAACGTCGAAGCTGAGCAGACAGATAAAGGAGAATAGCTGCAGAAATTCTTGTTCTTCTTCGTCCGGTACCTCTGTAAAGGTCTTTTGGGAAGTCTGGTAACGCCGTAGGAGATCTTTTTTCAGATGTTCGATCTGTTCCTTTTCCATGCCGAATACTTCTGTGTAGATATCGGTTAGCTGCAGCCCTTCTAGATGCTGCTTTTTATCGAAGTAGGCTTCGGTGAGGGGCTGCAAAAGGGCCTGAATATCCTTGATGGACAGGATGCTTTTAAAATAGTAGATAAAGATTAACAGCAGCATATGTTCTCTGGAATATTTTTTCTTTATCGGGGAAGGGAGCAGGTCGTTTTTGGCGTAATTATTGATCATGGTCTTTGTCAGAATCTTATCCTCCGGGTAACGCTTGCTTCCGGCTAGCTGGGAGTCCATAAAAGTGGTTACCTGATCCATATAAAGGTCGATGCCGGGCAGTTCCTCCGGGCGGATGTAGTCGATTCTGGAAATGGTTTCTAATATGCTGTTGATCATGTCTTTCGTATCAATGGTCATAATATCCTCCTCAACAGAAACGGATGTGTATAGCCGGATAGACGGCTTGTAGTCTGTCCATGCTTATTATATAGTTTTTATTACTACCTGTAAAGAGGTTTTCGTCCGCATACCAGGGAGCAAATGCCTGTGCAGTCTGGAATCGAAAGCCTCCAAGGATGTATCCAGATTGGAAGAATCGTTTGGGAAAGTGTTTTTGAACGGTACTTGCTCCGATCGTATGTTCGTGATATAATAGACACACAAAAACAGCATGTAATTTTGCAAATGCATTGGAAAATAGTGGAGAAGAAGAATGAATATACAGGATACGCTGAATCAGCGGCAGCAGGAGGCGGTGGAAAAGACGGAAGGACCTCTTTTGATCTTGGCTGGAGCCGGTTCGGGGAAGACCCGGGTACTGACCCACAGGATTGCTTATTTAATGAAAGAAAAGGGGATCAGTCCATGGAATATCATGGCCATTACCTTTACCAATAAGGCGGCCCAGGAGATGCGAAGCCGAGTGGATCAGCTGATTGGCGCCGGCGCGGAGAGTGTGTGGGTCAGTACGTTTCATGCCAGCTGCGTGCGGATTCTGCGGCGGTACATAGATAGGATCGGCTATGGGAATCATTTTGCGATTTACGATGCGGACGATCAGAAGACAGTTATGAAGGATGTGTGCAAGCGTCTGCTGCTGGATACGAAGATTTATAAGGAACGCGCGCTTCTTAGCGCCGTATCCTCGGCGAAGGATCGCCTGCTTTCCCCGGAAGCCTATGCCCGGGAAGTACAGGGAGATCACTACAAAGAACGGGTCGCTGTCGCCTATCGGGCGTACCAGGAGCAGCTTCGGCAGAATAACGCGCTGGACTTCGACGATCTGATCGTTAAGACTGTGGAGCTCTTTCGGACCTGTCCGGAAGTTTTAGCTAGTTATCAGGAGCGTTTGCGGTACATTATGGTGGACGAATACCAGGACACAAATACGGCGCAGTTTGAGCTGGTCAGCCTTTTAGCGGATCGATACCGGAATCTCTGCGTGGTGGGGGACGACGACCAGTCGATCTATAAGTTCCGAGGAGCGAATATCGAAAATATCTTGGGTTTTGAAAAGGTATTTCCAGACGCAACAGTGATCAAGCTGGAGCAGAATTACCGCTCCACCGGGAATATTCTGGCGGCGGCCAACGAGGTGATCCGCCATAATAAGGGCCGAAAGGAAAAACGGCTCTGGACAGAAAAGGGCGAAGGGGAAAAGGTGCGTTTCGGCCAGTTCCAAAGCGCGTATGAGGAAGCGGAGTATGTGGCGGGAGAGATTGCAAAGGGCGTTGGCGCCGGCCGGTGGGGTTATGAGGATTGCGCAATTCTGTACCGTACCAACGCCCAGTCCCGGCTTTTTGAGGAAAAATTCCTGCTGGCAAATATTCCCTATAAGATCGTCGGCGGCATCAATTTCTACGGCCGTCGGGAAATCAAGGATCTGTTGGCTTACTTAAAAACGGTGGACAACGCGGACGACGATCTGGCGGTGCGCAGGATCATTAATATACCAAAGCGGGGCATAGGCGCGGCGACGATCGCCAAGGTGCAGGATTACGCCCTGCAAAGGGAGATCAGTTTTTACAGCGCCTTAGAGGAAGCGGATGAGATTCCGGGACTGGGAAGGGGAGCCGCCAAAGTCCGGCCCTTTGTACATTTTATCCAGACGCTGCGCAGCGAGGCAGATTACCTGGGCGTAAAGAGACTGATGGAGGAAATCCTGGAGCAGACCGGCTATGTCAGGGAATTGGAGCAGGAGGATACCGACGAGGCTAGGGCCCGGATAGAAAATATCGACGAGCTGATCAGCAAGATCGTCTCCTACGAAAAGCAGGCCAAGGAGCCGACGCTTTCGGAATTTCTGGAAGAAGTGGCGCTGATTGCGGACATCGATACGGTAGAGGAGGGACAGCAGCATGTGCTCTTGATGACGCTTCACAGTGCGAAGGGACTGGAATTTCCGCAGGTGTATCTTACTGGTATGGAGGATGGGATTTTTCCGGGATATATGGCTATTACCGCAGACGATCAGGAAGAGTTGGAGGAAGAGCGCCGGCTGTGCTATGTGGGCATTACCCGGGCGATGCAGTCGTTGACGTTGACTAGCGCTCAGCAGCGGATGATCCGGGGAGAGACCAAGTATAACAAAGTCTCTCGGTTTGTTCGGGAGATTCCCAGAGAGCTGGTACATATGGAAAGCCCCTTGCGAGAGGAAGGGCTGGAAAAGCCCGCCCTGCCGGATGGATACTTACAAATGAAAAAGGCCTTTCGGACGAAAGCCTTTCAGCCGAGGACTTTTCCGGTGACAAAGGCCGGTGCCTTAAGCTACCAGGAGGGAGACCGGGTCCGCCACGTCAAATTTGGCCCAGGCGTGGTGCAAAAGATCGTGGATGGCGGCCGGGATTATGAGGTGACCGTGGACTTCGACCAGGCCGGCGTGAAGAAAATGTTCGCCGGCTTTGCAAAGCTGGAGAAGATCTAAGGAAAATCTTGGCGGATTTTTGCATAGGATTGTAAACGGCGCATAGAATATGAGAGGACAACTATGAAAGACCAGCGGGTTCCCCGCAGGTGGCGGGAGCGGCCGTATTATTCCCTGGACGCCATGCTGCGCGCGCGTTTTGGAGAAAAAGTGTATAAGGTGACTTTAAACGGAGGGATGAGCTGTCCGAATCGGGACGGGACGCTGGATACGAGAGGCTGTATTTTTTGCAGTCAGGGCGGTTCCGGAGACTTTGCCGCCGATCCAAAGCTATCGATTACCGAGCAGATTGATACACAGATTGCCGCCTTGTCAAAGAAGCGGCCAATCCGGAAATATATTGCCTATTTCCAGGCGTATACGAATACGTACGGTCCGCCGGCGTATCTGGAGAGGATCTTTAAAGAAGCGCTGGCCCATCCGTCTGTTGTGGCCCTCTCTGTGGGTACCCGTCCGGATTGTCTGCAGGAAGAGACGCTGGATCTTCTGGAACGCCTAAACGACGTAAAGCCCATCTGGGTGGAGCTAGGCTTACAGACTATCCATGAAGAGACGGCCCGCTACATCCGCCGGGGTTATCCGCTGTCTGTTTTTGACGGGGCGGTAAAGGAACTGCGCCGCCGGGATATCGATGTGATCGTCCATGTGATCCTGGGGCTGCCGGGAGAATCCAGAGAAGAGCTGTTGGAGACGATCGATTATCTGAACGGGCAGAATATCCAGGGAATCAAGCTGCAGCTTTTGCATTTCCTCAAGGGGACAGACCTGGGGCGGGAATGGGAGGCGGGCAGGGTGCGGGAGATGGGCCGGGAAGAATACCTGGACGGGGTGATTGCCTGTCTGGAGCGCCTTTCGCCGGAAATCGTCGTTCACCGGCTGACCGGAGACGGCGCGAAGGAACAGCTTTTAGCGCCTCTATGGAGCTGTAAAAAGCGGGACGTGCTCAATCTTTTGCACAGAGAAATAAAAAGGCGAAATACCTGGCAGGGCAAAAAATTTGGAAAGGATGACAGTGATGGCACAGCCGGTTACGTTACATAAGTTGATCATTCTATATATGCTGGACGAAGCGAAGGCGCCGATCAGCGCTTCCTTGCTTTCGGAATTTATTCTGGATCGGGAATATACCTCTTATTTCCATCTGCAGGTGTCGATCGGCGATTTGACGGAGACGGGATTTATTCAAAAAAGCGCCTCCCGGAATATGACCTACTATACGATTACGGAGGAGGGCCGTACGACGCTGGGGTATTTCCAGGAGGAAATCTCCCCGGCGATTCGGGAAGAGGTGCAGGAGTATTTGCAGGAAAAGGGCTGCGAGATCCGCCAGAAGCAGCGGATCACCGCCGATTATTACCGTCGTTCCCCGTCCGAATATCTAGTGCGCTGCCAGGTAAAGGAAAAGGAAAGCAGTCTTTTAGATTTGACGATCCTGGTGCCGTCTAAGGAAGCGGCGGAAACCATGTGCGCTCATTGGGAGCACAGATGCCAGGAGATTTACTCGCAGATCATGGAGACTCTCCTTTGATTTTTTGCAGATGTTCTTTGATGGTTTTTTCATAGCCTAGATCGCCCGGCTCATAAAAGGTTTCTCCTAGGATCTCGCTGGGAAGGTACTGCTGAGCCACGTAATGATGGGGGAAATCATGGGCGTACTGATAGCCGATGCCTCGGCCAAGCTTTTCGTGGCCGCCGTAATGGGCGTCCTGGAGGTGGGGCGGAACGGTCGTCTGAACTTTTCGGACGCTTTGCATGGCCTTGTCGATGGCCAGGACGGCGGCGTTGCTCTTAGGGGCGCAGGCTACGTAGGAAGCGGCCTGAGAAAGAATGATCTGCGCTTCCGGCATCCCCACTCGTTCCACGGCCAGAGAGGCGGAGACGGCCACTGTCAGAGCCATGGGATCGGCGTTCCCAACATCTTCGGAGGCGCAGATCATGATTCTGCGGGCGATGAATTTAATGTCTTCTCCGGCGGAGAGCATTTTGGCCAGATAATAGACGGCCGCGTCGGCGTCCGAGCCCCGCATGCTTTTGATAAATGCAGAAATTACGTCGTAGTGGTTATCGCCGCCTTTATCATAGCGAAGCGTCCGTTTCTGGATGCATTCGGAAACCACCTCCAGTGTGAGATGGATGTGCCCGTCGCAGGCCCGGGGCGTTGTCATAATCCCCAGCTCGATGCCGTTTAGCGCAGCTCTGGCGTCGCCGCCGGCCATATCGGCCAGGAAGTCCAGCGCGTCTTCCTCAAGCACGGCTCGGTAGCTGCCCATTCCTTTCTTTTCATCTGTGACTGCTCTTTGCAGCAGCGTCTTGATATCTTCCTTTGTCAGCGGCTTTAATTCAAAAATCGAAGAACGGGAGAGAAGCGCGCCGTTTACCTCGAAATACGGGTTTTCGGTCGTAGCGCCGATCAGGATCACCGTGCCGTCCTCGACAAAGGGTAGCAGATAATCCTGCTGACTTTTATTGAAGCGGTGAATCTCGTCGATGAATAGGATCGTTTTTTTTCCGTACATGCCCAGGGCGTCCTGCGCCTGTTGCACCACCGCCTCCATGTCCTTTTTTCCGGCTATGGTTGCGTTCATCTGTGTGAAAATGGCGCTGGTGGTATTGGCGATCACTTTGGCGATGGTCGTTTTTCCGGTGCCCGGCGGCCCGTAGAAGATCAGAGAGCTTAATTTATCTGCGGCGATGGCCCGGTACAGCAGCTTATCCTTGCCCAGAATGTGCCGTTGTCCGACGACCTCGTCCAGTGTGGCGGGCCGCATCCGCATGGCCAGGGGAGATTCCTTTTCTTGGGTTTTGCTTTTTGCATATTCAAATAAATCCATAGATAGTCTCCATTCGTGCATTCTTCTTGGATGCCGGCGGTTTTGGCCGGCGTGGCTTTATTATACCTGAAATGCTCCAGAAAGAAAAGTCAAACGGAAAAAGGCGTGTTTTCCTTTTGTAAAAAGGATGCTTTCGATGAAATTTTCCTGTATACTGTCTATAGATGTTTTCGGAAAAATAGGGGGGGAAAGGAACTGCTTATGAAAGAATTGCCGAAGGAATTTTTAAAGAGGATGCAAGAAATGCTGCCCGGGGAATATGAAGATTTTCTGCAAAGCTACGAGGCGCCAAGGCCCAATGGCCTGCGGGTCAATACGGGGAAAATTTCCTGCGAAGAATTTGAAAAAATCGCGCCCTTTCCCATACAACGGATTCCCTGGACGAAAAACGGCTATTTTTATCCGGCGGGGGAACATCCGGCCCGGCATCCCTATTATCGGGCGGGGCTTTATTATCTACAGGAGCCAAGCGCCATGGCGCCGGCCGCCCATCTGCCCATTGTTCCCGGCGAGCGGGTGCTGGATCTGTGCGCAGCGCCGGGCGGGAAGGCCACGGAGCTGGGGGTGAAGCTGGCGGGAGAGGGGCTTCTTGTCGCCAACGATATCAGTACGTCCCGGGCCCGGGCGCTGCTGCGAAATCTGGAGCTTTTTGGCATTGGAAACGTGCTGGTAACCAGCGAGACGCCGGCAAGGCTGGCGAAGGTCTTTCCAGAATATTTCCACAAGATCCTTTTGGACGCGCCCTGTTCCGGCGAGGGGATGTTCCGTAAGGATCTGGAGGCGGTAAAGGCCTGGTATCCCGAACGGCCAAAGGACTGCGCAGCCGTACAGAAAGAGCTATTGCGTCTGGCCGTTTCCATGCTGCGGCCCGGCGGGCTTTTGCTGTATTCCACCTGTACCTTCGCGCCTTCAGAAAACGAAGGCATTATTGCCGCCGCCCTTCGGGAATTTTCAGAGCTGGCGCTTATAGAGCTGCCTGCGTCGCCGGGCTTTGCCAAGGGGGTTCCAGCCTGGGGAGACAAAAATCCCGCGATGGAAAAATGCGTCCGGCTTTGGCCCCATCGGCTGGCTGGTGAAGGGCATTTTATGGCGCTTCTGAAAAAGCAGTGGCAGTCTGCGAAGGAAGAGGCCGTTGGCAAAAGCCGTCCGGCGAGGCCGATCGATGGCCGGCTGGAAGAATTTTTCAAAGGGTGTCAGAAATCGTTTTCCATCGATCGTATAGAAAGCAAAGGGGGAAAGGTTTGGCTGTTGCCGTCTGGGCTTCCAAAGGTAAGCGGGCTGCATATTCTGCGGGGCGGCTTGTATTTGGGCGAGTTGAAAAAGGATCGTTTCGAGCCGGCGCAGCCGTTGGCCATGGCGCTTTCGGCCGGGGAATATCCGGTAACGGTGCGATTTTCTCCAAGAGATGAGCGGCTGCCCCGGTATTTCCACGGGGAGGAGCTGCCGCTTTTGGAAGAGGAGAGCCAGGGGAAAAAGGGATGGGCGCTGGTCTGCGCAGGCGATTTCCCCGTGGGCTGGGGGAAAATCGTCCGGCAGACGCTAAAGAACAAGTATCCCGCCGGGTGGCGGCAGTCTTAAAGCGTTTCTGGAAGAAGGAGTGCCCTTCCCAGAGAAAAAGCATAGATGTAGGTTTCTTTGACTCGTTTTTTCGTCAGGCGCTGCAAGGCTTCCCGGTAGGAGAAAAGCTGTACCTGGTAACGCGTTAGCAGGCCGATTTCCTCGCCGGGGGCGATATGATCCGTCTTATAATCCACCAGCACCAGTTCCTCCCCTTCTTGGAAAAAGGCGTCGATGATCCCTTGCACCAGTACCTGCTCGTCGGCCGGCCAGTCGGGACGTATCGAATTGGCCGGCCGGCTAAGGACGAAGGGACGCTCCCGCATCAGCATTCCTTTAGCGGCGGCTTGCTTCATTCGCTGCCCCAGGGGAGATGTAATAAATTGCCAGAGGTCGTTGCTGCTGACGCAGGCGGCCTCCGATTCGGAGAGCTTTTTTTCCGTGACCATGGCGGCAAGCTGATGCTGCAGCGCCTGTAGGTCGTCGGTCTTTGTATAGTCCAGGCACTGCAGAACCCGATGGTAAATGGTTCCCCGGGCGGCTCCCTGGAATTCCTTCGCATCGGCGGCCTGCCAGAAGCGGGGGATCAAGGGAATGATATCCGGCTGGGCGTAGTAGCTGCAGTCTTCTTCTGGTTGAGCCTGCTGGCGCTTAAGCTCGGAAACGCTGATCTTAACGGGAATTTCCTCCCGATCCCGGTAGGGATAGGCAAAGGAGAAGCGTTCATCGATTTCCTGGGCCAGGGACAGATCTGTGGGCGCGTCTTGGGGGTGGAAAAGCTGTTCCTTCAAAACAGACTGATGGATTTGCTGCTGGACTTCCCCAAGGACCAGTTCTTCCTCCCTGACCAGATGAATGGAAAACGCAGGGCCTTTCTCATAGAGAGGATTGTCCGGGCGGCTTTCCAGATCAAAGGCCTGGTAAAGCGGCGCGAAGTCCCGATGCTGGGCCAAAGCGGGCAGGATCCAGTCCAGATAGCTGGCGGCGTTTTCCCGCAGCCGTAGAGGGAGCCGCTCTTTTGGGCTCCAGGTCAGAGGCAGCAGGGCCTGCAGGCGTTTTTGGGGCTTTTTGAAAGCGCCGGTAAGGACGAGCCTTTCCCTGGCTCTGGTCAGGGCCACGTAGAGAATACGCATTTCTTCTCCCAGATTTTCCAGCCGAAGCTGCCGGCGGATCACCTCTTTGGGGAGCGTGGGAAATTTTCCGCGTAAGGCGGGATATACGGCGTCCGCGCCGATACCCAGCTCCTGGTGCATGACCAGCGCCGCGCGCGTTTCCTGGATATTGAATTCCTTTCCCAGGCCGGAGACAAAGACCACCGGGAATTCCAGCCCCTTGCTCTTGTGGATGCTTAGGATTTCCACGGTATCCGCGCCGTCTCCGATGGAGTTCACTTCGCCGAAATCCACCTTATATTTCTGAAGATGTTCAATATAGCGGATGAAATGAAACAGGCCCCGGTAGCTGGTCTTTTCGAAATCCATCGCCCGTTCCACCAGCATATGCAGGTTGGCCAGCCGCTGCTCGCCGCCGGGAAGCGCGCCTGCATAATGGGCGTAGCCGGTTTCTTCCAGCAGCTTTTGCAGGAGGCGATGGATGGGCGTGTAAGGGACTATTTGCCGGAAGGCGTCCAAAAGCTGCCAGAAATCCGTCAGCTTTTTTTGTAGCCGTTCGTCTTCGCCCTGTTCCAGGTAAAGCCGCGCGCACTGGTAAAGCGGTTTTTTAGGTGCGAGCAGCCGAAGAGCGGCTAGCTCTTCGTCGCTGCAGCCTACGATGGGGGAGCGCAGGACGCCGGCGAAGGGGATCTCCTGGCGGGGATTATCTAGGAGGCGCAAAAGATTTAGTACGGTGACGACTTCCAAGGCGGAAAAATAGCCGGTCTTGGAGGCGGTATGGGCGGGAATGCCCTGGGCGGTCAGTACTTGGACGAAGGTGTCCGCCCAGCCGTCCATAGTTCGAAGCAGGATGACAATATCTCCATACCGCATGGGGCGGCGCCTTCCTTCGGAGTCGGTCACCGGCTCTTGGCCGACCATCTGCCGGATCTTCGAAGCGACGATCAGAGCTTCCTGTTCTCGGGCGGTGCCGGCAGCCTTTGCGAGCATGGAAAAAGAATCCTCCTCAAAGAGCAGGACTTCTGTCCGGCAGGCGGTCGGATCGGTATCCTCGGGATACGAGGCGCCGGGATAGAGGGCGGCGGAATCGTCGTATTCCACGCCGCCTAAGTCGGCGCCCATACACTGCCGGAAAAGATCGTTGACCATATCCAGGATCTGGCTGCGGCTGCGGAAATTTTTATGCAGGTCGATCCGTTGGTTTTCTCCGTTTTCTAAGGCGTAGCTGTACAATTTTTCCATGAAGAGTTCCGGCCGGGCCAGCCGGAAGCGGTAGATGCTCTGCTTTACATCCCCCACCATAAAGAGATTGTGCTTTTCCTTTGCCCAGCCGGAAACGGCGTTCATCAGGCATTCCTGCACCAGATTACTGTCCTGGTATTCGTCCACCAACACCTCCTCGTACCAGAGGGAAAGCTCCTGGGCGGCTTGGGTTGTCGTGATGGTTTCGCCGTCCTTTTTCAGCAGGATATCCAGCGCGAAGTGTTCCATATCAGAAAAATCCAGGAGGTTTTTGGCTCGCTTGGCCTCGGCAAAAGCTTCGGTGAACCGGCGAGTGAGCGAAACAAGTACGCGGATGCTTCCCTGACAGTCCAAAATGGCTTGCAGGGCCTCTTCTTCCGTAGCCGGAAAATAGTCATCCCGCAGTTTTTCCGCCAGCTTTTTCATCTGCGCCCGTCCATCCTGTACCTGTGCTTTCAGGTCGTCTGAAACCTGCTTGTCCTTTATAGCGGCCAGCCGGGCCCAGCCGGGCTTTTCAAGAAGCGCGTGCATCTGATTGTATTCTGTTGTATCGGCCAGCGTCTGGAAAAAAGCCAGGTCTTCCAATAGAGCCTTTTCATAGGCGGCGGGACCGTCCGTTTTCCCGGCCAGGGCCAGATTTTGCCGGACGATGGAGATGCCTTCGTCGACGACCTTTTTGGTTTCTCTCCATAAAAGCTGCATCCAGGGCGTTTGCCGCAGCTCTTCTACGGAGGTCAGGGCGTAGGCGTCTTCCCATTCTTTTAGAGAATCCATCGGCCAGGGATTGCTCATGGAAAAATGATACAGCTCCAGGATCAGTTCTTCCAGATTGGCGTCGGATTTTCCGGCGCAGTAGCCTTCTACAAAGGTCAGATAGTCTTCGGCGCCTTCTTCGTAGGCTTCCTCAATCACTTTTCCCAGTACTTCGGTGCGCAAAAGGGTCAGCTCGCCTTCGTCGCCCACGCGGTAGCCCGGGTCTAGTTGTAGCATATGGAAATAATTCCGGATTACGTAAGAGCAGAAGCCGTGGATCGTCGTAATCTGCGTATTATGGATCAAAAGTGTCTGTCGCTGCAGATGGGCGTTATCCGGCTCCAAAAGGAGCCGCTCCTCCAGGGCAGCCCGCAGGCGCGTCCGAAGCTCTCCGGCGGCGGCACGGGTAAAGGTCATAATCAGCAGGCGGTCAATATCCACAGGCTGGGCCGGGTCGGTGACCATAGATAAGATCCTCTCCACCAGCACCGCCGTTTTTCCAGAGCCGGCGGCGGCGGAAACGAGCAGGTTTTTTCCCCGCAGGGAAATGACTTTTTGCTGTTCTGTCGTCCAGATTCGATTCATGGCGATACGTCTCCTTCCATTTCCATTGCCGCCCAAAGGGTTTCCTTTTCTAATTCAGCCAGTTTTCTTTTGGAAAAGCCGGGAAGCTTTCCGTCAAAGCCGCAGACGCCTGCAAAGGCGCAGTAGGCGCAGGCGTCTTTTTTCCCTAGCTGGTAGGGCGCCGCCTGCGTTTCGCCCGCCAGGATTTTCTTTTGCAAAGAGGCGATCTTTTTCTCGGTAAAATCTGTTAAAAGAGTGAATCGTCGGGCGGAGGCCACAGAGGAATGCGCGTCGAAATCGCCGTCCTTTTTCAGGCGGACCGGTATGGTTTCCAAGGTGGCGTCCAGCATTCGGGCCGCGTCTTCCTCAGCCAGTACCAGGCCGGAAAGCTTTAGCGTGCCTGGCAGCGATTCAGCCAGACGGGCCAGATCACCCTGCTTTTTGACGGTGATCAACGGATCCTTTACATTATAATAGAAGATTCCCGCCGGAGCTACCTCCTGGCCGGGATGCTTTTCCCGCTCGATTTCCAGCGCGCCCTTTAAGTAGACTACTAGCTGGAGCTGCAACCCGTGATACAGCTCCAGAAGGTCGAAGGCGGTATTGCCGGTCTTATAGTCGATGACCTTTACGTAGACTTTTTTTGGAGTTTCGCAGACGTCCACTCGGTCGATGCGCCCGCCCTGGAAGGAGACTTCAAAACCTTCCGGCGTAAAGCTGCCCCGCCGCAGTTGTTCCTGGAGGGCCCAGAGGGTCCGCTGCAGGATCCGTTCCATACGTCGGTACTGATAGGCGTACCGGGCGGAGCTTTCCAGGATCGTATTGCCGTAGTCGGCGCTTGCCTCGCGTAGGGCCTCCGATCCAAGCGCGGTTCGCTGCTCGGCGGTCAGGGTCTGCCAGAAGAGGTTTTCTTCCCGGAGTTTTCTGGTGAAAAGCTCCAGGGCGCGATGCATCAGATTTCCGAAGTCTGCCGGCTGGAACTCATAAACCGCCCGTTCTCGAAGCTGCAGCCCGTATTGCAGAAAATGGGCGAAGGCGCAGGCGGCGAATTTTTCCAGACGTGTAGCGCCATAGGGGGAAATTTCTCCGTACAGAGCTTTTGCCACCGCTTGGGAAAGGGGCGCGTCCGGATTTTCGTAAAAGGCGGCATCCAGAAACTTTTCCACGATCGGGCCGTAGCGAGCGTCGTTCTGATACCAGCGATACAGCTCCCACCACAGGGCGTCGTCAAGGAGCGCCTCCTTTTTCTGGCGCAGGCCCTCCAGAAAGAGGAAAAGGCCTGCGCTGGGATGTTCCAGGCGGGAGAGGGGCGGGGTTTTTGATTGCTCTTCCACAGACAGGCCGGGAAAAAGCTGTAGGATCGCGCTGATGAGGTAGGCCGGATTTTGGGCTTCTCCTCGGGCGTTTCCATAGCTATAGGAGAGGGTGAGCTGTCGGGAAGGACGGGTGAGATTCAAATAGAGGTAAAACCGTTGTTCGCCCATCTGTTCTCTGGCGTCCGGAGCCAGCTCTACTCCCTGCCGAGCGATCAGAAGCCGGTCCGTTTCGGAGAGGATGCCGCTTCCGGTGGCTTCCTTTGGAATATTGCCGTCGTTCGTTCCCACGAAAAATAGGGCCTTGATATCCTTTAGACGACTCCGTTCCATATCGCCTACCAGCACCTGATCGGCGTTGGGCGGGATCAGGGCCACCTTGGCTTGGGAGAGGCCTGCCTCCAGAAGCTGCTGGTATTGGGCCAGGGTCATTGTTTCGTCGCCTAAAATTTCTACCATTTTGTCGAAGAGATTCATAATAATGCCGTAGATTTGCGCATATTCTTTTTCCATGGCCGCGTCCCCGGCCCTCTGGAAGGAATGTTCCATGACTTTTAGTTTTTCTTGGATATGCCCCCGGACGATAAATTCATACAGGGCGCTTGTCAGAGTTCGGACGGTATGCCGTCTGCCAGTCCAGCCGGCGAGAAGGGGCTGCAGATCGTCGGTTACCTTCTGGCGCAACTGGTTGATCGCAAGGATATCCCCCTCGTCCATGCCGGGATAGACGCGAACCCAGGTTTCCTGCCAGCGCTTTTTTCCGCGGACGCCAAGAGCGAGGACGTAATTTTCCAGCAGATCCGTTTCCTGTGGCGTCAGACTGCCCATGCCACAACGCAGGTAACGGAACATGCTTTCGTAGGAGCAGTTTTTCAGAATCACTTCTACGCTGGCCCGCAGGTATTCCACAAAGGGATTCACAAGCACCGTGTGCTTTTCGTCGATGAAGAAAGGAATATTGGCCTGGGAAAAAGCCTGCCGGGCATAATTCCCATAGGTTTCCAGGTCGCCGGTCAGCACGGCAATTTCTCCGTACCGCCAACCCTTCGTCCGCACCAGATGAGCGATCCGAACGGCGGTTTCTTCCATCTCTGCCAAAGGTGCGGGGGCGGCAAAGATATGGATTTCCTCCTGTTCCTTACGGTATTCGCCGCGGCGGTATCGGAAGAGATTCTGCTCCAGGAAGTTTAGGGCCGGCGCTTGGGAAAACCGCCAGTGATCTACAGGTTGCAGCCAGATTTCCGGTAAGATTTCTGTATTTGCCTCATCGGCTAGCTGGCAGAGGGCATGGATCGTCTTTTGGCTCATGGAAAAGAGCCGGTGACTTTTCTCCAGACGATAGGGATCCTCCCCAAAGGCCAAAGTGACGGTGACGTAGACCTTGGGACAGAGGGCGAAAAGGCGGCCGAGTACCTGCTTTTGTATGGGGGTAAAGCCGGTGAAGCCATCCAGGGCGACCGTACAGCCGGCCATCCAGCGGGATTTTTCCAGTACGTGGGCCAAAAGCTCCAAAAGCTCTTCGGAGGTCTGGTAGCGGTCACTTAGATAATCTAGAAATCCAGTATAGAGAATTTGGACGTCGCAAAGCTTGTAGTAGAGCAGGCTGTTTTCCTCTTTGGCCTGTTCTTTCATTTCCGCCAAGGCTTCCGGCCCCACCTGGTACTGCATGAATTCAGACAGAAGAGATTTCAGCTCGTCGATGTAGCCGGGCTTTTTCAGCTGGCCGCCCAGGTAGACCAGCTCCTTTTCATGTAGCTGGACGACTTTTTGGAGCACCAGCCCTTTGCCGGTTTCTTCGAGTATTTGCCGGGTATCGCTGCCTACTTCCTCAAAGATCCGGTAGGCCAGGCGTTCAAAGCTGAGCACGTCGATATTTAGGATACCGCCGTCCGGATGCATTCTGGCCAGGATCTTTTGCGTTTCCATGGTGAATTGCTCCGGCACCAGAACGACAAATTCCTGCAAGGGGGCGGCCTGAGCCGCTTGGATGATCGTTTCATAAATAAAATGGGATTTTCCCGCTCCGGAATTTCCGAAAATAAACTGTAGAGCCAAGGCTGTCTTCCTCTCTGCTTTTTCTTTTTATTCTATCATAAAAGCGTCCTTTGCGTAATATGCTTATAGAAAGAAATCCGTTACAGAAACATATCCCGCATATCCTGCAATGTTTCCCGCCCTGACAAAGGCCGGACTGTAACAGAAATCCAGGAGGCGCATACCGATGAGTGCAAAAACAAAGATTGTCGTACTACATATGAAAGAAGTTATCTACACCGCCGTTTTCCTGCTCCTTGCCCTGCTGCTGGGCGTGGTGATTTTTCTGATGTTTTACGGAAAACCCTCGAATATGGAAACGGCCAGCGAGGACGCGGGCATGTATCAGCCGGGAATCTACCGTTCCACAATCGCGGTCAATGAGAACACCTTCGACGTGGAGGTGACGGTGGACGCCAGCCGCATTAAGTCTATCCACCTGGTAAATTTAAGCGAAAGTACGACGGCGATGTTTCCGCTGATGGAGCCTGCGCTGGATTCTCTGGCCAGTCAGATCTATACCAGCCAGTCCCTGGAGGATATCCGTTATTCGGAGGAGAATAAATATACCTCGATGTTGCTTTTAGAAGCGATTGACACTGCGCTGAAAAAGGCCCAAAAACCGGCGCAATAGAGGGCAAAATGAAAAAGAAGCCGGTTCGTTTTAC
Source organism: uncultured Blautia sp. (assembly GCA_948436455.1). Lineage (GTDB taxonomy): Bacteria > Bacillota > Clostridia > Lachnospirales > Lachnospiraceae > Blautia_A. The sequence continues at coordinate 18,911 of CAOJIB010000018.1, forward strand.
TCCATGGTATCCGGGATTTTTTCCATGAGATACGGGGGTGGATTTTTGATTGTGAGGCAAGCTGCCATAAAAAAGTGATTTTCATGTCAGGTTCCATTAGTCAATGTGCCGAATGTGGAAAATTACACAAAAAATGCTTTACATTTTTGTTTACAATGCTATAATGGCCTTGTCACAGAGAAAAGGGATGCGCAAGGGACTTTCGGACACCCCCAAGCTATAGAAGTGTTTTCCGAAGTGCTTTTTTGCAGAAGAAAGGGGAATAAGAATGAAAGTAGCAAACATTAAAGACCCGGACAGATTTTTTAGCGTTGTAGATCAGTGTAAAGGAAAAGTGGAGCTGGTAACCGGAGAGGGAGATCGGCTGAATTTGAAATCTAAGCTGTCTCAGTATGTTTCTCTGGCAAAAGTTTTCTCCAACGGCGAGATTCCTGAAATGGAGATCGTTGCCTATGAGAAAGAAGACATCGACCGTCTGGTTAGCTTTATGCTAAACGGTTGATGCCGTTCCAAAAAGAGATTATGCGAAGGTTCCGCAAAATGGGCGGAGCCTTTTTTCTTGAAGAGAAGGAGGGGCCTGCGGACGGGCGTTTTTATCTGGACATCAAAAAGCGGCTGTGCTATAATGTGAAAAGTCAATAGAAAACGTATCTAAAAGCCAGGGATTCCAAGAATTGCTGGCCTGTATTTGTGAAAGGAAGCGAAAAATTTAAAGATGACAAAGATCGACATCATTTCCGGATTTTTAGGCGCGGGAAAGACAACGCTGATACAAAAGCTTTTAAAAGAATCATTTACAAAAGAACAGGTAGTGCTCATAGAAAACGAATTTGGGGAGATTGGCATTGACGGTGGCTTCTTAAAGGAGGCTGGGATCGAGATCCGGGAAATGAATTCCGGTTGTATCTGCTGCTCCCTGGTGGGGGACTTTGGAAAGGCCTTGGAGGAAGTGATCAAGCAGTATCATCCGGATCGGATCTTGATTGAGCCATCCGGCGTCGGAAAGCTTTCGGATGTGATGAAGGCGGTGAAAGATGTACAGAGCAGGCTGGATATTTCCCTGAATAGCTATACGACGGTGGTAGACGTGAAAAAGTGCCGGACTTACCTTCGGAATTTCGGAGAATTTTTCAGTAATCAGGTGGAGTATGCCGGAGCGATTATCTTAAGCCGGACGGATTTGGCAGATGAGAAAAAGGTAGAAGAATGCGTGGAGATGCTGCGGAAAATCAATGGGAAAGCGGCGATTATCACTACGCCGATTGGCGACCTGCGCGGCGAGAAGCTTGTGGAAGTGATGGAGCATCCGGTATCGCTGGCGGAAGAAATGCTGGCGGAAGCCGTTTGCCCGGAATGCGGTCATGTGCATGGCCACGGGGAAGAGCATCATCATGATCATTGTCATGAGGGCCATGAGCATGGTCATGAAGATCACGAGCATGGTCATGGGGAACACGATCACGAACATTGCCACGAAGATCATGTGCATAGTCATGGGGAACACGACCACGGGCATTGCCACGAAGACCATGGACATGGCCACGGAGACCACGGCCATCATCACCACCATCATGCGGACGAGGTCTTTACAAGCTGGGGAAAGGAAACGACGAAAAAGTATACCGGTGAAGAGCTGCAGGCGATCCTGGAAAAACTGGATGCGGCCGGACAATATGGCGAGATCCTGCGGGCCAAGGGGATTCTTCCAGGTACGGACGGCGTATGGCGTTATTTCGACATGGTTCCCGGCGAGATCCAGCTTCGGGAAGGCGAGCCGGATTACGCCGGACGTATCTGTGTGATTGGCGCGAAGCTTTCGGAAGAACATTTGGAAGAGCTGTTCGGATAATGCATAGTTGGGAATAAGGAGTAAGCGATGATGAATGAAGTTCGTGTGCCCGTCTATTTGATGACCGGCTTTCTGGACAGCGGCAAAACCTCCTTTTTGTCTTTTACCATTGCCCAGGATTACTTTTATATAGAAGGAACGACTCTTTTGATCCTCTGCGAGGAAGGAGAGATGGAATACGATCCGGAAGTTTTGAAAGCCAGCCATACGCAGGTGGAGATTCTGGAGGGAGAAGAGGAGCTTAATGAAGAGCGGCTTCTAGCGATGGAAGCGCTTTATCGTCCGGAGCGTGTGCTGATCGAATATAACGGGATGTGGCCGACAAGCCGTTTGGAAGAATTGAAGCTTCCGAAGGGCTGGGGCATTGAGCAGCGGATTACCACTGTGGACGCCCATACCTTTCCATTGTATTTGAATAATATGAAATCTCAGTTTATGGATATGGTGCGAAAGGGTGATATGGTAATTTTTAACCGCTGTCAGGCAGGGGATCCGCTGGCTTCCTATCGGCGGGGGATCAAAGTGGCCAATCAGAAGATACAGATCATCTTTGAGGACGACGAGGGCGAGATCGAAGATATTTTCGACGGTGAGATGCCCTTTTCTCTGGATGCGCCTGTGATCGAAATTGCACCGGAGGATTACGGCATCTGGTTTGTAGACGCGATGGATCATCCGGAAAAATACGATCAGAAAGTCGTGCGCTTTACGGCTAGGGCCAGAAGGCCGCGGGGAATTCCACGGGGATTTTTTATTCCCGGCCGAGTGGCGATGACCTCTTGTGCCGACGATACGACCTTTATTGGTTTCCTCTGCAAAGGCCCCGCAGATATGAAACTTTCCAAAGGAGAATGGGTGCAGATTACGGCGAAAGTGGCGGTGGAAGCACAGGCGGCTTACGGCGGTTACGGACCGGTGCTCTACGCCAGCGCCGTGGAAGGATGCGCGCCGCTTTCAGAGGAAATGGTGTATTTTGACTGACGAGGAGAGCGTATGTATATAGTAGCGGGCCTGGGAAATCCCGGGCGGCGGTATGAAAAGACAAGGCATAATATGGGATTTGAGACGGTGGATGAGCTGATCGAGGCGCACCGCATTCCCCAAAGCGGCGTGAAATTCAACGCCATGTACGGGACGGGAATCATCGGTGGCGAGAAGGTTCTTCTGATGAAGCCGTTGTCCTTTATGAACGCCAGCGGAGCGCCTGTTCGTTCCATGACGGACTATTTTAAAATCGATCCGGCCAAGGAATTCATTGTGATCTATGACGACATTGATCTGGAGCCGGGGCAGATCCGTATCCGCAAGCAGGGAAGCGCCGGCGGGCACAACGGTATGAAGGATATTATCGCCAAGCTAGGGACTAGGGAATTTATCCGCATCCGCATCGGCGTGGGTGCCAAGCCGTCCGGCTGGGATCTGGCGGACTATGTGCTGGGGCGCTTTTCGAAGGAGGAGCGAAAGGCCGTAGACGAAGCCATTCAAAGGGCCGCCCATGCGGTGGAAGAAATTCTGGAAAACGGCGTGGATGCGGCGATGAACCTGTATAATGTGAAGAATTTGCCACCGGCAGATTCTTCTGCGCACTAAGTCATACAGAAAGCCTGTCACCGGCAGTCTTTTTGTATACGAATGTATCAAAAGCAGGCGCCAGGCGCCGGCTACATGGAGGATATATGCGGGCATTGACAAAGCCCCTGCGGGAAATGGCAGGGTATGAGGAAATTTGTCACAGATTGAAAAAGAACCGGGGGATTTTGCAGGTGTCCGGCTGCATAGAGTCTCAGAAAGTCCATCTGATGTATGGGCTTTCTGATTTTTTTCCCTGCCGTCTGGTGGTGGCGGAAGATGAGAAACGGGCCAGAGAGATCTGCGAGGATTATCGTCTGTATGATCCGGAAGTGCTCTTCTATCCGCCAAAGGATCTTTTGTTTTTTCAGGCGGATATTCACGGGAATTTGCTGGTGAAGCAGCGGATGCAGACGATAAAAGCGCTGCTGGAAAGAGAGACGCTCACCGTAGTGACCAGCATCGACGGGTTGATGGATCGGCTGCGTCCGCTGCCGGAGATCGAGCGGGAGATCCTTTTGCTGGACGGGGATAGCCAGGTAGAGCTGGCAAAGCTGACAAAACGGCTGGCCGCTCTTGGCTACGAGCGGACGGGTCAGGTGGAGCAGTCCGGGCAGTTCGCCGTCCGGGGCGGCATTATCGACATCTTTTCTTTGACGGAGGAAAATCCCTGGCGGGTGGAATTGTGGGGCGACGAGGTGGACTCTATCCGCAGTTTCGACGTGCAAAGCCAGCGTTCTCTGGAAAGTCTGGATAAGATTTTGATCTATCCCGCCGGCGAGTCGTACAAAGAAGAAGGCAGCGTAACGTTGCTGGATTATTTTCCGAAGGAGCAGACATTGATTCTGCTGGATGAGCCGGGACGTTTGACAGAGCGGGGGATGGAGGTACAAAGAGAATTTCAAAGCAGCGTCGAAAACAGGAAGGAAAAGGGGAAGCAGCTCTTTGCAGGGCTCCTTTGCGAATACCCGTTGGTGCAAAAGGAGCTGAATCAGCGCAACTGCGTGGGGATCTGTACAATGGACGCCGGGCGGACGGATTGGAATATTCAGGCTCGGGAAGAGCTTACGGTAAAGTCGATTAGCTCCTACAACAACAGCTTCGATCTGTTGGTTAAGGATCTGCACTACTGGAAGCAGTCCGGCTGCCGGGTGGTGCTTCTATCCGGTTCCCGGACCCGGGCTGCGCGGCTGGCTCGGGATTTACAGGACGAGGGATTGAATAGCTTTTATAGTCTGGACGCCGAAAGAGAAATAAAACCGGGAGAAGTCCTGGTTCTCTATGGCCACGCCCGGCGGGGGTTTGAATATCCCATGATCCGCTTTGTAGTCATTTCCGAGACGGACATTTTCGGCCGGGAGCAGAAAAAGCGGCGGAAGAAAAAGGAATACAGCGGCCAGAGGATTCAGGATTTTGCCGAGCTTTCCGTCGGAGATTACGTGGTTCACGAAAACCATGGCTTAGGCATTTACCGGGGCATAGAAAAGGTGGAAGTGGACAAGATCGTCAAGGATTATATCAAGATCGAATACCAGGGCGGCAGTCATCTGTATATATTGGCGACGCAGTTGGATCTGCTGCAAAAATATGCGGACGCCGGCGCCGGCCATCCGAAGCTGAATAAGCTGGGTGGCCAGGAATGGCGTCGGACAAAGACGAAGGTCAAAGGCGCGGTGCGGGACATCGCCCGGGATCTGGTGCAGCTTTATGCGGCCCGTCAGGCGAAGGACGGCTACGCCTACGGCAAGGATACCGTCTGGCAGCGGGAATTTGAGGAAATGTTTCCCTATGAGGAAACGGAGGATCAGTTGGCGGCCATCGAAGATACGAAGAGGGATATGGAAAGCTCCAAGATTATGGATCGGCTGATCTGCGGCGATGTGGGCTACGGAAAGACGGAGATCGCCATCCGGGCGGCCTTTAAGGCCATCCAGGAGGGGAAGCAGGTGGTCTATCTGGTACCGACGACGATTTTGGCTCAGCAGCATTATAATACCTTTACCCAGCGGATGAAGGATTTTCCAGTGCAGGTGGAGCTTCTCTGCCGCTTTCGGACGCCCAAGGAGCAGCTAAAGACGTTGGAAGGTCTGAAAAAGGGCTGGGTAGACGTGGTGATCGGCACGCATCGGGTACTTTCTGGCGATGTGCAGTATAAAGACCTAGGTCTTTTGATTATCGATGAGGAGCAGCGCTTCGGCGTAGCTCATAAGGAAAAGATCAAAAAGCTGAAAAACGATGTGGATGTACTGACGCTGACCGCTACGCCTATTCCCAGGACGCTGCATATGAGCTTGATCGGAATCCGGGATATGAGTGTGCTCGAGGCGGCGCCTATGGATCGGATGCCCGTGCAGACATATGTGCTGGAATACGACGAGGAAACGGTCCGGGAGGCGATCCTGCGGGAATTGCATCGGGGCGGCCAGGTTTTCTACGTCTATAACCGGGTACAGGATATCGCCGACGTGACTGGACGGATCGCCAAGCTGGTGCCGGACGCGCATGTAGCGTACGCCCACGGGCAGATGCAGGAGCGTCAGCTGGAGAAGATCATGGTAGATTATATCAACGGCGAGATCGACGTGCTGGTCTCTACGACGATTATAGAGACGGGACTGGATATTTCCAACGCCAATACAATGATTATTCAGGATTCCGATCGCTACGGCCTTTCCCAGCTGTACCAGCTCCGAGGGCGGATCGGACGATCCAATCGGACGGCCTACGCGTTTTTGATGTATAAAAAGGACCGAATGCTAAAGGAAACGGCGGAAAAGCGTCTTTCGGCCATCCGGGAATATACGGATCTTGGCAGTGGCTTTAAGATCGCGATGCGGGATCTGGAAATCCGCGGCGCCGGCAATCTTTTAGGCGCGCAGCAGCACGGTCAGATGGAGGCGGTAGGCTACGATTTGTACTGTAAAATGCTCAATGAAGCGGTGAAGGCGGAAAAAGGCGTCCGCACGGGAGAGGATTTTGAAACGGCTGTGGATATGGATATCGACGCCTATATCCCGGACTCTTATATTTCCAATGAATTTCAGAAGCTGGATATTTATAAGCGGATTGCCGGTATGGAGAGCCAGGAGGAATACGAGGATATGCTCGAAGAGCTGCTGGATCGTTTCGGCGATCCACCGGGAGCCGTTTTGAACCTCCTAGCCATTGCAGATTTAAAGGCGCTGGCGCACAAAGCCTGGATGACAGAGGTAAAGCAGCAGGGCGGCCAGATCAGGCTTTTCATGTATCCAAAGGCCAAGATCAATCCGGCTAAGATCCCGGCGCTTTTGGAAAAATATCCCCGCCGGCTGCGCTTTAAGGCAGAGGAGACGCCCGTCTTTTGGTTCCAGTGGAAGAAAAAGCCCCTGCCGGAGCTGAAAAAACTGCTGACGGAGATCGGAGCGATGGCGGAGGAGTAGTGTATGAAATCTGGCCTATTGAAAGTTTGCTTTGCGGCAAAGAGGCTTGATTCTTGGCTGGTCAAAGCTGCTGGTTGCTACCTGTGCTGCAGGCTGATAGTTATGAAATTTTTTTGAAATTTTCGGGGATGGCTTGCCCTTCTTCTCAAAAACGTATATACTCATAAGAAGTGATTTCAGGCAAACGCAACCCATGCACAAAGGAGAAATTGCGACAAAAAGGAAAGATAGGAGAATGAACATGAAGAAATTCGGAAAGAGGATTTTCGCAGGAGCGCTGCTGGGCGTCTTCTGTATGACCGCCTTTGCCGGCTGTGCAAAGAGCATAGACGGAACCCAGACGGCCGCCACCGCACAGGGAGAAGAAATTTCTCTGGGGATGGTCAGCCTTCTGGCCAGATACCAGCAGGTGAAGATTGGCGGCTTCTACGGAAGCATGATGGGAGATACCAGCGGCAGCTTCTGGGACAATATAGAAGATGAGGAAACCGGCGAAACCTATGGAGACAGCGTGGTAAAAGATTCGGTCGAGCAGATTCAGAAGATGTGCGTGCTTCGCCAGAAGGCCCAGGAAATGGAGATTTCTCTAAGCGAGAAGGATCGGCAGAAGATCACCGAGGCCACGCAGGCTTTCATGGACGGCAACGATCAGGAAGTATTGAAGAAAATCGGCGTTTCTAAAGAAGACGTGGAAGGGTATTTGGAGTTGTCCGCGTACCAAGAAAAGATGCGCGAAGAGATTATCAAGGACGTGGATACGGAGGTCAGCGACGAGGAAGCGCAGCAGACGACGATTACCTATACAAAGGTATCCTATGACGCGGACGCCGACGATGGGGTAAAGGCGGAGAAAAAGGAACTGGCGCAGGAAATTCTGGACGAAGTTTTGGCAACGGCGGAGGCCGATATGGAATCGATTGCCAAGGAGCTGGATGAGGAAAGCGTTACCTCGAATGTCCATTATTCCGCCAATGATGAAGAAGACGATACGGTAGAGCAGGCCTTAAAGGATGGCGTCGCAGATTTAAAGGATAGCGAGGTTAATTCCTCGTTGATTGAGGGAGAGGATGGCTATTATATCGTGCGCTTGGAGCAACGCTTCGATGAAGAGGCCACCGAGCGGGAAAAGGAAACGATTCTCGGGGAAAGGGAAGACGAGCTGTTTAGCAGCACCACCCAGGAGTGGTATGACGCAGCGGATCTGCAGATGAACGAAAAAGTACTGGCGGGTATAGAGATCACCTCGAAAGACGCCTACGTGCAGAAGCAGACGGAAGTGGCTGAGGAAGAAGCTGAAACAGAAGAAGAGGTAGAAACAGAAGAAGAAGCCGAAACCGAAGAAGGGGCAGAGGATACAGCGGAATAAGGCCGTCTTTTTCGGAAATTGGGCAAAATATGAAAAAACAAATGGGGAAGCCTTTCGCTTTATGAATCAAAGCGAAAAGCTTCCCCTGCTCTATTTTTTACCACTTCTCAAAGTGCACCCGGTCTTCTTCCCATTCTGGATGTGCGGGCCCTTTTGGCTCTTCGGCCGGGTAGCCGAAGGCGATGATGGAATGGGGAATGATTTCCTCAGGAAGAGAGAACAGCTGGCGCTGCTTTTCCATTCGCCCGCTCTCGGGCCAGGTGCCCAGCCATACGCTGCCGATTCCCAGTCCTTTGGCGGCCAGGATCATATTCTGCGCGGCGATGGAGCCGTCTACGATCCAGTAATCCTTTGCCGGTGGAAACGCCCGGTTTAGATCGCCACACAGCAGGATGCCTAAGCGGGCGCCCCGCAGGGGCTGCGCGTATTGGCCGTTGGCGTCGGCCATTTTTTGCAGTGTATTGGGATCCTTCACAACAAGAAAGGACCAGTCCCGGGAATTTACACAGCTGGGCCCCGCCATGCCGGCCTTTAGGATTGTCGTAACGTCGGCATCGCTGATTTCTTGTTCTGTAAATTTGCGGATGCTTCTTCTGTTCATGATTGCCGTAATAATATCCATGAGAAACCTCTTTTCATAATGTATCTGTGTCGAAAGTTTTTTGCTCCTATAGAGGACGCTAAAAGTATAGTAACCGATTCAGGCCGAAGAAGCAAGACGTTTGGACAAATTTTCAGACAACCGGAAGAAATCCGAGGGAGACAAAATCCGCCCGAGCTTTTTTACTGCTTTTTTTCTTTTCCTTGGTATGCTATGATATTTCCCATAAAGGAAGAAAATCTAGGAAAGGAAATGAAAAATGTCTATCGAGAGAGTCAGAGAATATTTCAGAACTTACGGTATGGAAGAACGTATTCAGGAATTTGATGTGTCCAGCGCCACGGTGGAGCTGGCCGCCGCCGCGCTGCATTGCGAGCCCCAGCGGATCACAAAGACGCTTTCCTTTATGCTGGACGGCCGCGCAATACTGATCGCGGCCGCCGGAGACGCGAAGATTGACAATCACAAATATAAGGAACGCTTTGGCAAAAAAGCGAAAATGCTCTCCTATGAAGAAGTGGAAGAGCTGATTGGCCACGGAGTAGGCGGCGTGTGCCCCTTTGCGGTAAAGGAAGGCGTGGAGATTTATCTGGATGTGTCGCTGCAGCGTTTTTCGACGGTTTTTCCAGCCTGCGGCAGCTCCAACAGTGCGATTGAGCTGACGATTCCGGAGTTGGAAGAGTATGCCAAGCCGACGGGCTGGGTGGACGTCTGCAAAGGTTATTAAAAGGCGGCCGGCAGTTTTTTAAGAAGGATTTTTTAACAGATATTTTTTCAGTACCGGGAACTGTACCGGCCCGATGGCCAATACCTTCTGATGAAAGTCGACCAGATCAAAGTCGTCGCCTGTCTGCTTTTGATAGCGCTCCTTGAGATCCAGGAAATTCAGACAGCCCACATAGTATTTCAGGTAATTTCCAGGCGTTTCCAGGATGTACTGGAAAATCTCTTCGATGACGGCGACGTCCCGGATGCCGAAGGCGTTTAAAAAGCCTGCGGCGTCCGTCTGTGTCCATCCGTAGTAGTGGATGCCCACGTCCAGGAGGGAATAGATACATAGGTTGATAGAGCGGTTCAGCCAGAGGAGCGTCGCGGCGTCTTCGTCGATTCCGGCGTATTGGCCCGCATAGGATTCCGCATAGGTAGCCCAGCCCTCGATATAGCCGCCAAAGCTTAAGAGGTGACGGATGCTCTCCGGATTCTGCCTGGAAAAGCTCAGCGTTTGGTAGAGATGGCCGGGAAAACCTTCATGAGCCAGCGTGGTAAAAAGATCCAGATTTGTGGTCTGGCTGCTTTTATTGATATAGATCGTATTGGGAGAATTCGTGTCAATGGGCGGCGTCAGATAAAAGGCAGGACTGGAAAATTTTTCCAGAGATTCGTGCACGTATTTTACCTGATAGGAGGCCGACTGCAGCGCGGGGAAATCTTGTTGGCAGCGGGTGCTTAAGTCTTTGACGGCGTCGGCGGGAGAGAATGCTGGAATATCCTCGGCATAGGTGTCTAAAAGCCCCGAAGATTGGGAAAGAAGCTGGGTAATGGCCGCGGAATCCTGGATCAATTGGGTGTACAGCTGCTTCCAGACCTTTTCTACAGTGGTGTATACGCCGCATTGGCTATGGAGGAGATACTGGTAAAATTCTCTGCCATGGTCAAAATAGCATAGGCCGTTTTCGTTTTTTCCGGTACCGCGCAGGGCTTTTAGGCCCTGCAGCAGGGCGTCGTAGGCGGGAAAGAAATGCTCTTTAAGGATGCGTTGATGCGCCTGCTGGTATTTGGCGCGGTTTTCTTTAGAAAGACCCGGAAAGTCTGTCAGCTTTTCCTCGAAGATTGCTTCCAGGTAAGAATCTTCCCGGGCAGCCAGAAAGGTTTCACATTGTTCGACAACCCGGTCCAGCGTCGCGTCGCTCATGAAATATCCAGCGTCGGATTTCTTTTTTTCAAAGGTCAGGACGCTTTGAAAATAGTCGTCGACACAGGTTAAAAGCTGCAGATAGTCCAGAATGTCCTGTTCGTCGTAGAAGGTATATTCTGCCAAAAGCACCGGAAGCTGGGCCTGGATGCCTAGGCTGGGGCTAAGAACTTCTTCCAGCAAATAGTTTTCTCCCAGGGAATGTTCGGTCTTGAAGTAAAGCAGCAGCATATCCCGAGTGATTTGATGCTCTCTGGAAAGCTTTTCGGGGGAGAAAGCGGAAAGCTTTCGTATGTACTGGGCCAGGGTCTGGCGAGATGCCGCCGGGTCTTTTTCGTAGACGCCGCCTAGGGTAACGGAAGCGGGCGCGATGCCGTAATCCTCCGGGTGCGCCAGCGTATAATGCAGATTCAAGGTGTTTCCGCTGATTTCCTGAGAGAAAAACTGCCGGGTATATCGCTGGAAACGGGCGTCTTCGGACAGTACGTTTTGGGAAATCCATCCTGCGCCGATGCCAAGGAATAGGACGAGAAGCAAAAGAGGGGCGAGAAGCTTTTTTGGTATTTTTCTGGAAGACATCGAAAGCTCCTTTCCAATGGGAAATTCTCTCTAGTATCCTATGGACGAAGAGCTTGTCCTATGCGACGAAAGAGGGCGGCGGCCCTTTTGCGTACAGAACGAAAAAGGGGCTGTCGGGAAATAGATAGCCAAAAATAGGGGAGGAGGTGACCGGC
>CAOJIB010000019.1 GCA_948436455.1 uncultured Blautia sp.
GAGCATAAAGAGCTGCATTACCAGCGGGTGGTCGGCTAGGCGGCTTAAGTCCCACATAATCGGCGTCATCCAGATGCCCACCTGGAGCACGATATTGATTACCTGCGTCAGATCCCGGAAAAAGATTACCACCGCACTGGTGGTATAGGCCAGCGCCAGAGAAAAGGCGAAGGTGCAGCCGGTGTAATAGAAGATCTGCAAGGTGTGGAGCGTGGGCGGATAGCCGTTGCAGGCGCAGACCACCAGGGCGAAGGCCATGAAAAACACATGGACCAGCATGGCGGAGAGTACCTTGACCATGGGCAGGATACTGATTTTAAAGACCACCTTTTTTACCAGGTAATTGTATTCCAGCAGAGCGTTTGTCCCGCCGTTTAGAGCGTCCTGGAAGAAGAACCAGGGCACGATGCCGGAAATGAGATACAATACGAAGGGATAGTCCATCACATTGCCGCTTTTTAAGCCAACGGTAAAAACAAACCAGTAAACCATGATCGTGACTACGGGCTGGATAAAGGCCCAGATAATCCCTAGGTAGGAGCCGGCGTATTTTGTTTTGAAATCGTTTTTCGCCAGAGAGGCGACCAGCCGCCAGTCTCCTCCCAGCCGGGCTAGCCGAGATTTACTGTTCATGGAGCGCCCCCGCCGGCGAAAAGGTGCGGATGCCGCCCCATTTTTTGTCCTTTTCGGAAAGCAGCGGCTGCACCCCCTTTGGAATCGGCCACTTGATGCCGATGTCCGGGTCGTTCCAGGCCAGGCCGCCTTCGTCGTTGGGATGATAAAAATCCGTGCATTTGTAGGCAAATTCCGCGTAATCCGACAGCACGAAAAAGCCGTGGGCGAAATTCTTTGGGACGAAAAACTGTTTTTTATTTTCGGCGGATAAAACGACGCCGAACCATTTCCCAAAGGTCGCGGAGTCGGGACGAAGGTCTACCGCCACGTCGAAGACCTCGCCGGAGAGCACCCGCACCAGCTTGTCCTGGGGAAAGCGGATCTGGAAATGCAGCCCCCGAAGGACGCCGCCGCGGGAGCTGGATTGATTATCCTGCACGAATTCCATCGGGATACCCGCTTCCTTATAGGCCTCGTAGTGATACGTTTCCATGAAGTACCCCCGGTCGTCTCCGAAGACGGCCGGCGTGATGACCTTTAGGCCCTCGATGTCGCATGTTTCTACTGTGATTTTTCCCATAATTCTTCTATGCCGCCGGCCACGCGGGGCATACCTCCTTTATTTATCAAATGTACGCTCGGAATCTCTCCTGCACCTGCCCTTGCGGTTGATTTTCCGCCAGATGCACGCAAATTTCATCAACGTACGTTCCACGTACGCCTCATAAATTTGTGCACATCTGACAAAAAATCATCTCGCAAAATCAGGCACAAAGAGATTCTGAGAGTACATATCAAAGCCCCTGGGCCACCTCCACCATATACTGTCCGTAGGGGGTTTTCAGAAGCGGCTGCGCAAGCTCGATCAACTGCTCTTTGGTGATGAAGCCTCTTTTGTAGGCGATTTCTTCGATACAGGAAATGTAAAGGCCCTGACGCTTTTGGAAGGCGGCGACAAAGTCCGCCGCGTCCAGTAGGGAGTCCTGCGTGCCCGTATCCAGCCAGGCGAAGCCACGGCCCAGAGTTTCTACTTGTAAGTCGCCCCGCTGCAGATAAGCCATATTGACGCTGGTGATCTCGATTTCTCCTCTGGCGGAAGGCTTTACCTGCTTGGCGATTTCCACCACGTCCTCGTCGTAGAAGTAAAGGCCCGGCACCGCGTAATTGGACTTGGGCTTTTGGGGCTTTTCTTCTATAGAAAGGGCCCTGCCGTCCGTATCGAATTCCACCACGCCGTAGGCTCTGGGATCACGGACGTAATAGCCGAAGATCACCGCGCCGCGCTTTAGGGACGCCGCCCGAAGGAGGACTCTGGAAAAGCTCTGGCCGTAGAAGATATTATCCCCTAAGACCAATGCCACCTTGTCTCCATTGATAAATTCCTCGCCGATCAAAAAGGCGTCGGCTAAGCCCCGGGGCGTTTCCTGTACGGCGTAGCAAAGGCGCAGGCCAAGCTGAGCGCCGTCTCCTAAAAGCTCCCGAAAGACCGGCAGGTCCCTGGGGGTGGAGATGATCAGAATCTCCCGGATGCCGGCCAGCATCAGCGTGGATAAGGGATAATAGATCATCGGCTTGTCGTATACCGGTAAAATCTGTTTTGAAACGGCTTTTGTCAGCGGGTACAGCCGTGTGCCCGACCCGCCGGCCAAGATAATTCCTTTCATAGCATCCTCCTATAGGCGGCTTATCGGTTCTGGTACATTTCCGCGTAATATTTCTGATAATCGCCGCTGGTGACGTTTTCGATCCACGGTTCGTTGGCCAGATACCAGGCGATGGTCTTCTTAATGCCCTCGGCAAAGGGCGTTTCCGGCTCCCAGCCGGTTTCCGAGCGGATCTTGTCCGGCGCGATGGCGTACCGGCGGTCGTGACCCTTACGGTCGGTCACATAGGTGATCAGCTTTTCGCTGACCAGCGCCCGACGTTCGTCGCCCTCGGGAAGAAGTTCCTTTAAGGTATCCAGGATGATGTGGATAATTTCGATGTTCTGTTTTTCATTATGGCCGCCGATATTATAGGTCTCGAAAAGCCGGCCCTTCTCCATCACGAGGTCAATGCCCTTGGCATGATCCATCACATAGAGCCAGTCCCGGACGTTCTTTCCGTCGCCGTAGACGGGGAGCGGCTTTCCGGCCAGCGCGTTGTGGATCATTAAGGGGATCAGCTTTTCCGGAAACTGATAGGGGCCGTAATTATTGCTGCAGTTCGTGATATTGGCCGGGAAGCGGTACGTATCCATGTAGGATTTCACCAGCATATCTGAGGACGCCTTGCTGGCGGAATAGGGGCTGTGCGGGTCGTAGGGCGTAGTCTCGTAGAAATATTCCCCTTCCTCGGAAAGCGAGCCGTACACCTCGTCCGTGGAGACATGGAGGAATCGTTTCCCCTCCATAAAGGAGCCGTCCGGCAGCTCCCAGGCGGCCTTGGCCGCGTTTAAGAGCACCAGCGTCCCCAGCACGTTGGTCTTTACAAAGACCTCCGGGTCCTTGATGCTTCGGTCCACATGGCTTTCCGCGGCGAAATGCACCACCCGGTCAACGGTGTTTTCCTGGAAAATCCTTTCGATCGCCGCGCTGTCGCAGATATCCGCTTTTATAAATGTGTAGTTTTCACGATCCTGGACGTCCTTGAGGTTTTCCAGGTTGCCCGCGTAGGTGAGCTTGTCCACATTGAGGATGCGGATGTCGTCCCCATATTTTTCGAACATATAGTGAATGTAGTTGGAGCCGATAAAACCGGCGCCTCCTGTTACCAGATAAGTCTTCATTCGGTTCCTCCGTTTTGGTTTTATTTCCAGTCTTTGGCATAGTACAGCTATTATAACACCGAAATACCCCGGATTCAAGGGCTTTGCCCTGCGGTTTGGCCAAACAGCGCCGGGATGCCTGAGCATGCAGGAAGGTTGCCGGCGGCGAGGAGAAAATTTGCTTTTCACCTGTACAGATTTTATAGGCACATGGAGACCACGCCCATCCACAGGCCGTCCAGGAGGAAGAAAAGGCTGCCTCCCAGCACCAGGCGGTGCAGTGTTTCATCCGGCAGGCGCACGCTGGCGAAGTCCCCGGAGAAAAGCAGGTAAAAGGGCACCAGAAGGGGCAGGTAATACCGGGCCTGTACGCCGTTGATCTGCATAAGGCCCACCGGCGTGAAGCTTAAGTACAAGGCGGTCCAGATCAGGCCGGCTACGGCGCACAGCAAAAGGGCGGTGAAAAGCTTTTGCTTTTTTTGCAGATCGCTTGGGCCTGGCCGGGAAGAATCCAGCAGCACGACGGTTACGATAAACGGGCAGATCCAGTCGCCGAAGCGCAGATAGCCCCGGTACGCCAGGTTCCCGGCCACTCCCGGCCCCACCAGATACGGATAGAGCGTATCAAGCATGGAGCGAAGGGCCAGCTTCGCGTAGCCGACGGGATGGGCAAGAATCAGCGCCAATTGCCGGGCGGTGCTGGTGTCGCCCCCTCTGGGGTCGCTATGAGCGTCGGTGGACGCGGCGGCCGGCAGCACAAAGGTGCTAAGAAGGAGCAGTACGAAAAACAGCAGGATTCCCCGGTAGATCCAGGCCTCTCGCTGACTGCGGAAGCGATTGGCCGGGATCATAAGCCCTAGAAGCAGCAGCGGGATGTAGACGGCTTTGGGCATGGAGCCCAGGACGACGGCGGCGATGAAAATCCCCAGATTCCGATAGGATAGAGGCCGGTTCGTTTCCAGAAGCTCGCCCAGCAGGTAGGAGATTCCCAGGAAAAAGCAGCCGTTTATGAAGGCGTCGTAGGAAAAGGTGGACGCCAGGAACAGGGAAGTGGGAAATAGCGCCACCATCAGGAGAATGCATTTTCCACGCTTCATATGCCGCAGGGCGAAATACGTCAGCAGGCAATAGAAAAGCAGATTGCCCGCCCGGCCCAGGGCCGTCACGATCCAAAAGGGCAGCCGAAGGGCCAGTCCAACGGCTAAAAATAAGGTCTGGGGCAGGTAGGCGACGCTGTACAGATGGAGGCCGTTGGCCGGCTGTTCGGTAAGGGCCTCTCTTGCCTCGTCGCCATACGCGCGCTCCTGGGCGTTTTCCTCCTGACTTCTGGGAAAATAGAACGGCTCGTTAGCCGCGCCCACGTCCAGATAGTTGAAGCGATGCTCGCTGATGGGAATCGTATCCTTGCCCGAAAGATCGTAGAGCAGGGAATACGCCCGGTAAAAGTGGATGCTTTCGTCCCAGCCAGCTTCTCTGGGGGAAAGCCCCAGGATTGTGAGGAGGCCTATGGGAAGGGCAATCAGAAGGAACAGTCGTTCCGGATACTGTGCTACAGTTTTTCGGCAGACGAACAACAGGTAGATCAGGAGCGCTCCAAGAGCGAAGTACAAAAATCGGATCTTGGAAAAGGAGGGCGCGTCGCTTACGCCAAAAGAGGTAATCGCAAAGCCGTCGGTAGGCCCGGAAAATTTCAGTTGGATCTTTTCAGTGGCGGCGTTTACGCGTACGACAGAGCTGGTGCCAAGCAGGCTGTTTTTCTCCGGGAACGTCTTTTTTACCGTCTGGCCGTAGCTGTCAAGGACGGTGGCGGTCACGTCCCCTTCCACGTTTAGAAGCGGCGACGTATAAGTATAGAAAAGCTTATGGACGTATTGCCGGGGAAAGGAAAACGTCACCGAGAGCTTTTTCCCATCGGATACGATTTGTCCGTCGATCAGCCTGCCGCCCTCCACCTGCGCGTTTTTCATATCCAAAAGGACGCTGCCGCTGTTTTTACGATCGGCGATGGTGCGCCAGTTTCCGGCGACTTCGCCGAGGAGCCCCGCAAGCAGCGCCACAAAAAGGCCCAGCAACGCCGTCTTTATTGGAAAAGACTTCCAGGAGAGCCGCGGGATAGATCGTTCTTTTTTTTGCTTTTGCATAGCCGTACTCCTTTGCTTGTGGAAAAATCGGAAGTTGCACGTTTTTTCTATTATTATATATGAAACGGAGCGGGCGCACAATCTTAATTTGCGGGAAAGGGGAGGACGGATGTGGAATGAAAAAAAGAAAAGGATATGAAGTGAAAAGATTTTTAAGGGTGGAGAATTGGGTTTTCTCTATAAAAATAGATGCGCGATTTCATAGGTGTGGCCGGAAGCCAGGAAGAGCTCTGGCTTCCGGATTTACTTTTTGCTGGGAATAGAAATGCACGGCCTTTACAGCAAAGCTTATACCACCGTATAGCATCCGTCTACGATCATGTCCAAGCCGGAGGTATACGTGGAAGCGTCGGATAGAAGATAGATCACGGCGCCGGCCAGCTCGTCCGGTTCGCCCATGCGGCCGAAGGGGATCTTGGAGATCCACAGATCGCGCAGCTCTTTCGTTTCCCGGGCGGTCATTTCCGTCTTCATGTAGCCGGGGCTGATGCAGTTGACGCGAACGCCTTTGTCGGCCCATTCTACGGCCAGAGATTTTGTCAGATGGACGACGCCGGCCTTGGAGGCGTTGTAGGAAGGCTGGATTTGCGGGATATTTACGATGGAAGCGGACATGGAAGCAGTATTGACGATCGTCCCCTTTTTCCCGTTTGTGATTAGATACCGTCCAAAGGCCTGAGCCACATGGTAGATGCCGTTCAAATTTACGTTTACAACGGCCAGCCAGTCTTCGGGCTTGGCTTCGATGGTATCGCCGTGGATGGAAATGCCCGCGTTGTTAAAAAGGCAGTCCAGTCCGCCCATTTTTTTGACGGCCGCATTCATGCATTCCTTTATCATCGTCGGATTTGTGACGTCGCAGATGTAGGCGGCAGCGCGCACCTGGAATTCTTCGGCGATGTTTTCCGCCGTTTTGGTAGCGTCGTTAAGATCAAAGATAACGATGTCGGAGCCCGCGTCCGCCAGATAGCGCGCGATGCATTTTCCAATGCCCTGGTTTCCTCCGGTGATCAGCGTGGTTTTTCCCTTCAATGAAAACATATTTTTCAGCATGTTTTTTCGCCTTTCTTATCTAAAATCGTTTCAATAATCCGGACGGCGTTTTCGATTTTTTCCCCGCATTTGTGCGGCTGGGGTTTTTCTCCCCGCAGGATGGCCCGGCAGATGACGGAGCCGTATTCCTTTTTGAAAAGCGCGGCCGCCTGTTGGATAGCTTCGAAATTTTCCGCCTTTGTGGATGCGTCCATGGCGCCGCCGCAGCAATAATAGCTGATAACGAGGACTGCGCCGGAGAAGGCGCCGCAGATATTTTGCATACCGCCCACGCCGCCGCCCAGTCCCTGGGTAAGGCTATAAGCCGTCCGCTCGTCGACGCCGATATCCTTGGCGTACGCGCAAAAAACCGCTTGGGAACAGGTGTAGCCCTTTTCAAAATAGTTGTCTAGTGCTTTTTGAATTTTTTCCTCTCGCATGTGTGTACCTCCTTATAAATTTATTATAAGGCGAACGCCGCCAAAAAACCATCGTAAATCATAACGAATCGTATGGTAAATCGTAAGATTTTGCGATAAAATAAAGAAAAGAGGTGGCTGCATGGAAAAGAAAACGCTGGAAAAGGCGATTGCGTGTTTAAAAGAGAGGTATGATAGCCTGGACTGGTCCCAGCATGAGACGAAAAAGGCGTCGAAGAAGATCGTTTACTGGCCGGGCGATCCGAAAGAGGACATCGTTGTTACCGTGCATAAGAGTAAAGGCGCAGGCGAGCCGTTCCATTACCATGATTATTTCTATTTTAATTATGCCTACAAGGGAAGCTACGATTCCTTTGGCTCCGAATCCGGCTGTCGGGTGACCATCCATGAAAACGAGGTCTACGCCGGTCAGCCTTTTGCCGGCCATGCCCTGTGTACGCCTGATAACCAGGAAACCGTGCTGATCGGCTTGCTGGTGCAAAAGAGCACGTTCTTTCGGGCGTTTTTGCCCATGGTTTCGTCCAATTCCCGGTTGTTCCGTTTTTTCCTGGAGCCTTCCACCAATCAGTTTTCCGACACGTTTTTCCGATTTCAGGCAGAGGATCCCGACGTGCTGAAATCCCTTTTGGAAATTATGGTTGTGGAATACGCCGATAAAAGAGAAGATACCCAGGAAATTCTGCGTCCGTTGGCGCTGGCATTTTTTCTACAGATTGCCCGGCAGCATGCCAGGCTTTTTCCGGCGCCGAAAGCGGCGCGGCCCTCCGAGCAGATCCTGGAATATATCGGCGGCCATCTGGAGTCCGTGACGCTAAAGGACGTTGCCCTGCGGTTCTCCTACCATCCGAATTACATTTCCGCGCTTTTGCGCAGGGAGCTGGGTAAGACCTTTACGGAGATTCTGTTGACCCAGCGGATGGAGCGGGCGCGTCTGCTCTTGCAGGGGACGGATCTGACGGTGGAAGCCGTCGCGCGGCTCGTCGGTTATAAGGACAGCGGTAATTTTTACAAAGCTTTCCGGGAATATTACCACCGGCCGCCCAGGGGCGCTTCTCTATAGTAGCAGGGTGTTTTCCCCGCGGACGGTTCCGTAGATTTTGCATTTCCCAGAGATTTTCAGAAGCTGCCCGGCCGTGACCTGCTGGGGTAATTCCCGGCGGCCGATAATGGCGTCGTCCTGGATGACGATGTTTTTCCGCGCGTGCAAGGAGCCGTAGACGCGCACCGATTTGCCGACGAAGATGCTGCCCAGGGAAACGATATCCCCGCAGACGACGCTTTTATCTTCCAGAACGACGTCTCGGCGGCTTTTGATGTCTCCCTGGATGATGTAGCCGCTCTTTAAAAGAAGCGGATGCCAGGTGCGCACAGACGCGCGTAAAAATCCGTCTTCACCAGTTTCCGCCGCTCCTACGCAGCGGATATTTTTTACCTGGCGCGCCGCGATCATATGGCTTGTTCCCAGCATCCGTGCCCGTTCGCCCATTTCCCGATCGTTCCTTCTTTGTACTTTGTTCATTCCTTTTGTTTCCTTCCTGCGTGCTTTGGCATAAAGTTCCTGTTTATATATGAATATGCGAGGCCCGGGAGAAATAGAACCGTTTCTTTTCCATATTGCTTTTTACGATAAAAAATGTTACTATAAAACACACAAGAAATGGCAAAAAGCTCCTGGGAGCGTTTTTTATGCACCCGTATCGCGTGCATTCTTATTTTGCAAGGAGGTCGTATATGAAACTCTGGATGGTATTGTTGATCATACTGATCATTTTGATCGTCGCAATGGTTGTCCTTTATTTCCTGGGAAAGAAGGCCCAGAAGAAGCAGGAAGAGCAGCAGGTACAGATTGAAGCTACGAAGCAGACGGTTTCCATGCTGATCATCGATAAAAAGCGAATGCCCCTGAATCAATCAGGGCTATCTCAGATGGTGATTGATCAGACGCCGAAGCTCTTGCGCCGTAGCAAGCTTCCCATTGTAAAGGCGAAGGTCGGCCCGAGGATTCTCTCCCTGATCTGCGATGAAAAGATCTTTGATCTGATTCCTGTGAAAAAGGAAGTTAAGGCGGAAGTCAGCGGAATGTACATCGTCGGCGTCAAGGGTATTCGAAGCTCTCTGGAGGCGCCGCAAAAGAAAAAAGGTTTTTTCAAACGCTTCAGAAAATAACGAAAAGGGGATTTTCCCCGTTACCCGGCTCCGTATGGACGCCGGGCTTTTTCGTTTTATGGAAAAATATTTTGCCAGGCGGATAGGCCAGCGTAGATTTTAGAATTTTTTAAGGAGTTTCAAGAAAATTTTAGGAAAACACGGCTCCGGGAAATTGCGAATTGGATAGAGGATATGCTATAATGCCTTATGTGCGTATTTTGACAAAGACAGACAAAATATATGCGCCAGCCATGAGGATAATGAAGGGAAATTCAGAGAATGCTAAAGAAAGAGTTTTATCTGTGGCAGGGGCGTCCTGCCAACTATCATAGAGAGGAGATTCTAGTGCGATGAAACGACTTGTTTTTGTCCTGGCTTTCGTCGGAATTTTCGTTCTGATCGGGATGAGCGGCTGCGGAATTCTGTTTCCCTTTGCAGAGGATCTGTTCGGACAAGACGACGGCCGGGAACCGGAGGCCGGCAACATGAATATGGAATTTACCAGCCGTGCGGAAGGGGAGGAAGCGAAGGAAGATACGGAGGCTAAAGAGCCGGGAGGGGAGAACACGCCCGCCTCCGCTCAGCCGGAAACCGTGCGCCAGCAGGCGGATCGCCTGGCGGCCATGTACGATTATGACAAGGCCATCGAGCTTTTGCAGAGTCAGTCGGAGTACGCCGAAAGTGCCGAACTGCAGGAAGCGGTGGCGGGGTATGAGGCGGTAAAGGCGACTTGCGTGGAATATCCTCTGGAGCAGATTACCCATGTGTTTTATCATACACTGATAAAGGATACGGCTTTGGCGTTTGACGGAGATTATAAGACGGCGGACTATAATCAGGTGATGACGACCATCGACGAATTTCATAAGATTACGCAAAGCATGTACGAGAAGGGTTATGTGATGGTTAGCGTACACGATATGGCCACGGTCAACGAGGACGGGACGATGAGCCGGGGAAGCATCTGGCTGCCGCCGGGGAAGATTCCCTTTGTGCTTTCCCAGGACGACGTAAGTTACTATCATTATATGGACGGCGACGGCATGGCCTCCCGGCTGATTCTGGATGAAAACGGCGAGGTGAAGAACGAATATGTGGAAGCGGACGGCTCTGTTTCCGTAGGCAATTACGATATGGTGCCGCTGATCGATGAGTTTGTTAAGGAGCATCCGGATTTTTCCTATCGGGGTCGGAAGGGGATTCTGGCAATGACCGGATATAACGGCGTGCTGGGGTATCGTACCGACGCGGCTTATCAGACCAGGGAAAATCTGGACGAATACCAGCAGGCGTGGCTGGACGCCCACCCAGATTTTGATTATGCCGCGGAGGTAGCGGCGGCCACGGAGGTGGCCAATGCGATGAAGGCCAACGGCTGGGAGTTTGCCAGCCATACCTGGGGCCATCGAAACGCGGAGACGGATCCGGTGGAGACGCTGCAGGCCGATAATGAAAAATGGGAAGCTACTGTAGCACCGGTATTGGGGGCGACCGATGTGATCATTTTTGCCTTCGGAGCCGATATCGGCGACTGGCAGGAATATACATGGGAGAATCCCAAGTTTGCATATTATAAAGAAAGAGGGTACAATTACTACTGCAATGTGGACAGCAGCCAGTATTGGGTGCAGATCACGGGCAGCAGCTTCCGCCAGGGGCGCAGGAATCTGGACGGCTATCGGATGTATTACAATCCGGATATGCTGACGGATCTGTTTAATGTGGCGGATGTGTGGGACGAGGCGCGGCCGACTCCGGTGGAGCCTATGTAGGGCGGGGGCGGCCGAGACTTGAACGGCAATCGAAATATATAGAGGAGAGAGGATTTTTTATGAAAAGAAAATTAGCAATCATTACATTGACGGCCTGTATGGCAGTTTTGGCCGCGGCCTGCGGCAAAGCGGATACGTCGGGGGAACCGGAGCAGGAGGTGCAGCAGGAGGCCGCCCAGGACGCCGGGTTGCGTCTGACGACAGTGAGCGCCGCCGACATGGATAACTATATCACTTTGGGAGATTACAAGGGGATTGAAGTGACGGCCGCCGCAGAAGAAGTAACCGACGATCAGGTGGAGGCTATGCTGCGGGCAGATATGGAAAATAACGCCCAAGAGGTGGAGGACGAGAACGCCGTGATCGAAAACGGCGATATCGCCAATATCAATTACGAGGGTACGAAGGACGGAGTGGCTTTTGACGGCGGAACCGCAGAGGATTACGATCTGAATATCGGCAGCGGCACGTTTATCGAAGGTTTTGAGGAAGGGCTTCTCGGAGCAAAAAAGGGAGAGGAGAGGGATTTGAATCTGACTTTCCCAGAAGAGTATCCCAGCGAAGAGCTGGCCGGGCAGGCGGTGGTTTTCCATGTGAAGGTCAACGCTATCAAGCGTCCTCCGGAAATGACTGACGACTGGGTAAAGGAGAATACGTCCTACCAGACGGTGGACGAATATAAGGAAGGCATCCGTAAGGATTACCAGGCGCAGCGAAAGGAAAGCGCGCAGATCGAAGCAAAGAGCAACGCCTGGAACCAGGTCAGCGAGGCCAGCGAGATTAAGGAGTATCCCGAGGCGGATCTGGAAAAGGGTCGGCAGGGATACCAGGAGCTGATGGAACAGTTCGCCAAGCAGCAGGGAATGACTGTCGACGAGTTATTGCAGACCCAGGGAATGTCCCAGGAGGATTTCGACGCGGAAAAGGAAGAATACGCCAAAACCATGGTCAAGCAGAATCTGATCGTTCAGGCGATTTTGGATAAGGAAGGGATTACCTTCGAAAGCGAAGCGGGCCAGCAGGCATTGGAAGCATTCCTGCAGGAGCAGGGCGGCCTGACCTTGGAGGAGCTAAAGGAGCAGTATGGCGAGCAGGCGGTGAACGAGGCCTGGGGCGTGATGATCGCGGGAGACTTTATTATGGAAAACGCCAAGGTCACAGAAAGCCTTGTAACCTCCGATGGGAAGGATGGCTACGACGCCGACGCGGATATGGAGCTGGAAATAGAGTAACGGATAAAGGAGCGGCATATGGGAAAACTGCATGAAATCTATTTTAGTCCCGGCGGGACGACGAAAAGGATCGTTAGCTTGATTTCCGAGGGGCTGCCTATGGAGAAGCAGACCTGGGACTTACTGGAGAATAAAGAGCTTCCCCGGGTAGAGGTGGATAAGGAAGACGTTGTGCTTGTGGGAATGCCCGTCTATGCCGGACGGCTTCCCGCCGTATGCCTTCCGATGCTGCGGCAGTTTTCTGGCGTCGCTCCTGTGATTTTGGCTGTTGTATATGGAAACAGAGACTATGAGGACGCCTTGGCGGAGGTACAGGATATTATGTGCGGGCAGGGATTTTTCCCGGTGGCGGCCGGCGCTTTTATCGCTCGGCATTCTATCTTTCCGACAGTAGCGGCCAGCAGGCCGGATGAAAAGGATGAAGAGATCTTCTATGGATTTTCCCGGAAGGTGCAGGAAATCCTGGAAAATGTGGAAGCCGTCCGGGATAAAGAATTGAACGTCGCAGGAAACCGTCCGTATCGGGAGCCGTCTGGTATTCCTCTGCGGCCCTGCGGGGATAAATCCTGTATAAAATGCGGCCAATGTGTAAAGCTCTGCCCCACAGGCGCGATTCCCGCGGACGCTCCGCAGAAGACGAAAAAGGAATTATGTATTTCCTGCGGGGCCTGTATCTATCGCTGCCCGGTCCGGGCCAGAGCCTTTCGAGGGCCCATCTATCAGGTGGCGAAAGCGGCCTTTCAGAAAACCTGCGCGCAAAGAAAGGAACCGGCGCTTTTCTATCTTCCACTTCCGCCAAAGGAAAATAAGGAGACGCTTCCCGACTAAGGGCATGGGAGCCGGCAAAAGGCCCGTGGCTGCGATTGCATAGAGGGGAATCTCTTTGCATATAATAAAAAAACAGTGTCTTCGGGGGTTTATCCGTGAAAGATTATATTGAAGAGCGGGCAGTGGAAATTGCCGGTTATATTATTGAAACGAAAGCAACCGTCCGTCAGACGGCAAAAAAATTCGGAATTAGTAAGAGTACGGTACATACAGATGTAACAAAACAGAACGGCTGCGCAAGTCTTCCAAAAGGCTTGGCAGCCGTTTTTCACAGATATCTTTTCGCATGCTCCAACGACGCCTGCAGGTGTTCCTTCATCAAATCTCCGGCTTTTGTATAGTCCCCTCGGTAATATGCCTCGTAAATATCCACATGCATTTCGTTGATCTGGATTTGGGCCTGGGTATGGGTTCCGTACCGGTTTGAGAAAATCGTAAGCTGGCTGCGCTGCTTCTCCGCGGCCAAAACCAGCCGCTGGTTGCGGCAGTAGTCATAAAAAATCAGATGAAAGCGATCCGAGCTCTCGATCCATGAGACGGGATCTTTGGATAGTTTCAAAGTCCCGTTCCCAACGGCGGCCTCTTCGGGAATTTCCCCCGTGATTGCTACGGCGGCCGCCAGCTCGTCGCAGATGCGCGCCTGTTCGGGGTGCTCGGAAGAATACAAAATGGCCAGACGATCCAGATCGCCCATGAACTGATACAATTCTATAATGTCTCTTTCGGTAAAGGAAATGACGTTCACGCCCACATTGGAATAATAATTGACAAGCCCGTCTTCCGTCAGGCGCGTCAGGGCTTCGCGGATCGGGGTGGAACTGACCTCAAACCTTTCTTTTAGATTCTTTAACGTCAGCTTTTCTCCAAGAAGTATTTTCTGGTGTAGAATATCCGAACGAAGTATCTGGTAAATCTGCTCTGAAAGAGTGGATTTAATTAATGTCATGGGGTTGTTCCTCCCTGTTTTCTGCCATGTCTTTTTACAATCTCGGGAATTTCCTGCTTTGATTATTGCAATTTATCACAAACTTGTCAAGAATCTTCATGAAATTTCGCCAATATTTTGCATTTTGCAAAATGCATGTTGCTAAATTGAATGGGGTGTGCTATACTTTGTACAAAGAAAATGGAAAAGGAGTTGTTATTTACTCCGTGGAATGACGAGCGAGATGTACGTACAGCGTGCATCAAAGACGAGGAGGCGATCGCTTTGAGGGATGAAAAGCTGTTACAGGAGCTGACGCAGCTCTGGGGAGTGGCCGGATACGAAGGCGCGGTCCGGGAATTTATCAGGGAAAAGGCCGCGCCTTATGCGGACGATATACAGACGGACGCCGTCGGGAATTTGATCGTACATAAAAAAGGCGCCGGCGGTGCTCATGCGAAGAAGATCATGTACGCAGCTCATATGGATGAGATTGGTTTTATGGTAAAGAAGATTGAAGCGGACGGACGGCTGCGGGTATGCAATCTGGGCTGGAACTGGACGGCTTCCGCCTATAACGGCCGGGTACGCTTTCGAAACGGCGTCAACGGCGTCGTAAGCTGCGAGGGGAAAATCGAAGAAGCAGATAACAAAGCTGGAAAGCTCTATATCGATATTGGCGCCACCTCCAAAGAAGACGCGAAGAAATACGTAGACCTGGGATCTCCCTGCGGCTATCTGGGAGAATACCTGCCGCTGGCTAACGACCGGATCTGCGCCAAGAGTCTGGATGATCGGATCGGCTGTTATATGCTGTTGGAAGCATTAAAGGAAAACACGGGTTGCCCAAACGATATTTACTATGTGTTCTGCGTACAGGAGGAGTTAGGCTGCAGAGGTTCTAAGCCCGCGGCGGCCAGGATCTGCCCGGATATCGGCGTGGCGGTGGACATTACGCCGGCTCACGATTATCCCTGTGATCTGGAGGGCAGCAATACGGTGGACGACGGCGTGGGCATTAAGATTTGCGATCCGTCGGTAGTCTGCTACGAGGGCGTCGTGGCGGCGATGGTGGACTGCTGTAAAGAGAAGCACATTCCCTATCAGAAAGAAGTGATCGACCAGGGAGGCACTGATGCGTCCAGCATGAATCTTTCCGGCACAGGCGTACGCGCCGGCGGGATCGTCGTGGTCGTCCGGTACCCGCACTGCCAAAGCGCTGTGGCGTCCAAGGCGGATATTGAAGCCGGCGTCGATTTGCTTACGGCTTTTTCCAATTATACATTTACATTCTAAAGCTTTCACCGGGTAGAGCCCGTGGGAAATAAACAGTTACTGTTTGCAAGGTGTTTTGCAGAGAAGTCCAGGATATGCGTCGTTTTTTGTATAGGACGGAACACATTGCCGGATACAAGGTGAGCGGTAACAGCACAAGAAGGAGGACGAAAAGAAATGAAAAGAAAACTGGCAATGGTAATGGCGATGCTGCTGGCTTTAACGGCGGCCGGCTGCGGCGGAAGCGCCTCTTCTGGAAACGCAGCGTCTGCGGGCGGCGATGGGGCAGAAGCCGCCGAAGCTCCGGCTGAGAGCGGCACGTCCGCAAAGGATACGCTGGTTATCGCCACAGACGTGGATGTAGATACCCTGCATATGTCCGACTGGCATACGTATATCGAGGATCGTGTCATCAGCCAGATCTACGACAAGCTGATGTTTATGGACTTTGACGGTGCCCATGAACCGGAGCCGCGGATTGCAGAAAGCTACGAAATGAGCGACGACGGCTTAGAATACACCTTCCATTTAAGAGACGACGTGACGTTTCACGACGGAAGCGCTCTGACTGCAGAGGATGTGAAGTTTTCCCTGGAAACATATATGGATTCCGAATACCAGGGCTCCAAGGTAGAAGGGCTTTCCAGCGTAGAAGCGACTGACGAGTACACAGTGGTCTGCCATCTGGACGAGCCGTACGCGCCGTTTTTCTTAGGGGTCTGCCAAGTAAATATCGGCTCGAAGGCCTACTATGAAAAATCCGCCGACGACTTTGCCAATAATCCCATCGGCAGCGGCCCGTACAAATTCACCGGAAGGGAAAAGGGGAGCAAGGTCACGCTGGAAGCGTATGAGGATTACTACAGAGGCGCCGCGGCGATTAAAAATGTCACCTACGAGGTAATTCCGGATCAGTCCACCACGGCCGTCGCCCTAAAAACCGGCGAAGTGGATTTTGCAAAGGTGGAGTCCACCACGCTGGCGCAGATCGCCGGCGACGACAAGATCCAGGTGGAAAAGATCGCAAAATCTTCCTTTGTCTATGTGCCAATGAATCTGGAGCAGGCGCATTTTGACGACGTGAAAGTACGCCAGGCGGTAAATTACGCCATCAATCGGGAAAACGTTGTGGCCGTCTGCTACAACGACGCGGCGGAAATTAATTCGAATATCTGTTCCAAGGATCGTTTCGGTTATTCCGACGATCAGACGCAGTATACGTATGATCCGGAAAAGGCCAAGGAGCTTTTGGACGAAGCTGGCCTGACGACGCCGTACGATCTGGGGACGATCCTGGTGGCGGAGAGATATTCCGACCTGGCGACGGTGATCCAGAGCGATCTGGCCGCCGTAGGCTTGAATGCAACCATCGATGTAAAGGAATTTAACGCTTATCTGGACGATCTGACCAGCGGCAATTTCATGATTACTGCCCTGGAAATGACGCTGGAGGGAGATACCCAGGAGCTGGGCATGGCGTTGACGACGGATTATATCGGCACGGCCAATAACGCTCGTTATTCCGACGCGGAAATGGATCAGCTCTTTGCGGACGCAAAGTCCGAACCGGATACGGACGCCCGGGAAGAGATTTTCCATAAGATCTTTGAGAAAGCGCAGGAAGAGGCGATCTACGCCGTACTGTGTAATCCGTTGGAGCTGTACGCTCATAGCGCCAGCCTGGATTGCCAGGAAATCCCCTACGAGGGCTTTTATTCCATCTACAATTTCAGTTGGAAATAAATACGGCTGCAAAATGATTTTATAAGAGAATTGTAAGTCCGCATACGCGATGTTGCCGGCCGGTGGATGTCGGGTACGTCTTTTTTGCTTCGCGTATGCGGGCTTCTTATACCCCTTTTTGGGGAAATATGCACGGCGGCTTCTGGCCGTCTGTGGAAAACGCACCGAAATGCGAAAAGCGTTAGGCGCTATTTGGCATTTCGGATGGAAGGAGGTTTTGTTTTTTTATGTATAAATATGTCGCAAAGCGTTTATTATACATGATTCCCGTTCTTTTGGGCGTGGCGTTTCTCGTTTTTACGATTCTTTCGCTGACGCCGGGCGATCCTGGTTCCATTATCCTTGGAATTACCGCGAAGCCGGAGGAAATCGCCGCGCTGAATGCGGAATTCGGGTATGATAAGCCTTTTTTTGTCAGATTTTTCAGCTATATCGGCGACGTGGTGCTGCACTTTGATTTGGGAACGTCCTACCAGAGCCGGCAGCCGGTGATCCAGGACATTATCGCCAGATTCCCGAATACGTTTTGGCTGACGGTCTTTTCCATGTCGGCGGCGGCTATTATCGGGATTGTCCTTGGGATTCTCTCAGCGGTGAAACAGTACACCGCCCTGGATCAGAGTCTGGTGGTCATCGCGTTGATTTTCGCCTCGGTGCCGGGCTTTTGGCTGGGACTGATGCTAATGCTGCTTTTTTCTATGAAGCTGGGGATCCTGCCTTCCTACGGGGCGGACAGCCTGAGGGCTTTCATCCTTCCGACGATCACTGTTTGTATGAGCTCGGCGGCCAGCCTTCTGCGTCTGACAAGATCGGCGATGCTGGAAACCGTTCGGCAGGATTATATCCGCACCGCCAAGGCTAAAGGCGCTTCCGGGAAGCGGGTGATCTGGAAGCACGCATTGCGAAACGCCATGCTGCCGGTGGTGACGACCCTGGGAACGAATTTTGGCGCGTCGTTGGGCGGTGCGATCATTGCGGAAACGGTCTTTGCGATGCCGGGCATGGGCACGCTGATTACGACGGCGATCCGTCAGAAGGATATCCCGGTGGTGATGGGGGCGACTTTATTTTTGGCAGCGCTCTTTAGCCTGGTCATCCTGATCGTGGACGTTCTCTACGCCTTTATCGATCCGAGGATTAAAGCAAAATATCAGAATGGGGGGAAGCGTCGTGAATAAGAAAAATTCCAGAACATGGGAACAGATCGCAGAGTTTTGGCGTCGCTTCCGGAAAAATAAATCGGCGGTTGTCGGGTTGGTCATTCTGCTTCTTCTAGTGGGCATGGCGCTTTTTGCCGATCTGATTGTGCCCTATTCCAAATGTGTGGAGCAGGTGGGGGTGGAACGGCTGCAGACGCCGTCCACGGCGCACTTTTTCGGCACCGATGAATTCGGCCGGGATCTTTTCGCACGGGTGGTGCACGGCTCTCGCTATTCCCTTTTTATTGGTGTGGCCACCAGCTTGATGGCGCTGGTCTGCGGCGCAATCTTAGGCGCCAGCGCCGGATACTTCGGCGGCATGGTGGATAATTTGATCTGCCGGATCGTAGACGTGTTCATGTGCGTACCGCCGATCCTTTTGTCGCTGGCCGTTGTGGCGGCCCTTGGAACGAGCGTGCGGAATTTAATTATCGCTATTACCATCTCCTGTATCCCGGGAAACGTCCGATTGATCCGTTCGGTAGTGCTTACGGCCTCCGAGCAGGATTATGTGGAGGCCGCCCGTTCCTACGGCGCGTCGAATGCGCGGATCATTTTCCGCTACGTGCTTCCCAACGCCATGGGACCGATCATTGTCAATACGACGATGTCCATCGCTTCGATGATCCTATCGGCTGCGGGCCTGAGCTTTATCGGCATGGGGATTCAGCCGCCGTCGCCGGAATGGGGCGCGCTGCTGTCCGCTGCCCAGACCTACATATTTACTTCTCCCTATCTGCTGGTATTTCCGGGAATCTTCATTATCCTAAGTTCGCTGTCCTTCAATCTGGTAGGAGACGGACTGACCGACGCACTGGACCCGAAATTAAAGGATTAGCGGTATAATGAAGGAGAAAACACATGAATAAAACAGTTTTGGATGTAAAAAATCTTTCGATTCAATATAAAACGGATCTGGAAACCGTCTATGCGGTCAATGGCATCAGCTTTTCTCTGGAAGCGGGCGAAACCCTGGGGCTGGTGGGGGAAACCGGTGCGGGAAAAACCACCACGGCGTTGGGGATTCTGGGACTTTTGCCGGAGCGTACCGCCAGGATTACCGGAGGTGAGATCCTTCTCAAAGAGCAGGATCTTCTGAAGCTGAAGGAGCAGGAAATGCAAAAGGTGCGGGGCAGCCGGATCTCGATGATCTTCCAGGATCCGATGACCGCCTTAAATCCCGTGCTCCCCATCGGCCAGCAGATCGGCGAAGCGTTGTATCTGCACAATGACGAAGGGCTTACCCAGAAGCAGATTGAGCAAAGAGTGGAGGAAACTCTGGAGCTGGTGGGGATTCCGAAAGCGCGGAAGGTGGAATATCCTCATCAGTTTTCCGGCGGCATGCGCCAGAGAGTGGTGATCGCCATCGCACTGATCTGTAATCCGGATATTCTGGTGGCCGACGAGCCCACCACGGCGCTGGACGTAACGATTCAGGCGCAGATATTGACAATCATCCGCGACCTGCAGAAAAAATATAAGACGACCGTCATTATGATTACTCACGACCTGGGCGTCGTGGCGGAAACCTGCGACAAGGTAGGCGTGATGTACGGCGGGAAAATCGTGGAATACGGCGCGCTGGAGGATATCTTTACTGATAAGGAGCATCATCCCTATACGGAAGGCCTGTTCCGTTCTCTGCCCAGTCTGACCGGAAACAGCCGGCGGCTGCAGCCCATCGAGGGCCTGATGCCGGATCCAACCGTAAAGCCCGAAGGCTGCTGGTTCGCGCCCCGGTGCGGACAGTGCATGGAAATCTGCAAGAAAGAGGCGCCGCCGGTGTGGGAAGACGACGCGCATAAAATCCGGTGCCATCTTTTTCATCAAAAGGCAAAGGGGGGAGAATGATGGGAGAAAATTTAATCGAAGTGAAGCATCTAAAGAAATACTTCACGACGTCTTCGGGAATGCTCCACGCGGTGGACGACGTGAGCTTTTCCATTGAAAAGGGCAAGACCATGGGCGTGGTCGGCGAGTCCGGCTGCGGGAAATCCACCCTAGGACGCACGCTGCTTTGCCTGGAAACCCCGATGGCAGGAGAGATTCTATTCCATGGGCAGGATATCGCGAAGATGCCCAAGCGGGAAATGAAAAAGCTCCGGCCCAAGATGCAGATGATCTTCCAGGATCCCTACGCTAGCTTAAACGGTCGGATGAACGTGCGGCAGCTCATTGCGGAGCCACTGCTGGTCAATAAGGTCTGCACCTCCCGGGCAGAGGTAGACGAGCGGGTCAATAAGATGATGGATACCGTAGGATTGGCCAGCCGTTTGGCGATGGCTTATCCCCACGAGCTGGATGGCGGCCGCCGCCAGAGGATCGGTATCGCCCGGGCATTGGTGCTGGAGCCTGAATTCGTAGTCTGCGACGAGCCGGTATCCGCGCTGGACGTATCGATCCAGGCGCAGATTTTGAATCTTCTGATGGATCTGCAGGAAACGATGGGGCTGACGTATATGTTTATTACCCACGACCTTTCCGCCGTACGCCACATTTCCGATGAAATTATGGTCATGTACCTGGGAAAATGCGTGGAAAAGGCTGATGCGAAAAAGATCTTCATCGAGCCGAAGCATCCGTATACGAAGGCGCTTCTGGAGGCCATTCCCATTCCCAGCATTGAGTCTCGAAAGAAAGAGAGAAAGCTTTTGGCCGGGGAGGTGACAAGTCCGGTAAATCCAGCGCCTGGCTGCCGCTTCGCCGCCCGGTGCGCGATGGCGGCCGAAGAATGTAAAAAAGAGGATATCCCTCTGTCAGAAATAAAAGAAGGGCATTACGCAGCCTGCAAAAGGGCCGCGGCGCCGTAATATACAGAAAGCTTGCCTCCGGCAGCCTTTTTGCATACGAAGGTATAGAAAAAGAAAGCTGCCGGGAGGACGCTTCTTATGGAGGAGGTAGTCATGAGTCAATCAGAATATCTGTGGCCTTATGAAAATGAGGTTGGACAGGAAGAAACAATTACAAGCGACGTGCTGGTATTGGGCGGAGGACTGTCCGGATGCTTTGCGGCGATCGCAGCGGCTAGAAAGGGCCAGTCCGTGACGTTAGTAGAAAAAGGCGCGACGGAAAAGAGCGGCTCCGCAGGCACGGGCTTCGACCATTGGGAATCCGCCTGTACAAATCCCTGCTCGAAGGTGACGCCGGAAGAGATTGCCTGGGCGTACGTGCGGGAGCAGGACGGTTATAGCAACGGCATCGCCCATTATATCGAATGTCGGGAAGGTTACGATCGATTGCTGGATCTGGAAACCTTCGGCGGGAAAGTCCGGGATACGGAAGGAGAATTTGCCGGAGCCGAATTTCGGGACGACGAAACAAAGCTGATGTTTGCGTACGACTATAAGAATAAGTTTACGATCCGCGTCTGGGGTTCCACCTTTAAGCCGGCTCTTGTAAAGGAATTAAAGCGTCTGGGCGTGCGGATTTTGGATCGGACGGAGGCTACGGGGCTTTTAGTGACCGAGGACGCCAATGGAAAGAAGCGGGGCGCCGGCGCGATGGGTATGGATGTGCATACGGGGAAATTCTACGTATTTCGTGCGAAATCTACGATTCTTACCATGTCCCGGCCGGCCAGGGTATGGCTGTTCGATCCGGATTTGACGGGGCTTTGTGAATTTCGCCCGATGCAGAGCATCGGCAGCGGCCATGCTATGGGCTGGCGGGCAGGCGTAGAATTTACGATGATGGAAAAAAATGTCCGGGCAGAATTTTCTGCCGCGGGCCGGGGCTTTCCGCCCTACGGCACCGGCAATAATCACAATACCTGGTACGCAGCTACGATGGTGGACGCCAGAGGCGTGGAGATCCCTTATGTGGATCGAGACGGCAGGGAGCTGAAAAGCGTTTCCGAACGATATTATCCCGCGCCCGGCCAGAAATTTTTCTTAAAAGGCGGCGTGATCGATAATCCGAAGTACGAATACAGAGGCCCGGAAACGCTGGATTTTGAGGAGCTGACAAAGCGCGGCTATCAGCTTCCGTTCTATGCGGATTTAAGCCGAATGCCGGACGCCGAACGTCGGGTGATCTGGGGAATGATGGTGGGAGAAGAAGGAAAGACGAAAGTACCCATTTACCAGAATTATACCGAGCGGGGCTTCGATCCGAAGGTGCATTGCCTGCAGAGCTACGGCACCGGCTGGCAGTCCGCCAGCTTTCTGGAGCAGGAGCGGCAGTTTTTCGGCGCGCCCGGCGGCATCATGCACGATTGGGATCTGATGACGAATATCGACGGCGTCTATGCGGCGGGAGATCAGCTGTACGCCTCCGACTGCGCCGGTTTTGCTTGCGCCACCGGCTATTACGCGGGAAGAAAAGCGTCGGATCATGCGTCGGCTTCCGATCTGGTGGAATTTTCCCAGGAAGCGGTACAGGCGGAAAAGGATCGTCTGTATGCTCCTTTATACAACGAGGGGGACGGCATGGGCTGGAAAGAGCTGAATATGGCCATTGCTAAGGCGATGCAGAACTACTGCGGCGGCGTCAAGTGCGAAGCGCTGTTAAAAGAAGGCTTGGATCTTTTAAATAGTTTTGAGCGCGAGATTGTGCCCAATCTTACGGCCGCGAATCCCCACGAGCTGATGCGCACCCATGAGGTGCTGGATATTTTGACCGTGGCCCAACTGGTACTGTACGCTTCCTTAGAAAGGAAATCCAGCTCCGAGCCTCTTTCTTTCCAAAGGAGCGATTATCCGGAAATGGATCCGGCCGCCGATCGGAAGCATATCGTGATCCGGCGGGAAAACGGCGAGATCTGCACCAGAGACGTATCCCTGGACTTTTTCGGGGATCTGCAGATGGAATATGAAAAGAGAAACCAGGATTATATCAGGGAGGTTGCGGAATATGAAAAAAATTGAATTTACAGTACAGCCCGTTGCCTGCAGCGTACGGCCGATTACGTATAATGAAGATTTGTGTATCGGCTGCGGCCGCTGCGCCAAGGTTTGCCAGTGCGACATTCTGCTTCCCTCTCCGGAAAAAGGGAAGCCCCCCATCGTCATGTACCCTGGGGAATGCTACTACTGCGGCGCCTGCGTGATGGTTTGCCCAAAGCCCGGAGCAATCACCTTAGAGCATCCGCTGATGAACCGCGCGAAGTTCGTCCCAATCAAGGAAGAACCGCCGGTTTCCTGATAAATTCCTACGAAAAAACCTGTGCCAGTTCTGTGATCTGTGGCACAGGTTTTTTTGTGGAAAATATTTATGAGCCGGAAAACATGCCGGCTTTGCGATAGACCGTCCAGGCCACCGCCGCGGTCAGCGTTTCCGCCACCCAGAAGGCATGCCAGACGCCGGCGGACCCGAAGATCTTGCTCAGTAAAAACGCCGCCGGAATGATAAAGAGAATATACCGGCAAAGGGAAATAATCAGTGAAGGCCCTCCCCTGCCAAGCCCCTCCAAAGCGCCTGATGAGGTCACAGAAACAGAGGAAATGAGAAAGCCGGCGCTGATAGTGCGAAGGGCCGTCTCTCCCGCCTGGATCGCCTGGGGCGTGTGGGTGAACAGACGCATCAGCTGTCCCGGGAACAGCAGGCAGATGCCCGTCCCCGCCAGCATGATGATGCCGCACATGCCAAGGACGGCCAGATAAATCTGGCGCACGCGTCGGTGCTCTTTCGCGCCATAATTATAGCCGATCAGCGGACGCATCCCCTGGATAATGCCGTTAGCGGGTAGATAAAGGAACGTCTGCAGCTTGTAATAAATTCCAAGCACCAGGATATATACATCCGAATACGCTGCTAAAATAGCGTTCAGCGCCGAGATCAGAAAGGAAGGCAGCGCCAGATTCAGCGTGGCCGGGATGCCGACGGCATACAGCCTTTTGATCATTCCTTTATCAAAGGTCAGGTATTGTCGGCGGATATGTACCTGGATCGGGCGCAGGAAATACACTGCCAGATAGATTCCCAGAGAAATCGTCTGGCCAAGGCCGGTGGCCAGCGCCGCGCCCCGGATGCCGAGGGCGGGAAAAGGTCCCAGGCCGAAGATCAACAAAGGATCCAGAAGGATGTTCGCTGCGCAGCCGCAGCTAAGGCTTGCCATGGCTACCTTCATACGGCCGACGGCCTGGAAGATTTTTTCAAAGGCTACGCCCAGGATCACGCTGAAGGTAAAGGCGAAGACGATGGAGGAATATTGTATGCCAAGCGTAATCACCTGCTTGGCAGACGTAAACATCCGTAAAAAGGCAGACATAACGGCCAGGCCGCCGATCGTCATCAGTACGCTGTGGATGCCGGCCAGCGCAAAGCCCAGCGTAGCCGCCGCATCTGCCCTTGGTCGTTCGCCCGCGCCTAAATGGAACGCAATGACGGCGTTTATACCCACGCCGAAGCCGATGCCCACTGCGTTGATGAAATTTTGGATGGGATAGACCAGGGACAGGGCGGTCATGGCCTCTTCGCTGATCTGCGCGACGAAAAAGCTGTCCACGATATTGTAGAGAGAGTTTACAAGCATGGAGAGCATCATAGGCCAGGCCATGGAGATAAGCAGCGGCAGCACGGGCTTTTCTTTCATAAAATTTTCGTTCATAAGAAGCTTTCCTCCAATCTGTTTTTGATTTTCGGGCGATTTTCCGCAAAAAAATCCACACGGCTATCCTATATGGATAACAGTGTGGCGAAAAGATGACGATGTCCGGAAAAATCCACCTGCGATTTTCAAGATCTATTATAGGGAAGCCCCCAGAACCTGTCAAGCCCCATTTCGGCCGCATAGGAGGAGGGATGGCGGCATAAGCATAATAGAAAAGATTCCGAAAGGGGATGCGGCGTGCGTTTTTTGATCTATCTGGCGGATTTTCTCGTGCCTTTTTTGCTGTTCTATATACTGGCGACCGCTCTTATGGAAAAACGGCCGGTATATGAGGACTTTCTGGAAGGGGCCGGGGAAGGCTTAAAGATCATTCTCCGGCTGCTTCCTACGCTGATTGGACTTCTGACGGCTACGGGAATTCTGCGGGCTTCCGGTTTTCTGGATATGTTGGCCAGGGTTTTGGATGGTGCGGCCAGTAAGATCGGTTTTCCGCCGCCGCTGATTCCCGTGGCTTTGGTGCGGCTTTTTTCTTCCAGCGCGGCCGTCGGGCTGGTACTGGATATCTTTAAGGAATACGGCACGGATTCCACGCTGGGGCTGACGGCGTCCCTGATGATGAGCTGTACGGAAACGGTTTTTTATACGATGAGCGTCTATTTTGCCGCGGCGAAGGTGAGCAAAACCCGCTATACGCTGGCTGGAGCGTTGTTGGCTTCCGTCGCCGGCATCATCGCCAGTCTGGCGCTCGCCCAGTGGATGCCGACTCCTTAAAAGGGGGAAGCACCGCGAAAGCCCCCAGGGAAATACTGCTCTTTTAGCGGCTTTTGAAAAAAATGGAAATTGTATGTCTAAATTTCCAGCCGCGCTCATTGAATAGAGTAAAGGAAAGAATCAGGAGATGATGGATTGTTCTTTAAGAGATTGTTCGAAGAGGAAGATACAAGCCAGCCGATCGAAGGACCGAAAGGAGAAAAGGGGGAGAAGGGAGACAAAGGCCCCAAAGGCGACCCGGGCCCGAAAGGAGAAAGAGGCGATCCCGGGCCGAAAGGAGAAAAAGGGGAAAAAGGAGACAAAGGGCCCAAAGGCGATCCCGGGCCAAAGGGCGAGCCAGGCCCAAAAGGAGACAAAGGCCCCAAAGGCGATCCCGGCCCCAAAGGGGAGAGAGGCCCCGCCGGAAAGGCGGCGGCGTCCGCCGTGCAGGTGCTTTCCGCCTATTCTACGAAAGAAAAGAGCTGTGAAAAGGGCGGAAACCTGCTCTTTGATAAAAATGGTGCGGCCGCAGGAAATGCTATTACACATAAAGAACCTAGCGGCGTCTTTACGATTGCGGAGCCGGGCGTCTATCTGGTGTTCTTTGGGGGGACGGTTCTGCCGCCGAAGGAGAGCGACGGGCCGACAGAAGTTTCCGTGAAGCTGTTGGCTGGGAATACGGAAGTGGGAGGCGGCGCGGGCGTTTCTCTCCAGCATCCCGGCGAATCCGAACATATTGGCTATACGCAGGCGGTCACCATACAAAAGGCGCCGGAAAATATCCGTGTAACCGGAGGGGAAAATAAATTTTTGTATAAAAATGTTACATTGACTGTCCAGAAGCTGGGAGAGAATGCCAAAAAGAGCTGATTTCCATAAAAGAAAGTGTCCGGAAGAGGAAACCGGGCACTTTTTCTCTGTGTGCTTTAGTATGCAGAAAAGTTGCCGGTGGCAAGCTTTCTGTATTTGGGCGAAGTCTATACCAACGCCTGATTCTTTTTTAACATTTCCAAAATAATTCCCTGGGTGTAAGCGCCCAGCCTCTTTTTCTCCTCTTTATCAAGCAATTCCGGATAGATGGGATCGCCGTATTCAATCACTACGTGACAAGGTGTGACCCTGGGAAAATGGCTTTCGAAGATTTCCGCCGTATTGCACATGGCGATGGGAACGATGGGGCAGCCGATTTTCGTAGCGATCTTGAAGCTGCCGTCGTGGAAAGGAAGCATATCCAGCTCGGAGGCGTGGTCGTTGCGGGTCCCCTCCGGGAAGATGAATACGGAAATCCCCTCCTGAATCAAAGCGATGGCGGCCAGGATTGTCTTTAGACCTTCTTTGATATTTTCACGGTCTAGAAACAGGCAGTGAAGATACTGCATCCATTGGGCCAGCAGCGGATAGCGGAGCATTTCCTTTTTCGCCACGTAGCCGGTTAAACCTGGACAGCGGGAATAGGTCAGAAGAATGTCAAAGTAGCTGCGGTGATTGCCGATATAGAGCACGGCGGTGTCCTTGGGGACCTTTTCTTCGCCAAGCACGGTGACCCGGCAGCCGGTCACCCGCAGAAGAAAGCGAAAAACCGCCTGGATCAGCCGCAGAGAACTGATTTCCTTTTTCCTGGGATTCCATTTTCCCAGAATCCATTCTCCGATCAGAATCGGAATAGACAAAACCAGAAAGCCGATAACAATGATGCAGGTGAGAATAAAACGTATCATAGCCGTAACCCTTTTCCTTTTTATATTGCGCGCCAGAAAAGCTTCCTTACTGGCCTATGTCTATCGTACCATAGGCGCGGCTTTTTTGCACGGCCTTTTTTGATCAGATGCCCGCTGCCTTGAAAGCGCCGGTGATTTATGATAGGATAAAAGAAAAATGAGAAAGAGCAGGTGAAAATTTGACGGCAACGGAACGGATCGATCGAAAGCATCAGGAAGATTTGCAAAGATTAAGAGGCTTTCGCCTGTTGGATGATGATTTCTTAACAAAGTGCTTTGAAGGAAATCCGGCGGGCACGGAGTTAGTTTTGCAGATCGTATTGGAAAAGCCGGATCTGAAAGTGTTGGACGTCCGCACGCAGGTATTTGTGGAAAATCTGCTGAATCGTTCCGTGCGGTTGGATATTCTGGCGACGGACGATACCGGTGCGAAGCTGAACGTGGAAATTCAGCGGGCTGATAAGGGCGCCGGAAGGAAAAGGGCAAGATACAACAGTAGTATGATGGACGCGACCCTTTTGGAGAAAGGGGAAAATTTTGAAGA
This sequence comes from uncultured Blautia sp., assembly GCA_948436455.1. Classification (GTDB taxonomy): domain Bacteria; phylum Bacillota; class Clostridia; order Lachnospirales; family Lachnospiraceae; genus Blautia_A. Next base: position 27,659 of record CAOJIB010000019.1, read on the forward strand.
TTTGCCGGAAACATGGGTGATCTTTATCACAGAAAACGACGTCATGAGAAAAGGAAGGCCGCTCTATTCGGTGGAACGCTGCTTCCTGGAAACGGGCGAAAAATTCGCAGACGGTTCGCATATTCTCTATGTAAATGGCGCATATCGCGCAGACACGCCGATTGGAAAGTTGATGCACGACTTTTCCTGCACAGATGCGGAGAACATGCATTATAAAATACTGGCGGACAGGGTGAAATTTTTCAAGGAAAGTAAGGAGGGGATCCTGATTATGTGCAAGGCCATGGAAGAGATGAGGAATCAGACATTGCAGGAAGGAATGATTCATGTTGCAGAAAAAATGCTGGCAGATGGAACGATAGCACTTGAAAAGATTGCTGAATTTGTTGGCCTTTCCGTTGAGGAAATAAAAAAGCTGGAAGCAGGACAGACGAGATAGGCGTTTGGTGTAGGCCGAGAATCCAAAAAACAGGTTCTCGGCCTTTTTCTTTTAAAGAGGGAAAAGGGGACGGTGACATACTTCCGTTCCCTTTCGCATATAGATAATAATGAGAAAACGCGATGGATAGGCGTATGGGAAAAATAATCAGAAGTTGGGCGCTGGCCGGGCTTGTGCTGGTGTTTCTTAGCGGCTGCCGGGTAACGGATATGTCCGGGCAGGAAACTAGAGAATTAGAGTATACGGTGGTAAAGGAAGAGGACATTCCCGAGGAGATTCGTACGGTCATCGAGGAGAAAAAAGCGCAGGAGTTTCAGATGACCTATCAAAGTGAAAATTATCTTTACTTATTAAAGGGGTACGGGCAGCAGATGAGCGGCGGATATAGCATACAGATTGAAGATCTGTCCCTGGGAGATACCGCCATTTATTTCAAGACAGTGTTGATCGGCCCGGAAAAAGGGGAAGCAGCCCCAGGGGAGCCGTCCTATCCGTACATAGTGGTGAAATTGGAATATCGCCAGGAGCCGGTACAGTTTCAGTGAAAAAGGAGAGGATATCGTGGAATTAATCAAAGAAAAAGTGCATATGTTACGGGTGAAAAGCCAAGCGACCAGCCAGTTGACCTTCGACGAGGACTACAATGTGCCGGACAGCAAGCCGGATATCGGCAGGATGATCCAGCATAAGGGCGAAATACAGGTGGACGAAATCAAGCTGGGAGACAATAAGGCGAATGTCCGGGCCGCGCTGGTGGTGGATCTTTTGTACGTGGGGGAAGAGGAGGAAGGCCGGATTTACAGCCTGACGGCAAAAATCCCCATCGAAGAAAATCTAAACCTGGAAGGGATTGAGTCCGGGGATAAGATCTGCCTGAAATGGGATATTGAGGATTTAAGCCTGCACGTGATTCACTCCCGGAAGCTGAATATCAAGTCCATCGTCACCTTCTTCGCCGTGGTGGATGAGCTGGCCCAGCTGGCGCTTCCAGCGGGACTTTCGGAAGGCGAAGCGTCGGTGAAAAAAAAGACGGTCAATCTGATGGAATTGTCCATACATAAAAAG
>CAOJIB010000020.1 GCA_948436455.1 uncultured Blautia sp.
TGCTTGTTTTGGTGTAGGGGCTTTAAAAATCGGTATTAACCGACAGCCCCTTTTTCATGAAGCGCTTCTAAATTGTGTAGATCTCTTTTATTCCAACTACTTCCGCCTTTTCCCTACGCGCCGTCGTCCATAAGGTCAATATACGTTATTTCCGGCGCAAATTCCTCCGTGGCGCAGACCGACAATTTATACCCGCACATCTCGTATTCCCAGATGCGGCAGGAGAGTATTTTTCCGTCCCGGCGTACCCGCGCTCCCTTCGCCTGCAAAAGTAAGGTAAAACCATCCAGCGGAAGAGACATTCCCTCCCCAGTCATTTTTATATAGCTTTCCTTCATAGTCCAGAGGCGAAAGAACGCCGCGTCTCTTTCCGATACGGCCTGCGCCTGTACATACGCCGCTTCACTTTCCCCAAAAAAGCGCTTCGCCACCTGCATCGGAGCTTTTTTTATCTTCTCCACATCACAGCCTACGCTTTTTTCTCCTACGGCGCAGACCACAAAATCTCCAGAGTGAGAAAGATTAAAGCCTATGCCCTGTACCGTCGGCTTCCCGCCGGCCTCCCGGCAGATCTGGTCGGGAAAAACCCCGTAGCAGGGCAGTACCTTTTGCAGTAAAAGCCCTGCTCCCAGGCTTCTCCTCCTGTCCGCAGCCTGTGAAAATTTCATTGTTTCTTTTTTTCTTTTTTCACTAACTGTTACGAGCAGCGCCGGCCGTTCTTTTGGGTCCGGCAGCTTTCGGATATCCCCTGCGTATATTTTGACCATATTCCTCCTTTTTCATCAATCGAAGACTTCCAGCAAATCCAACGCTCCTACGGCATTTTCCAGATACAGGCATATTCATGCCTGTTCGATTTCCGCCAGATTTTGTTTCAGCTCGACCATCTTGTCGCGCAATTCAGCGGCCAGCTCGAAATTCAGCTCGGCGGCGGCCCCTCTCATCTGCTTTTCCACCTTCTTGATGAGCTTCTCCAGCTCTTTTTTGTCCATAGATTCCGGATCCTTTTCCAAAATCGCTTCCGTCTTCGCCACTTCCTTAGAAATACTGATCAGATCCCGAACGGATTTTTTGATGGTGGTAGGAGTAATATGGTGTTCCTTATTATACGCTTCCTGCAAAGTGCGACGGCGCTCCGTCTCTTCCAGGGCCGTTCGCATGGAATCAGTAATCCGATCTGCGTACATGATTACATGCCCCTCGGAATTCCGAGCGGCCCGTCCGATCGTCTGGATCAACGAAGTATCCGACCGAAGGAAACCCTCCTTATCCGCGTCTAGAATAGCCACCAACGCGATTTCCGGTATATCCAGCCCCTCCCGCAAAAGATTGATGCCCACCAGCACGTCGAACACATCCAGGCGCATATCGCGAATGATCTGCGTCCGTTCCAGCGTATCGATATCTGAATGAAGATACTTGACGCGGATTCCCAGCTCCCGCATATAATCGGTCAAATCCTCTGCCATCCGCTTGGTCAGCGTCGTGATCAACACCTTATTCTTCCTTTTTACCTCTTGATTGACTTCTCCCACCAGGTCGTCGATCTGCCCCTGTACCGGACGCACCTCTACCTTGGGATCCAAAAGTCCCGTGGGCCGAATAATCTGTTCCGCCCGCAAAAGCTCATGCTCCGCCTCGTAGAGACCCGGCGTCGCCGATACGAACAGCATCTGGTCGATTCGGCTTTCGAATTCACCAAAACTTAACGGGCGGTTATCTTTCGCAGAAGGCAGACGAAAGCCATAATCTACCAGCGTCTGTTTCCTGGACTGGTCCCCGGCATACATGCCGCCGATCTGAGGCACCGTCTTATGGGATTCGTCAATAATAATCAGAAAATCATCGTTAAAAAAGTCCATCAGCGTATACGGCGGCTGCCCGGGCTGCAGGCCGGACAAATGACGGGAATAATTCTCGATTCCGGAGCAAAATCCCGTTTCCTTCATCATTTCGACATCAAAATTCGTACGCTCAGCAATTCGCTGCGCCTCCAAAAGCTTGTCTTCCCCTTTAAAGTAAGCGACCCTCTCCTTTAACTCCTCCTCGATAGCATCCGCTGCCCTCAAAATCTGCTGCATGGGCACCACATAATGCGAGGCTGGAAAAATACCGATGTGTTTCCTCTCGCAGAGAATTTCACCGGTCAGCGTATCGATTTCCACGATTCGATCAATCTCATCCCCGAAAAACTCCACGCGGATGGCGGATTCCGATTCTGTCGCCGGAAAGATTTCCAGTACGTCGCCCCGCACTCGGAAGGTACCCCGCTTGAAATCCATTTCATTCCGATCGTATTGGATATCGATCAACTGACGGATCACATCATCTCTGTCCCGCTCCATCCCCGGCCGCAGGGAAATCATCATCTCCATATAATCCTTCGGGCTGCCCAGGCCATAAATGCAGGACACGCTAGATACGACGATTACATCCCTCCGTTCCGCCAAAGAGGCCGTTGCCGACAGCCGCAACTTATCAATCTCTTCATTGATCGCCGAATCTTTGGCAATGTAGGTGTCGGTGGACGGAACGTAGGCCTCAGGCTGATAATAATCGTAATAACTGACAAAATACTCCACTGCATTCTCCGGGAACATCTCCTTGAATTCTCCGTATAACTGCGCCGCAAGAGTTTTATTGTGGGCAATTACCAGCGTCGGCTTCTGCAAAGCCTGAATGACATTTGCCATTGTAAATGTCTTGCCCGATCCCGTAACCCCTAGTAAAGTCTGGAATTGGTTGCCCTCCTGAAAGCCTTTCACCAGCTCGGCGATTGCCTGCGGCTGGTCGCCGGTGGGCTTGTATGGGGCGTGTAATTTGAATTCTGGCATATAAAAACCTCCAATTTGTGACCGAAAAAAGTTCGCCTATTCGCCAGAAATTCGTGTAATTCGGATTTCGATTCGTGTAAAAATGTCTTGCAAAGCTGGCGAATAAGCGTTAAAATAGCAATTACACGAATGCAGGTCACAAAACTGTATTTTTGAAACTAAGCAACACGGAATAACATTGGATAATACAGATAGTATTGTCCCGTCATCCGGTTTTTCATTATATCTTGTCACCAACCGCTAGGTTGATGACCTACGCGCGCATCAGCGCGTTTCCTTATTATAGCATATAAACTAATAAAAGTACAGAACAAAATCGAACCTTTGTTCTGTGCTTTTTTGATGCCATGGCTTCCTGTATATTCTATCCTTTTATTTGTGACAACACTGTTGTCACAAATCATTAACCTTATTATACAATGTTTTAATCGTTTCTATATACCATACTACACGAAATATCCTCCGCATAGCTGAACTTTTTTGATAATTTTTCCATAAATCCTGCATAGCTTCTCTCTCACTTATTTCTGCAAAATACGTTTTCTTTCCCTCATAAGCCGAACAGATTTTCTTGTCACACTCGTAGCAGAAAACGCCCGCCGGAACTGCTCCATATCTATCACATTCAGATACTGATTCTGCAAAATATACAAACCATGATAATCCCTACGCCTTGTATTCACTACACCTCTTGATATGACTGCTTCCATTTTTTCTGCCAGCATCATTTCTAAATTGTAGGCAAGAATTGAAACCGTGCGTTCTTCAAACATCAGCTAAAAAGTATAAGTGACTCCCTTTGTCAAATTTCTTACCAATGCCTTTAATTGTCTTTCTTTTTCTTGACGTTCTATTTCCGAAATGCCTGTCTTCTTATTAAGCTGACCTAAATAAAAACTATGTATCCTTTCTTGATTGAACAGCAAAAAAGTTTCTTAATGGTCTATGTAAAATCATATCATTTGTTGGTGACAAATCCCTATCTCCTAAAAATTTGAACGCCATTCTTTGACCACTATTCCCAATTACTCCCCATTCAAACATCTTTTCCAAAAAATCTATCATCTTATTTTTTTTAAAGAAAGAATCTACATAATCATAGATACTACCTAATTCCTCAGCTCTCCTATTAAGATATTGAAAAGTAAATGGAACTTTTATTCCAGTAAAAAATTTTTTTATTGCTTGCATATCTTTTTCATCTGGATATGAAAGAATAAGCTCTTCCGCTATTTCATTCCATGTTTTTTCTGAATATCTTTGCATCGCTTTATCAAACATTTCTTGTGAAAAAAAAGCTTCGTTTTTCCATTCGTCTTGAACAAATCTCAGCATTCTTATTACATCTCTTGGACGCTGCCATGAATAACTAAGAATATATTTTCTTACTTCTGTTTCATTGATTTTAGGAGTAAAATATACGCTCCACACATCTTCCGTAAGTGAATATCCCCTTTCTTTTTCAGATGCATGAATTTTATTTTCTATCAGTTTTAAAAGAGGGCTATCTAAATAAGATCCTCCTTTCTGAAACCATTCTACTGTTACACCATAATCTTCTACACATTTATTAATTTCATAACCATATGCCAATACGTTATTTATAACTTCGCTTCTAACAGATGCAATCAGCCTTATATCATATCCTTTCTCTTTTGTCATATGATTCATTTTATCTACAGCCAATATTAAATCTCTGACAAGTTCAATATCACGTTCAAACTCTTTTTTACTTTTAACTGATAATTCTAATTCATCTATCAAAATATATACAGGATTTTCCAAATAGTTTAATTTTTCAAACGTGTCTAAAATCAATTTTGCAGTCTTATTAAAATTAATCCTCTCATTATCTTTATTAAACTCAATTTCTGTTTCTATCGATGCATCAATTTTTTTCAACAAAGAAGTATTAACCTTTACATAACCTTTTACGAGCCTAGGAACAATTTTACCTTTTCCATCAGAATACAAAACTTGTAACAATTTTACAAGCACGTTATACTCTTTCGTATTTTCAAACAAATGATATTCAGCCTGATTAGCATTTTTTATTATTTGATTTATCAAGTACATTTGCCATATAAGGACATATGATTTTTCTTTCTCTACACTAACATCTTCTATAATATCTTCTTTAATATTATTTGCCATATTCCTCATATTTTTCTTATCCATGTTATCAATTTGCGACTTAAAACGCACTGGAATGACCAAATTTTGAGTATCTCTTGATAGTTTACACTCTAAGTACTTTAAAAGTGCTGTTTTTCCTGTGCCCTTATTTCCACAAATAAAATAACTCTCACCACTTATAAAACTATTAATTTTATATTTATCATATTCAAGAAATGAATCAATGTAAAATTCTTCACCTACCTCCTGCAACTCATTATGAGCATCAATTTTACCAAATTTAATATCCCCTATCCGCAGTTTCTCCAAAATAGCATTTCTCCTTCCAATTGTTCTTAATGAAACTCATATATTAACACTTAAATTCTTTTAATATATCTTTTCATTGAATCAGTTTCACATATGTAAGCAATTTATTTATATTTGCAACTTTTCACCACTCTACCTTTTTATATCCTCCACAAACCTGCAACTTATATCTTGAATACATTATATTATATTACACTACATTATTTCTCCTTTAAGATACTTTTCCACCTCCCGATCAAACTCCGAAATATATTCTTTATCCTGTTTCACACGAAACACCTCATATTCCTGTTCTGCCTTTTTCATCGCCGTTTCATGTGATATTTTCCCTTTTCCAGCCAGTACTTCCCGCCGATTATTCGCCAAAAACTGATCCGTCTGTTCTACCCAATCCTGCATACTCATTAAGATCTCATCTTCTGCCATCAACTCAGCATAATCAATAAACATTGTCACCAGCCTGTTTAAACGGGACAATTCCTTTTCGTTTAAATAGTTTTTCGCAATACCTATATCACGCTTCAGCACTTTGCCGTCCGGAGCATCTTTCCAAGTTGTCAATCCCATAGCGGGCTTTTCTGAATCTGCACGTTCAAATATTAATTCTGCCGCTGTCTTTCCAGCAACTGCAAAATGAAGCTTATTCTGAACAAAAGCATAAAAATTCTTTGTAATTTCACTGTTTTTATCATAATCACAGCTACATTGCTCAAATATATCCGTGATTTTCTGATATGCTCTCCGTTCACTTGCCCTAATTTCCCGGATACGTTCCAGTAACTCATCAAAATAATCCCTTCCAAAAGGTTTTCCATTTTTCAGCATATCATCATTTAATACAAACCCCTTAATAATATACTCTTTTAATGTTTTCGTTGCCCACTGCCGAAACCGGGTAGCCTTTTTAGAATTTACACGATACCCTACAGCAATAATTGCATCCAAATTATAAAATTCCTGTTCGCGTTTAACCTTCCTTTTCCCCTCCACTTGAACTATTTCCATTTTGGAAACAGTTGACTCTTTTATAAGTTCTTCTTCCTCAAATATATGAGCCAAATGTTTAGAAACAGCTGGTATATTAACATCGAACAATTCTGCCATTGCTCTTTGTGTCAACCAGAACGTTTCATCTTTAAAAATTACATTTACACATATGTTTGTATCTTCTATTTGATATAATATAATTTCATGTTCTTGCATGGCTACTCTCCTCGCAAAATTGCACATAGAATATTTTACCATATAAGCAACTCTTATCCTTGTAGTACTACTTAATCCATTACACAAATCCAGGTCACAAACTCCACCCATCCTCCTAGTGTTATTCCGTATCCCCCTATTTCATCCACAAAATAAAGTACAATCAGCACCAAATAACACGAAATAATACGGTTTTCATCCTGCCTGCAAATTAGCTCACAAAATATTCTACTGCGTTATTAGGAAAAAACTCCTTAAATTCGCCATATAATTGGGCTGCTAATGTCTTGTTATGCGCTATGACAAGTGTCGGTTTATTTAATTGTTGAATGACATTTGCCATCGTAAAGATTTTACCAGAACCAGTGACACCTAGTAAAGTCTGAAATTGATTTCCCTTTTTGAAACCTTTTACCAGTTCAGCAATGGCTTGTGGTTGATCACCCGTGGGGGCGTATTGTGATACTAATTCAAAATGATCCATGATAGTAATCTCCTTGTGAACTATTCTCATTTAGAAATATTTGACTCTTTTATAAATTCTTGCTTAATTGTGCAAGACCTTGTACAATTTACTCACATCTATAATTATTTATCACTCTGCTCTCAATATTTTCTACTGATGGCAGAGTTTCTTTTAATTCGTCTGGAAGCACATCCATTAACTGATATTCACTTACCCCAATCGGTTTTGACATATCTTTTAAAGCATATTCTGCCACTACTTTATTTTTATCTTTGCAAAGAATAAGCCCAATTGATGGATTATCTGCCTCTCCTTTTAAAACATCATCTAATACAGATAAATAGAAGTTCATTTTCCCCGCATACTCCGGCATGAACTCTCCCATTTTCAAATCAATAGCCACATAACAATGAATCCGGATGTTATAAAACAAAAGATCCACTCTGAATTCTTTGTTCTGAACTTTCAATAAATATTGTTCTCCCACATATGCAAACCCTGTCCCTAACTCTAACAAAAGTTTTGATACATTATTCACCAGCTCTCTTTCTATATCCAGTTCAATCATATTATCTTTCATTTGAACAAAATCAAAAATATAAGGATCTTTCATCGTTTGAATTGCCAGTTCACTTTGCTAATCTGGAAGAACTTTTTTGAAATTCTGTAATTTTGTTACTGCTTGCCTACCATATAAATTATACTCTATCTGATGAACTAACACATCCCTTGTCCAGCCATTCTCTACAGCTTTTTGCAAATACCATATATACTGCTTTTTATCTACTGTCTTGTCCAATAATGCCATATGATGATACCAGGTGACACCAGTAAGTCCGTATTCTTCAATATCATCTTCCTGAAATTCCATTGCAAATTTCTTCATATACTTCAGATTTCTTACTGAAAAACCCGTTATTCTTGGAAATTCAATTTTTATATCTCGTGCCAAATTATCAATGAACTTATTTCCCCAAACACTTTTGATATTATCAAATTCCCAATATTGATGTTTCTTAATATAAGTGAGTGGTTTACACTAAGAACTGCGGAATACTGTGCATTTCGAATACAGGAAAATGCCTCATCTCTTACATACAAATATTCTTTATCGTTTATAAGCATCTACTGCACCTCCTCAATTTGTGCAAGCCACTTGCACAAATAATATCATTAACTCATTACGAATTTTTACTGCAAAAAGTCACAAATTCTATTTGTTCGCCTAATACCGCCTAGTCTGCAACCGCCCATTTTATCCGTAAAATCCGTACTTTCCAGTACAAAACAGCACCAAATATCACCCATTTTTTCCTCCAAACACTCTAGCTCACAAAATATTCCACTGCATTCTCAGGGAACATCTCCTTGAATTCTCCGTATAACTGCGCCGCAAGGGTTTTATTGTGGGCGATAACCAGCGTCGGCTTCTGCAAAGCCTGAATGACGTTTGCCATCGTAAATGTCTTGCCCGATCCCGTAACCCCAAGGAGTGTCTGAAATTGGTTGCCCTCCTGAAAGCCTTTCACCAGCTCGGCAATCGCCTGCGGCTGGTCGCCGGTGGGCTTGTATGGGGCGTGTAATTTGAAAGCATGTAAATCTTCTTTTTTCTCTGGCATATAAAAACCTCCGTCTATACAAGAAATACCCTATGAGAATCCTGCAATTTTGAAAATCCCTTTCCTTCTTTCAATTTCTGAAAATCTATCCTCCCGCCGCTAACTATAGCTCTATAATTCCATCGTTTGGTTTTTCATTATAGCATATACGTATGAAAAAGTACAGGAAAACCCGAACTTTTGTTCTATACTCACAATAACAGATCATCGTTTCCCCATTTTCGATAAAAAGACGGGCCGCTCCATCCCAGCGCAAATAGAATCCCGCCGATTGTTGAAAAATGCTAATCTTCATACTTCTGTACCGACTTGGAAAACGCAAAAAAGCCAATTGATTCCCATAAAAAAATCAATCGACTGCCTGACATAGGATTCCGGTACGCCCATTCCCGCTCCAGATCTGTAAAAAATCCCGGAATTCTATTTGTTTTCCTTTTCCATAATGAAATTCTTTAAAGCAATTCCCTGCCGATATACCTGCTGCTCCCTTTGCAGCTTATAGCCTCTTTTCTCAAAAAATGCTCTAGCGGTAATCGACGCGTGCGTCACAATTTTCCCCTGTGCCTTCTGCTCTAATACGTCACAGATCGCGGTGGCAATTCCCTCGCCCTGGTAATCTTTATGAACATATAAGCGGTCAAGATATCCGATTCCATCTATGTCTCCAAAGCCTGTAATCCTTTTTTCATCCAGTGCGACGATACTAAAATGTTCCAGAAAAGATTGATTCCACGTTTCCAGATCTATATCCCTCACGGCCCATGCATCCAGCTGCTCTTTCGTGTAATCCGCGGCGTTTACGGTATGGACTGTGTTATAGAATAATTCCGCCGTTTCTTCACTATCAGAGGACATGTATTCCCTGAGAACCCATTTCCTGCCCAACATCTTACAAGCCTCCATTTACCCGTTTTCTCATTACGAATTTTTCTTCTGTTTCTGCATACACATGAAAACCGGCTTCTTCGTACATACCTGGAAACCCCATGAAATGCATACGCACATCGGCTGCGTCCTTTTGCGGGTAAGCTTCCACATAATCAAAACCACTGCGGGCGGCATCTTGGCAGACATATTGCAGCAGCCGCTTTGCAATTCCTTTCCTTTTCATAGCTGGAGCGACAAGAAAACAATAGATAGATTTGGTCTTTTCGCTCTGATCATACTGCAGTGCACTTATCTGCGGCATGGAAAATAACCAACCGCCGCAGTGTAAACATTCGGCTTTCGTATTCGCATTGCACCAGCCTGCCAACTGCCCGTCCACATACGCCAGATACCCTTGAAGCTTTCCACTTTTTATATAGGCGGCCGCCATTTTCCTCCTCTCTTCCCGGGAAGGATATTCGACCATTTTGCGATGGTCGTCGCTGCACCAACTTACACAATAACAAGTATTTTCTGGATTGCCATCGTCATGGGGCGTCGTATCAAAAAATCGGATATAGTCTTCTGTATCCGCGGGCGTTAGTTTTCTTATATCAATCGTCATTCGCTTCCTCCGTATCTTCCACTTTCCCTTGATGGCTACGGTTCTTATTCTACCATAGGCATATACACAATTCCACCCGATTTCCCAAATTACTTTATGCCGTATAACGCTTTACAAAACGCCGCTTATAAAAATGACGATTTATACTCGTCCAAAAGTTGTTCAATCTGTAAAGACAGATTCTCCGGCAGTCTTGTACAATCTTTGTCGGACAGCTTGATCCATACATGCAGATTCTGGTAGCGCGTAAACGCTTTTTTCCTGGAAGACTGCTTCTCAGCCACTCGCAGCCTGATCCGAACGGCTTTCTGCTCAAAGAGCGGAACGACAATGTAATATAACCGATCATCGAGAAAGGAAAGATAGCCCATCTCCCGGCTTTCTTGATTTTGCAGATAGAGTCTGTGACATCTGATTCTGCACGGATAAAGAGGTTCTCCCGGCTGCAGCGAAATTGCCGTATCCTGCGTCTCCAGCATGGCGGAAATATAAAAAATGCGGTTTCCTTCCGAATCGGCCTTTTTCTCTCTGACGATGACTGGCAGCAGCTCGGCCTGGTCAATGAATTGCTGCGCCAGCAAATAGGTAAGCTCCGCCTGGAAGATCTGCCGATTCGCAGGCGACGCTTCTTTGCAAAGAGAGGCGTCCGCTTCATCCAGAAGCCGCTCGCTGCATCGATACAGGCTGCGCAAAAACAAGGGGAAATCCTCTTCGATCGTCCACATATATTTCCCCCGGGCAACGCAGAAATCTCCCAAAACAGCGCCGTTCATATCTTCCACATATTGCAGAATCTCGCGTTTAGCATACGCGTTTCTATTGACCGGCGCGTTCCAGGCAGCGTTTTCTCTTCTCTTTGAAATGTCGTCCACCTGTTTGCAGCTTTTTTCAAGATCTGTGGAAAATGCCGTTTCCTTTAGTTTTGCATAAGCCGCGTTAATCTCCTTCGCATAACAGATCCGCCCTTCTACACCTGCGTCGGGATGCGCCTGTCGCATGAGTTTTCTGTATTGCTTCTTTACTTCCTGCAAAGGGCTTCCCGGCAAAAGCCCGAGCGTCTGATACGCTTCCTTTATCGTCATGACAGCCACCCGCCCTTTCCTTGATCCTTAGCCGCTGCAAGCTTTGCGGCAAAACTGCTTACGCCCGATGACGTTCCCATTTTTCTTCCATGATTTCATAATCCGCCCATTCCGTATTCGGCTTCATCTCGGTTGGCGCGAAGCCATATTTTCCGTAAAGGTGCCTGGCGGGCTTTAGAATATCGATAGTCCACAGGATGATATCGTCATACGCCCGTTCCTCGCAAAAATGCAAAGCCGCTTCTAATAGCTGCTTTCCGATTCCCATTCCCTGCACAGACGTAGCCACGCCAAACCAGCGAAGCTGCGCTTCTTTCCCCTCTCTCTTTATAATGGCGATACTGCCGACGATCTCGTCGCCTCTCTCCGCCACCCACAGCTGATGCTCTTCGGGCCGTTCAAAAAAATCCGCCATTCCTCGAATGAAATAGCCTTCTACCGAACCATTAAAACTATACTGCTGTTCGTACAGCTTATAATAAAAATAGCAGACGCGGCTGGGATCGCCCGGTTTGCACGTACGAATTATGATGTTCTGGTTCGTTTTCATTGCGTTCCTCCTGAAAATATATCTATAATCCTCTCCATAGAGCGGCAAAGCTCATCGCAGACTTCGGGTGCAAAGGATTGGATCAGCTGATGGATTTCCTGATCCGTTATGGCGATCAGTTTTTCCGTTTCCGCCAATCCTCGGGCGGTCAATCGGATCATAAGCATCCGTCTGTCCTTTGAAGCGGCTGATCTTATGATAAGCCCCTTTTGCTCGAAGTTGCGAATAATCCGGCTAACATAGCCTTTATCCAAATGCAGCATATCGATCAGACTATTCGCGCTCATCTGTTCGTTTTTCTTTAGTTCAAACAGAATCCTCGTTTCCGTAACAGAATACCCGGAATCAAGATAATTCCGGTTGAGAAATCCTAAAAGTACTGTATAAAAACGATTGAATTCCCTAATCTGATCGACGGTTTCTCTTCTATCCTCCATAGATCCGCTCCCTTTAAATAGTTGCTAAAAGCTACTATCTGGATTATATAGCAAATAGTAGCTTTTGTCAACTATTATACATTCAAATCTGCCTTCGTCCTTAAAACTATATTTTTCTTTCTACCGTACATTCCTGCTTTACAGATGTAAGACAGATTTTACGGATATTCAAGAATAAAAAATAGCGAGATAATAAAGCGATTCTGCCGCTCTTCTTTTCTAATAAAGTACACCTTAGGAAGTTGATTTTCCAAAATGGAAAAGATACAATGGGTAAAATCAGCTTTACAAAAAGTTTGCCACCGGTAATACGATGGTATAAAGAATCTCAACGAACGGTTGATTTCCTTAATTCAACCGTCGGTTCGTGTAAAAAACATAGAACCGGATGTATTGTTCAAGGCGAAAGGAGAAAATGTAATGAATCAAACAGAGATTGGAAAGTTTATCGCTACATGTCGAAAGGAGAAAAAGCTAACACAAGCACAGTTAGCAGAAAAACTAAATATTACGGATCGAGCCGTATCCAAATGGGAAACGGGAAACAGCCTGCCGGATTCCTCTATCATGCTAGAGCTTTGCAGCATACTTGGAATTACAGTAAATGAGTTATTAAGCGGGGAGAAAATTGATATGGAACGTTATGAAAAAAAGGCAGATGAAAATTTGATTGCCTTGAAGAAAAAGAATGAAAATAACATGACAAAAAACGGAATTATCTCCATTCTTTTTTCAGTAACACTTTTCATAGGAATTATTGCATGCCTTATTTGTGACGTTGCAATATCCGGTAATGTCACATGGTCATTTATTCCGATTAGCTCTATCATTTTTGCATGGGTAATATCTTTTCCAAGCATTATTTTGGGAAAAAGAGGAATTGTTGTAAGCCTGCTGTCTTTAAGCATATTCATCGTTCCTTATCTGTTCCTGCTGAGCCGTTTCATAAAAGTAAAAGAAGTGTTTTCGATTGGTACGGTGATGGCCATCGTTTCAATTATATTTTTTTGGCTGATCTTTATTATTTTTACCCGTATTGGCAAAGAAAGGAAGTTAGCCGCTCTGGGAGCAGTTTTTTTATTAGCCATACCGTTTATTCTTATCATCAATATACTATTATCAAGAATGCTGAACGAACCCTTTTCCGATATATGGAATATGTTGTCTATTTTTGTGTTATTAATCGTTGCATTTATTTTGTTTATTTGTGATTATGCCAAGAAAAAAGGATTGATAAAATAAAAAAGCCGCTCTATAAAATTTTACTTTTGACAAAACGGCCGCATTTTTATATAGTAAAGCTATTACCAGGAGGGGCAAACTACCAAAATCCGGCCATTTTTCTAACTATTTCAGCCGTACAGAAAAGTGAACCCAACCTTCGATAACCAAACAAAGGAGCGTGCCCAATGAATCCAACAAACATTTCTGCACTTGTACAACAATTTCCCATCCTCCGCCGAATACAAGCGGAAGAAGAAATCGCCTGGATAAACCCAGAGAAAACCGACCATGCCAGCAGTATGGAAAACTGCGAACTTTCGATGGCGGATATCGACAATGCCGAGGCCAGACTTGCGCGGTTTGCGCCCTTTATTAAAAAATGTTTTCCGGAAACGGCGGATCAAAACGGAATCATTGAATCCATCCTGACGCCCATCCCCACTATGCAGGCGCATATAGACCAAAAATACCACAGCCATCTGCAAGGAAGGCTGCTGCTCAAACAGGACAGCCATCTGGCCATCGCCGGTTCTGTCAAAGCCCGAGGCGGCATCTATGAGATTCTAAAACATACGGAAGACTTGGCGCTGGCCAACGGCATTCTACGTCAGGGCGACAGCTACGAACAATTGGCCTCACAAGAAGCGCGGGAATTTTTCAGCAGCTATACGATCCAGGTGGGCTCTACAGGAAATCTGGGAATGAGTATCGGTATCATGAGCGCGGCTATCGGCTATGAAGTGATCGTCCACATGTCCGCCGACGCTAAGCAATGGAAAAAGGAGCTTCTGAGAAACCATGGCGTCATTGTGAAGGAATATGCCTCCGACTACAGCAAAGCCGTTAAAAACGGCCGGGCATTGTCCGATCAAAATCCCCGAAGCTATTTCGTGGATGATGAAAACTCCCGGAATCTGTTCTTAGGTTATGCAGTCGCCGCCAAGCGGCTCAGCGACCAGCTAAAAGACCTTGACGTTTTGGTAGACGCAGATCATCCGCTCTTTGTCTATCTCCCCTGCGGTGTAGGCGGCGCGCCGGGCGGCATTACCTTTGGACTCAAACAGCTTTTCCAGAATGCGGTGCATTGCTTCTTTGCCGAACCGACCCCGGCGCCTTGCATGGCCGTGGGGATGATCACCGGCTTGCATAGCCAGATCTCCGTCCAGGACATCGGCCTCTCGGGGCTGACCCATGCGGACGGCCTGGCGGTGGGACGCCCTTCCGGCTTCGTAGGCGGCATCATGAAGTCCATGCTCAGCGGCGAATTTACCATAAAAGACGCCCATTTATACGACTATATGCGCGATCTTCTAGAAACGGAAAATATCTTCCTGGAGCCCAGCGCCTGCGCCGCCTTCCAGGGACCGGTCCACCTGCTGCAAAATGACGAAACACTTCGATATCTAAAAGAAAACCATCTCCTGGAAAAAATGCCCCAGTCCACCCATATCGCATGGGCCACCGGCGGCAGCTTGGTGCCGGAAACGATCCGCGAAGAATACGTCCATACATATCTTAAGTAAAAAAACAATGGCCAAAATTTCAGACGCCCTTCTACGCAAAAAGGTTGCCAATAGCAACCTTTTTGTAGTGTTTTCCAAAAAACAATACCTTCATCAGTTTTTATCCAAATCCGCCGTAATCTCGTAGTAATCGCAGGGATGGGCCACAAGGCCGGTAACGCCTTCGCCGGATACGATAGACATTTTCAGATGAGAAGCAAAAACGAAACCGTTATCGTCCAGAATCGTTTGCGTCATCTGCGTCGCCAGCTTAGCCCGTTCATCTGTGTCAAAAGTCCGGCTCATTTGTTCCTCCAGCTCCTCCAGCCGGTCGCTGTGATAACCGCCCCGGTTCTTCGAAGAGGCGTCCAGACAATGGGTCGTAAAGAAAAATTCCGGATCGCCCGTAGGCGCTGTCACAAATGCGCTGGCGTAAATATCCCAGTCACCGCTGTCGATGAAATCCAAATGGTTTGCCGTACAGTTCACCTGAATGTCGATCCCGATTTCCTTCATTGTCGCCTGCACGCTCTCGGCCAGCAGCGGCAGCTCCTGGCGGCTGGGATAAGTCAGCCAGCGCAGCGACAGCTTCTGGCCGTCTTTATCCACATAGCCGTCGCCGTCCGTATCCGTCCAGCCCGCTTCTTCCAGTAACGCTTTCGAAACCTCCAGATCAAAGGGCTGCGCCGTCACCGTATCATCGCCGTAAGCAAAGCCTGCCGGGAAGGGGCCTGCCGCGGGACTGCCGTTCCCATCCAATAGAACGGCAGTGAAATTCTCCCGATCGATCGCTCCGGCAATCGCCTGGCGCACCTTTTCATCCTGCAGCGCCTCCGTCGCATAATTCATCGCTCCGAAGAAGGAACGAGACGTTTCCACCGAGGAAATACTGTACGGCTCCTGGGCAAACAGGGGCAAGCTGGCATAGGGAAGACCGTAGGCGCCGTCCAGCTCGCCGGACTGCATCGCCATAGTCATCGTATCGCCGTCAGAAATAGTCTGCACATAAATCGTATCCAGATGAGGCGTCCCGCCCCAGTAATTCTCATTTTTTACCAGAGTCAGTCCCTTATCCGTCTCCACCAAAGTAGCTCTATACGGACCGGTGCCGGCCACATTACCGTCGTCGCCGATACCGGCTTCCATATCAATGATGCAGCCGTACGGCTCGGAGAGATAATTGATCAGCGCCGGTACCGGCTCTCGGGTTTTAATCGTCAGCTTCTGGCCGTCGGCAAGGATTTCCTGCATCTTTAAATCACCCGCCGCCCGCTCGTGCACCTCCAAAAGATGTTCCAAACATTCCTTGACCGCCTGCGCATCCAGTATTCGGCCGCTGGTAAAAGTCACGCCATCCCGCAGAATAATTTCCCAGGTATTCTCATCGATATTTGTATATTCTGTAGCCAGCCAAGGCTCGGATTCCATGGTATCCGTATATTTAAACAGCGTCTCCCCAATTCCATAGCGGATGCAGGCCCAACCCGCGTAGCCGTTATGGGGATTCACATCGGACTCGTCGTTTTCCGCATTGAAGGTAGTATCTCCATAATAAAAAACCTTCTCGCCTGCGGACGCTTCCTCCGTAACGGCCCCGGCCCCTTTTGTATCCTCAAACTCTGATCCTGAGGCGCCTCCGCCACAACCAGCCAGCATGACCATAGCCAGGAAAATGACTCCCGTCCTTTTCCATAGATTTTTTCTCTTCATCCGTACATCCTTTCTATAAATATTATATTTTAAAAAACCGAATTCACTAATATCCGAGTATATTCTTTTTGCGGACGGCAAATGACCTCGTCGGGAGCGCCCCGTTCCTCAATCCTGCCCTTGTACATCACCAACACCTGATCGCACAACAGTTGCACCAACGCCAGATCGTGACAGATCAGCAGCAGAGACATTCCCTGTTCTCTTTGCAGCTTTTGAAGAAGCTTTAGAATCTGCGCCTGTACCGTTACATCCAACGCGCTGGTCGCTTCGTCGCAGATGATCAGTCGCGGACCCGGTGCCAACGCCCGAGCAATCGCGGCCCGCTGGCACTGCCCGCCGCTGACTTCATGGGGATACCGGGAAGCGAATTCTCGATCCAGCTCTACCATATCGAGCAGCTCATACAGCCTCTCCTTCGCCTTTGCCCGGTTCATGCCCCGGTTACGCAGGCTTTCCATAATCCCATCTCCCAGAGAACGCCTGGGATCAAAGGAATCCTGCGGCGTCTGAAAGACCATCTGTACTTCATGATAAAGCATCCTTTTTTCTTTTCCCTTTAACTGCAGAACTTCCCTTCCATGCAAAAGCACGCTTCCCGCATCCGGTTCGATCAAGCGGGTAAGAATCCGAGCAATCGTACTCTTTCCGCAGCCGCTCTCGCCCACTAGCCCCAAGCATTCGCCTCTTTCCATAGAAAAGCTGACGCCGTCCACGGCGGTAAAAGGAATTTTGCCTTTATAAAAAGTTTTTCTTATTTCCTTCGCTTCCAGAAGCTTTTCCATATCCTCATCCTCGCTTTAACCGCGGCACCGCGCCGATCAGCTCCTTCGTATAAGCTTCCCGGGGATGGCGAATCACATCCTTGGTTTTTCCACATTCCACCAACCGGCCGTTATGCATGACCGCGATTTTATCCGCCATATATTCCACTACGCCGATATTATGCGTAACGATCACGATGCCCGTACCGTAAAGCTTACGCATTTCCATCATTTCCTTCACCACCTGCGCCTGTACCGTCACATCCAACGCGCTGGTAGGCTCATCCGCAAACAGCAGCTTGGGCTGCAGCGCCATGGCCATCATAATGCCGACTCGCTGGTTCATGCCGCCCGACAGCTCAAAAGGATAGCTGTTTAACATGCGCTTCCCCTCTGGCAGGCGCATTTTCTCAAAAAGCGCTATCGCACGCTGTTCCACTTCCTGACGGCTGGTTTTTTCATGCGCCCGGACACTTTCGTATAGCTGCGATCCGATCGTCCGGATCGGGCAAAGGGATGCGCCAGTATTCTGAAAAATCATCCCCATAGCGGGGCCTTGCAGCTTTTTTCTATCTTCCGGCTTGGCATCCAGCACATTTTGGCCCTTATAATAGATATCGCCTTTCGTCACGGCGCCTCCGTTTCCCAGAAGGCCCATGGCCGCCTTGATAATCGTACTCTTGCCGCTGCCGGACTCCCCGACGATTCCAAGGATTTCTCCCGGTTCCACCGTAAGAGAGACATCCCGCACCACCGGCCGGCCGTTATAGCTGATCTCCACATGCTGCATATCCAATAAATACGCCATTCCTCTCACCTCTTTTGCTGCCTGGGATCCAAGACGTCCCTCACTGTATCTCCCGCCAGATTAAAGATCATGACCGTAAGGAAGATCGCGCAGCCGGGGCTTAGCACCACCCAGGGAGATGTCTGCAACATACTCCGTCCGTTACTCATCATAGAACCCCACTCCGCTGTTGGAGGCGTTGCTCCCAGTCCCAGAAAGGAAAGACCGGCGATTTCCATAATCATCGTTCCAATATCCAATACGGCCGTTACGACCACCGGCCCAGCAATATTTGGTACAATGTGTTTCCAAATCATCTTGCCCGTACCAGAGCCGGAGAGCTTTGCCGCCGCCATATAAGGCGCGCTCTTTATGGCCAAGACCTGGCTTCTGGCAATCCTGGCGTACTTTGACCAGGAAATACAGGCCAACGCCACTACTGCATTCAGGATACCGCCACTCATCACACTGGCTACTGCAATGGCGAAAACCATCCCCGGAAAGGCCAGGAAGATATCGGACACCCGCATCAAAAAGGCGTCCAGCTTTCCGCCGTACCAGCCGCAGATGATCCCGACCATGCCGCCGACCACTGTAATCACCATGACCAGCAAAAGGGCGGCAAAAATTGTGGATCGGGAACCCATAATCACTCGGGAAAGCATATCCCTTCCATATCGGTCCGTTCCCAGCAGATGAGCAGCGTCGGGCGGCTGCAAAGCAATAGCCAAATCCTGGGCATAGGGATCGTAAGGCGTCAGAAAGGGAGCAAATGCCGCTACAAAAAGCACCGCCAACGCCAAAGCGCCCAAAAAAATCATCTTCCATTTCGTACGATCTCTGACGACCTTCTGTTCCCGCAATGTAATCGTAGGTGTTTCCATCATGCTTCCTCCTGCCCTAGGCGAATCCTGGGATCCAGATAGTGATAAAGAATATCCGTAAACAGATTCACACATACATAAATGATTGCCATCCAGATCACATACACCTGGATCACCGGATAATCCCGCATGGCAATGGCGTCCACCGCCATTTTACCCACGCCGTCCCACATGAAAATCGACTCGACGATTGCCGTACCGCCAAGAAGGGAACCGATGGAAAGCGCCAAAAGCGTACTGATCGTCAACATGGAAGAACGGAGAACGCTAAAATACAGAATCTTCCTTTCAGAAACGCCCCGCGCCCTGGCTCCCTGCACATAGTCTTTATTTAATTCCTCCAGTACCGTCGCCCGTACCTGTCTGGTATATTTCGACGCCATCGCAAGAGCCAACGTCAGCGTCGGAAGAAGAATACTCTTCCAGCCGCCTGCATTCCCCATAACCGGCAGAAAATGCAGCTTCAGAGCAAAGAAATAGATCAGCAGCAAAGATACGAAAAAATTCGGCAGCGAATTTCCAAGAAAGCTAAGAAAGCGTATTAGATAGTCTATCCAGCTATTCTGGTGAACTGCCGAGAAGACTCCCAACGGAATCGACAGACATACTGTCAGAAGGATCGACGTAACCGTCAGGTAAATGGTCGCCGGCAGCTTGGACAAAAATGTGGCAAATACCGGCTGTCCAGATACAAAAGATTTTCCCATATCGCCCCGCAAAAGATTCCCCAGCCAGAGTATATATTGCTGCACCAACGGCTTATCCAGTCCCAGCTCCGCCCGAAGACGCGCCTTTTCCGCCTCCGCCATTACGCCGCCGGCTGCGTTTTCCATCACGTCAATGGCGTCCGCCGTCCCTGTATTCATCAGTAAAAAAGACAACAACGTGATTCCAAGCAAAATCGGAACCAGTTGGAGCAGCCTTTTTATTACGTATTTCTGCATGGATTTCTCTCCTTGGACTTCTGTATCAAAATTTCGTTTTTATTATATGGTCTCCTGTCGTATCCCCCGAGGGGATTTGGGATATTCTGATTTTCTCTACATCTATTCCATATAGGCATAGATCAACCGCTTTCGCCGGTTTCCTTTCCTCCAGAAAAAAACCGGGGCAAGAAACGCCTCAGCTCATTCTGTCCATCTGTATATTTTCTTCACCGCCGTTTCCTATAAGGGCGGTAAATCGCCATATCCACAATCCCATCTCCCCCTCCAAAGGCCGGATAATCTTGCTGACATTAGACTGCGTCGTATACAAAACTTCAGCTGCCCTGCTAAAAGACTGCGGATCCGCGCATACAATAAAAGAAGCCGCCTCGCCTCACTCATAAAGTCTTCTTTCTATTATGCCGCGCCCTTTACCGCACTAACCAGGAACATCGGCGTCGACGCATAATTTACCCTCTCCGTCTGGTCCCAAACCCGCTGCCAGACCTGCTCGTCCGCCTGTACCGTCCCCTTCGTGCAGGCCTGAAGCACCTGCAAATCCCAAGCTGGCCGCATCTGGCGGCTCATGGGAATCTGCCGCGCAATCTCCTCCATGGCGTCGATATCTGTACAGGTATAGTGATCTTCCATCTGCAGGGAAGCCACCTGCCGGCGATCCTCCTCATAGCCCTGCCGCTTCTCCTCATCAAAAAGGTAGCGATACCAATTCGCGTCAAAATTCAGAAGCTTTCCGCCTTCTTTTAATACGCGCATCCATTCCGCATAAGCCTTCCCCGGCTCTTCCAGATTCCAGGTCAGATTCCTGGAAATGACCACATCGAAGGTATGATCAGGAAATGTCAAATTCTGGGCGTCCATCCGGTAAAAATGAATGCTTTTTTCCAAGCTCCCCGCGTTACATCTGGCCTGGGAAAGCATGGCTTCCGTATAATCCACCGCCGTCACATCGTATCCCTGCTTTGCCAGAAGAATCGCAAAGAATCCAGGGCCGGTGCCCACGTCCAGAATTTTCAGATCCCGGTTTTCCGGCAGATGTCTTTGTATCTCTTGAAACCATACCTCGTCTTGTCCGGTAGCCAGCTCATGCTGATTCACTTGGGAATAACCGTCCGCCCGCTTTGTCCAATATTGCGCAATCTTTGTCAGCAACATGTTCCATTCCTCCTGTTCTTTCACCAAGCTTCTATTTCACCGCCCGGACGATAAAATTCAGCGTCAGCCGATGGCCATCGGGCAACGTCCTTTCTCTTGTGATCTGGCAGTCCGTATGAAGGACGCCCATTCTTCTTAAAACTTGCGCATCCCATTTCGGCCGGTACTGCCGGGCCATGGGGAGGGACTCGCCGATCCGATCGATCGCCGCGGGGCACACGCCCTCCATATGCTTATGCTCCCACTGCAGACGATCGCCGTAGGAGACGTCTTTCGCATAATAATAGAAATTCCCGTCGCAATTCATCAGACGGCCGCCGCTTTTCAATACTCGCAGCCATTCCCGGTACGCCTGTTCGGGCTCTTCTAAATTCCACAAGACATTGCGGCTGACTACCAGATCAAAGGTTTCATCCGGGAAATCCAAATGCTGCGCGTCCATTTTTCGAAAATCGATCTCCACCCCATAGGCGGCCGCATTTCGTTTCGCCTCTGTTAACATATTTTCCGTATAATCCACCGCCGTCACTTCACAGCCCATCTGCGCCAGCAAGATGGAAAAAAAGCCCGGACCGCAGCCGATATCCAAAACCTTTCGGAATTCTCCTCCGGATAAAGAACGGCCAAGCTGCTCCTCCCAATAACCGCGCGCCTCTCCCGTCAGCTCGTCCTGGCTGCTCCTTGCATAGCCCCTAGCCCTCTGATTCCAATAACCTCGAATCTCTTCTAAATACTCGCTCATCGATCTTCTCTCCCATTCTGCGGCTTTTTCTAACAAAATTATACCTTTTCCCAAAGCCCTCCACAAGCCGGGTGGGGGGATATTTCTTTGACAAATTTTCTGCCAAAAACGGCTTGAAATATCGTTACAATCCTTTCCTCACATAAGAAAAAGCCATAAAACGCACAAAAGGTATGAGATTCCCATAGAAACCTCATACCTTTTATCGTCAATTTTTCACTTTTGGAATTTGGGCATTTACTCTAAAAGCTCGCCGAAAACATATCCAACGCCGCCCTCGTACTCAACCTGTATCCAATCGCCTTCCGTACCTGTCTTTGTCACACTATCACCTGCTGACAAAGAGCCGATAATATCTGCTTCACTATTGGCTTCCCGGCGCACATTGCAGGCCTCTTTCGCAGTCATCACAACAACGTCGCCTGTCGCCGCCGTTCCTAAAGACTGCAGAAACTCTGCCAATTTCGGATCGCTTTGCTCTGACTTTGTATGCTCTGCATCCACTTGTTGACACAATGCACGTACGTCCGCCGTCTGCAAATCATCTTCTAAAAGCTTGGAAAGCTCCGTATTTCCTTCTATATTTCCGGAAATATACATCTTTCCATCCGCTCCTACATTGATATAAAGCTGACTCAATGCCGGAACAGGCGTCGTTATACCCGTACATAAATACTCGTAATATGCATAGACAATATAACTGCCTTCACTAATCCCCTTTTTTGTATAAACCCTTACATTCTGATATCCGTCGATATACTTTGCGTTCACAATTCTCGACTCCTCTGCAGGATCCAGGGAATCTACCACTGTTTTCAGCTTCTCCACATCTTTGCTTCCAAGAGCTTCGTAATATGTAGAAATCAAAGTATTGATATCCTGATCTTTATTTTCCACTAACGGATTTGCGCTTTCGCCATTCTTCTCGTTCATCTCCCCATTATCCGGAGAAGAAGGATCATTTCCCTTGTTATTCTCCGTCTCCTGCTGTTCCTGCGTTGAGGAATCCCCCTTCATGAGTCCCCCCACAGCCCGGATACCAAAGAATAATCCAGCCAGAATTACCAGAACCCCAACGCCTAAAATAATATAGCGAAGGTTATCCGATAACCACTCTCTAAAATTATCCAAGTTCATAGTCCTCCTTTGTTTACACAGACGGAAAGCATTTCTGTGTAAAACACACCTGAAGGGAATCGAACCCCCGCACATGGTACCGGAAACCACTGCTCTATCCACTGAGCTACAGGTGCACATGAAATTATTTCACTGGATGCATTATACCACGTATGTTTCAATTTGTAAAGCTTTTGATGCAAGTTTCACAGATATTGCCGGATATGTCGCATTTTTCAGAAATGACTTTGTCCATTTTTCGTGATCAGCCAGTTATTTTTTCTCTCTTTTCATTTCCAAAATTTTCATATTTTTTGTGTATAATACACAAAAAATTGTCAAAAATAATCTAAAAACTGTAAGTTCCTTGTATTGATAATTATTTAACAATCTTGTATGCTAAAGAGGACACAGAACAAACGGATAAAAATCACGGAGGTTGATGGTATGGAAACGAACGGAAATATGTTAGTAGACAGCATGGATACGCTTGCAGCAAAGCTGCAGGAAATCAGAGAAGCGCAGAAAATTTTTTCCAGCTATACCCAGGAGCAGGTGGATGAAATCTTTAAAGCCGCCGCTGTCGCCGCAAATAAAGCAAGGCTCCCTCTGGCAAAAATGGCTGTGGAAGAAACTGGCATGGGCATTGCAGAGGACAAGGTTATCAAGAATAACTACGCGTCCGAACACATCTACAATGCATACAAAAGCATGCAAACCTGCGGTGTTTTTGAGGAAAATGAGGCCTACGGCACAATGCGGATCTACGAACCGGTAGGCGTCATCGGCGCGGTCATTCCCACAACGAACCCCACCTCTACCGCTATCTTTAAGACGCTGCTCTGCTTAAAGACCCGGAACGGTATCATCATCAGCCCGCATCCCCGGGCCAAAAAATGTACCATCGAAGCAGCCCGGATCGTCTACGAGGCGGCCGTAAAGGCCGGCGCACCCGCCGGGATCATCGGCTGGGTAGATGCTCCATCTCTGGATCTGACCAACAAAATTATGGAAGAGTCAGATTTGATCCTGGCCACCGGCGGCCCGGGTATGGTCAAGGCGGCCTACTCCTCAGGGACCCCCGCTCTTGGTGTGGGCGCAGGAAACGCCTCCGCGATTATCGACGCCTCGGCGGATATTATCAACGCGGTAAATTCTATCATCCACTCGAAGACCTTTGATAACGGCATGATTTGCGCCACCGAACAGACGGTCATCGCCGACGCGCGCATCTACGACGACGTAAAAAAAGAATTCCTCAAAAGAGGCTGCCACTTTCTGAACGAAGAAGAAGCCGATAAGCTCCGCAGCATTATGCTGATAAATGGCGCTCTCAATCCCAAAATCGTCGGCCAGCGTCCCCATACCCTTGCTGAAATGGCCGGCTTTACCGTGCCACAAAACACGAAAGTTCTGATCGGCGAGGCCTCCAGCCTGGAAAACGACGAAGCCTTTGGCCATGAAAAGCTTACGACCATCCTCGGTATGTATCGATCTGAAAATTTTGAGCACGCCCTCGACATCGCCGAGACGCTCCTTATGAACAACGACGGCCTTGGCCATACTTCGGTCCTGTGGATCGACAACGTAAACGAACGAGAAAAACTGCTGACTTTCGCCGCCAGGATGAAGACCTGCCGACTGGTCATCAATACCCCGTCGGCTTTGGGCGGCATCGGCGACCTCTATAACTTTGACCTTGCGCCGTCTTTAACTCTTGGCTGCGGCTCCTGGGGCGGGAATTCCGTTTCCGAAAACGTCGGTATCAAACATCTTTTAAACATCAAAACCGTAGCGGAAAGGAGAGAAAATATGCTTTGGTTCCGAGCGCCTGAAAAAGTCTATTTCAAGAGAGGCTGTCTGCCTGTCGCCCTCGACGAGCTGAAAAACGTTCTGGGGAAGAAAAAAGCCTTCCTGATCACCGACCAGTTTCTCTATAAGAACGGCTATACCCGGCCGATCACCCAGAAGCTGGACGACATGGGCATCGCCCACGAAACCTTTTTCGACGTGGAGCCCGACCCGACACTCTCCTGCGCTCTGGCCGGCGTGCAGCAGCTTCGGGCCTTTGAACCGGATGTGATCATCGCCTGCGGCGGCGGCTCCGCCATGGACGCAGCAAAAATCATGTGGGTACTTTACGAACATCCCGACGCAGATTTCTTCGATATGGCCATGCGCTTTATCGATATAAGGAAGAGAGTCTACACATTCCCGAAAATGGGTGAGAAAGCTTACTTTGTCGCCGTTCCCACTTCTTCGGGCACAGGCTCCGAGGTAACGCCCTTCGCCGTCATTACCGACGAGAAAACAGGCAATAAATATCCGCTGGCAGATTATCAGCTCATGCCCAATATGGCCATTATCGACACGGACCTAATGATGTCCGCGCCCAAAGGCCTGACCGCCGCTTCAGGCATTGATGCGCTGACCCATGCGCTGGAGGCTTACGCCTCGGTCATGGCTACCGATTATACCGACGGTATCGCGATCCGCGCAATCCAGCTGATCTTCCGTTACCTGCCCGATGCTTATGAAAACGGCGCGACCGACTACAAAGCCAGAGAAAAAATGGCCACCGCCTCTACAATGGCCGGTATGGCTTTCGCCAACGCCTTCCTAGGCGTCTGCCATTCCATGGCCCATAAGCTCGGCGCTTATCATCACCTGCCCCACGGCGTTGCCAACGCGCTGCTGATTACGGAGATTATGCGTTTTAACGCCGACCCCAGACCGCAGAAAATGGGCACCTTCTCGCAGTACCAGTATCCCCATACCCTGGAACGTTACTGCGAATGCGCCGAAGCCCTAGGAATCGTCGGTACAAACGACGAGGATACCCTGGAAAAGTTCATTGCCAAGATCGAGAAACTCAAAGAATCGGTCGGCATCAAAAAAACGATTCGGGACTACGGCATCGACGAACAGGCATTCCTGGATACCCTGGACAAGATGGTCGAAGACGCCTTCGACGACCAATGTACCGGCGCCAATCCCCGTTACCCACTGATGAGCGAGATCAAACAGATTTACTTAAAAGCCTATTACGGCGAATAAAAAATCCCCCACTCTCCCCCACGAAGCCGTCTCCAGATACATCTGGAGACGGCTTCTTTCCTATTTATAATGGAAGATCCCACTCCGACCGCCCCTCAAAAAATATACAATTGGCTCTTGCAATTTGGAGACCGATGGTATAGAATAAACACATAAGTGGTAGAAAGTGGTGAAAAGTGGTACTAAATGGAGAGAAAGTGGCAGAACTTTCCAATGGTGGCCGCAGAGGATACGCAAGGGGAGCAAGTCGTATCTTCCGAAAGAGTAGGTGACATTCATGTTCATGGGTGAGTATAGCCATACAATTGATGCGAAGGGGCGCCTCATAATTCCATCCAAGTTCCGCGAACAACTAGGGGAAGAGTTCGTGCTGACAAAGGGATTAGACGGCTGCTTATCAATTTATCCTATGAACGAATGGGAAGCTTTTGAAGAAAAACTCAAAGCCCTGCCGCTTACCAACAAAAATGCCAGAACCTTTTCACGTTTCTTTGTGGCAGGAGCCACAGCCTGCGAGCTAGACCGGCAGGGGAGAATTCTCGTACCTGGAACGCTACGGGAATTTGCCGGTCTGGAAAAGGATGTGGTCCTGACAGGAAATCTGAACAGAATCGAAATCTGGAGCAAAGAAAAGTGGAGTGAAAACTGCAATTACGACGACATGGACAGCATTGCGGAAGCAATGCAAGACGTGGGCATCGTGATCTAATAGTCGCGAGGTTCTATGGGAGATACCGAATGGAGTTTAATCACACATCAGTATTACTGAAGGAAACCCTAGACGGTCTGAGGGTGAGACCGGATGGAGTTTATGTGGATGGCACTTTAGGAGGCGCGGGCCATGCCTGCGAAATATGTAAAAAACTTTCTGCCAAGGGGAGATTTATAGGAATAGATCAAGACCAGGATGC
Source organism: uncultured Blautia sp. (assembly GCA_948436455.1). Lineage (GTDB taxonomy): Bacteria > Bacillota > Clostridia > Lachnospirales > Lachnospiraceae > Blautia_A. Next base: position 26,925 of record CAOJIB010000020.1, read on the forward strand.
GATAATTGCTGCGAGTGAACGATTAAAAAAGTACCAGGAGCGTACGACGATCATTCGCAGCAATTATTGTTACATGGCGAAGGAATTACAAAAGCTGGGCATTTCCCAGGTAGATGGAATTCTCCTGGATTTGGGCGTATCCTCCTATCAACTGGACAATAAAGAACGGGGCTTCACCTATCGAGAAGACGTTCCCTTAGATATGCGTATGGACCGCCGGATGGAAAAGACCGCCTGGCATATCGTCAACGAATATCCGCAGTCCGAACTGTTCCGGGTCATCCGAGACTACGGAGAAGAAAAATTTGCCCAGAATATTGCCAAACACATCACACAAGCACGGGAAAAAAAGCAAATCCAGACAACTGCGGAGCTGTCGGAAATCATCAAGCAGGCGATTCCGATGAAAATCCGCGCCACCGGTGGCCATCCGGCCAAAAGGACCTTCCAGGCCTTGCGGATTGAGCTGAACCGGGAATTGGAAGTCCTGGAAAATTCCCTGGAAGACATGATCCGTCTTCTGGGCGACGGCGGCAGGCTATGCATTATCACATTTCATTCTCTAGAAGACCGCATTGTGAAAAAAAGCTTTCGGGAAAAGGAAAATCCCTGCGTCTGCCCACCCAATTTTCCGGTATGTGTTTGCGGCCGAAAGTCTATGGGCCGCGTGCTTACCCGAAAGCCGATTTTGCCAGACACAGAAGAAATTGAACGAAACTCGCGTTCCAAGAGCGCCAAGCTGCGAATCTTTGAACGCCGTTTATCATAACACGCTTTCCTTTATGGGAAGGAAATAAAAACGTTTTATCGGGAAAGGGGAGATTGCAATGGCACATACAGGAAAAAATAGCTACACCGATGGAAACGCCGCGCGCCGGCTTCCCGTCCCAGCCAGGGAAAACAAGCGCTCCTCCCACAAAAGAGTCAGCCGGAAGGCGCAAAAAAACCGGGAACGGGCGCTGGATATGAGCTGGGGCTTTCTTTTCTTTCTGGCCGTTGTCTGCGTGGCCATCCTGGTCACCGGCGTACAGTTTCTGCAAATGAAATCCGAAGTTACCGCCCGGACAAAAATCGTGGCGAATCTGGAGGCGGAGCTGAGCAGCCTAAAGGCCGACAACGACGCCTACTACAGCCAGGTCATGGCCTCTGTAGATTTAGACGCCATCAAAAAAAAGGCCATTGAAAAACTGGGAATGAAATACCCCTCGGACAAGCAGATTATGACCTATGAAACCGAACGAAGCAGCTACGTCCGCCAATACCAGGACGTAGACGATACAGGCAGGTGATTCCTTGACACGCACCAAGCAAAAACAGACCTTTCAGGACAAAAAACTAAACGCAAAAATGCGTAAAAAACTGGTTGGATTATTCGTAGCGCTTCTGCTCATTCTGGTGGGCTTAATGATGCGCATCACGTATATTAACGCCACCAGCGGCGAAAAATACAAAAAGCAAGTACTCAGCCAGACACAGCAGCAGTACGCCAGCCGTACGCTCTCCTTCAAGCGCGGGGATATCCTAGACCGCAACGGAAACCTTCTGGCCGCCAGCAATAAAGTTTATAATCTGATTCTGGACTGCAACGCAGTCAATTCCAAAGATAGCTACGTCGAGCCCACCCTACAGGCCCTCAATCGTTTTTTCAGCCTGGATATCGCCGAAATGCAGGAAATCCTCACTGCCGAGGACACCAAGAACAGCCAGTACCAGATCTTGAAAAAAAATGTCACCATGGATGAAAAAAAAGCTTTCGACGAATATACCGCCATCCCGGAGGACGCACAGCTTACGAAGGAACAGCGTCAGGAAAAGCAGAACATCCAGGGCGTATGGTTCGAGGAAAATTATCTGCGAACCTATCCTTTCGATTCTCTGGCCTGCGATACCATCGGCTTCACTTTTGCAGATGATGAAGCAGACTGGGGACTGGAGGGCTACTATAACAATACGTTAAACGGCGTGGACGGTCGGCAATACGGATACTTTACCCAGGACTTCGACGTGGAGCAGAATATTATTGAACCGACCCACGGCAAAAGCCTGGTCACCACGCTGGATGTGGGCGTTCAAAAAATCGTAGAAAAATACGTAGACGCTTTCAACAAAAATATGGGAGCCGCCAATATCGGCGTGATCATCGAGGATCCCAATACAGGGG
>CAOJIB010000021.1 GCA_948436455.1 uncultured Blautia sp.
CCAGGAGAGTATCCCGGGAGGACGTAACGGCACTGGTTGTCTTATCGGAATCATCCAGCAGCTTATGGGATTCCTTGTATTCTTTTTCTATTTCTTCCATGACATCGGCAAAGTCGTCGGAAAATTCAAGGCTATATTCGGATTTTAGACTATCCAGATAAAACTCCTTGCCTGCATGGAGGTTGTATACGGCGTCCGTCAGATAGACAGGGGCGCCCTCCTGGACATTTATGTCCTCATTCTGTGCTTCGTTGTTAAAGAGATCATCTTCCGGCGCAGTAATTTCCACAGGATCTTTGGCGTTCTGTTCTTTGAGAAGATTCAGCGTGTTCTCAGCATCCAAAAGGATGTTGTAATTCGTTACTAAAAGCTGGTCTTCCTCAGAAAGGCTCTCATATGCTTCGCGGATCTCTTTGAGAAGGTCTTCGGACTCCAGCGTGATTTCTCCTAGACTGTCCAGCTGTTGTATAATCCAGCGAACTGTTTCCTCTGCCGGAATAGAAGGCGTCGGCTTTATGGGCGTTACGCTGGGACTGGGAGTTGGTGTGGGCGTTTCACTGGGAGTCGGTGTGGGTGTTTCGCTTGGTATGGGGGTGGGAGTCGGTGTTTCGCTTGGCTCCGGCGTGGGGATAGGCGTTTCCTCCGGCGCGGGCATCTCCGGGATGAAGTCCGGATTCTGGCTGTCTGCAGCTGCGGCGTTTTCTATAGATGCGATGGCCGCCACAGGACCGGATGTTAAAACCATGATCGAAATTATCGTGATACATAAAATTTTCTTTAAATACTTATTCTTCATTCTGAAATAAAGCGCTCCCTTCGGTCTTGTACGGCAGTCTTTATCCCCCTCTTTTTTAAAGACTTCCGTTACTTACTCTGATGCTTCTGCTATCTTAACACAAATATGGAATGAAATCAACCGTCCCAGCCGGAAGGGCAATGGTTGCGGCATCGTTTAGCTGAATTGCATTTGAAGTTCATATCGCTGGGATTTTCGCATCAGCAGATGAAAAATCCCCTGCACAACCTGGTAACAGATTCGCAGAATAAAAGCGATATCTTCCTTTATATTGTGTTCGCTTTTTAAGTATGCTTCGTGATTTTCCTTAATATATTCTAAAAGCTCGGAAAGATTCTGGAAAGGAACGTCTTCTCTGGCGTATATCCAGGCCTGACCGTTGGCCAGGTAAGACTTTAGATAATTTTTTAGTTCCTTTTCATATTTTCCATGTTCTAAAAGTGAACCTGTATAAAGCCGGTTGTGAGGAAAGGTAAAATAATCCGCAATATAATGGATGACCTCTCCTAGACGGCGCCAATAGACTCTTTCATTGCGCTGGTACAGATCGCAATCAATGGTCAAAGCCCGAATCTTTTCGCCGACGGCGTCAAAGGTCCCCTCGAATTCATGCTTGGTAGTCAGAAAGGAAGGCTTGATATCCGGTAATATATTTCCAAGAAAAAAGGCTTTGCGATGGGCCTGAAGCTCCGTGGCAGTTTCCATCTGGTCCGCCAGATAACGAGCCAGCAGAATGTGTGATTTTTTTCTCAAGATACTGATCCTCCAAAAAACTTTTTTATAGTTGTACCTGCCGTAACCGCTGTTTTCGTTCACGGTAGTCCGGCAGTACTTCGCCGACGATTTTCCAAAAAGCCGGCGAGTGGTTCATTTCTTTTCGATGAGCCAGCTCATGGACGACAACGTATTCCAAAAGCTCGGCGGGCAGCAGTACCAGCTTCCAATTGAAATTCAGGTTTCCTTTGTCGCTGCAGCTTCCCCATCTTGTCTTTTGCTCACGAATAGTAATACGGCCGTAGGAAACGCCCATGATCTGGGAAAAATGTTTGGTTATCTTTGGAATATGCTGTTTTGCCAGCAGAATTCCCTTTTGACGCATTTCGTCCGTAATGACCAGTCGATCGGCTTTGGCCATTTCTTTTAGATGCTTGAAGATCCAGTTCTTTTTGGCAGTCAGGAAATCCTCCACCTGTTCTTGTGTGACAGAGTAGGGAGAGCGTACCAGAATCCGGCCGTCTTCTTTTATTTGCAGGGAAATTGTTTTTCGTGCGGAGCGAATCCATTCATACGGGATCTGGTTCACTGCCATATTCCTCCGGCTTTAGGCCGCTTTTTGCCGCTACTGCAGCCATCGCCTTATAATAGGTACTTCTGGGAAAATTCAGCGCGCTGCAAAGCTGTGATACGGTGTAATATTTCAGATTGTTCTGAATAAAGGAGGTAAGCTCTGCAATCGTCCGCTCCCGGAGCTGCCGGGTGCTTTTATGCAGTATTTCATTTTCGATTTTCAAGCGCCGGACTTCCTTTTGCAGCGCTTTATATTTTTTTAGGGTGACAGTTTCCTCTTCAGATACTTTGATAGGGGACAGCTGTTTTACCCAGTAGCTTAAGGTGCTTCGATTAATGCCGTATTCCCGCTCTAGCATAGAATAGGAAACGCCTTTGGTATTGTGTAAGTCTACGAGCCGCTGCCTGAATTCCGGAGTATAAGATTTTTGGTTTTTCGCCATATTGAAAATCTCCTTTATTTCCGCGAAAGCGCGCCTATATTATCGAGGGTGGCTGCCGCGAGGGTCAAATAGCCGATCGATAGGGAGCGGTTATTTGACTTTTTCAAAGTTCCCTGATCGGGTATGCGAAAAACTGCTTTAGGTCAACTGTACGTCGCCGCTTGGGAGAGATTTCCCCAGATGGAAAAAACATACAGGCGACAGAAATGAAGTTTCAGACGCATCCCAGGTCAGTAAGGCAGACTATTCAGCTTTCTGTGTCTATTTTATATCCTAACATTAATCGAAGCCTCCGTCAACAGGGTTTTCAAAATCTTGTGCTATGTCTGCGGCGATGGACTATACAGGCGCACAGGTATGGATATTTGTAATAGAAGAGTGTATGATGAATCTTGACATATTGTGTCAGAATTTTGGCGTTATTCTATTGCAAAAGGGGGAAATTGCCGATGCGGGAGAGCAGATTGTTTAAAATTGTGTATCATTTGCTTGACAAAGGGCGGGTTACAGCGCCAGAGTTAGCAGAAAAATTCGAGGTATCGGTCAGAACAATTTATAGGGATATTGACGCTTTAAGCGAAGCGGGTATTCCTATCTATGCAGAAGCGGGCAGAAACGGCGGCATACATGTAATGAAAGATTTTGTTTTGGACAGGGCGGTATTGTCAGAGAAGGAAAAACAGGAAATTCTTACAGCGTTACAAAGTATACGTGCTGTGCAACACGTTGAAAGCAATCAAACGCTGCAGAAGCTTTCAGCAATATTTCATCTCCATGCAGAGAATTGGGTGGAAGTGGATTTTTCCAGATGGGGAAATAAAGGAACGGACAATGAGAAATTTGAGCTGCTCAAGACGGCGGTCATCCAGTGCAAAAGTGTCAAAATTCGCTATGCGGGCGTCTGTGAGGCAATGTCTTCTAGGGATTTGGCGGGGGCCGTTGGAACGGTGAAAGGCATAAGTGACAGAATTGTGCAGCCATATCAGCTTGCTTATAAAGGAACGGCCTGGTATTTGAAGGCGTTTTGTACAAAAAAACAGGACTGGCGAATCTTTAAATTAAATCGTATTTTAGACTTGGAAATTCTGGAGGAGAGTTTTCCCCGTCGGGATTTTCCAAAGCCGATGGATCATTCGGAGGGAAATTATAATCAAATTACGCTTCGATTTCCGAAGGAAATGTCCTACCGTGTTTTCGATGAATTTGATGGGACGCAAATACAGTATCAGGAGAACGGGGATTTAGTTGTTTCAGCCAAAATGCCAGAAGACGCGTGGTTGATTGGATTTCTTTTATCATTCGGAACACAGGTAGAGATACTTTCGCCTGCCTATCTCAAAGAAGTGGTGGCAGAACAGGCAAAATTGATCTATGAAAAAAATAAACTATGACGCGGAGTGTCAGGATTTATGTGCTAGGCTTTGTTTGTAAATAGGATAATGAATTAGGAGGACAAGGATGATGGGCAGACCAACGACGAAAACGGATTTAGTAACTGCAGCGACCGAAAACTATGAAAAATTACACATTCTTATGCAGGGACTCACTGAAAAAGAGCTAGAAACTCCCTTCGATTTTTCGAAGGATGCAAAAAAGAAGGAGGCGCATTGGAAAAGAGATCAAAACCTTCGTGATATTCTTATTCATCTCTACGAATGGCATCAGCTTTTACTGAGCTGGGTGCGGGCAAATCAAAAAGGCGAAAACCGGCCGTTCATTCCCCGGCCGTATAATTGGAGAACTTATGGAAATATGAATGTGGGATTTTGGAAAAAGCATCAGAAGACATCATTGGAAGAGGCAAAGGCGATGTTTCAGGAATCCCACGCCGAAGTCCTAAGGCTGGCGGATACCTTTTCGAATGAGGCGCTTTTTTCGAAGGGCATGTACCCATGGGTGGGAGGGAGTACGTTGGGATCATATTTTGTCAGTGTTACAGCAAGCCATTACGAGTGGGCGATGAAAAAACTAAAAGCGCATAAGAAAAACTGCGCGTCTATGGCATGATTCTTCCGTAGATATGAATGAAAAACTGATTATTGGCTTACGGAACTTGAGGCGTACATAACGGCGGCGTTCCCAGTCTGCGCCTGCTCTGGCTGCCTGGAATGCAGATGAGCGTCTTGTTTTGCCTGGAGGGCTTTGCGGCGTTTTAAATAATATTGCTGGACAGTCGGAATGTCTTAACAACTGTGACAATTCTGGGGTAAATTTGAAAATAAAGGATGAAAATATCGGGAATGGCAGCAGTATGATATAGTCGTAGTAAGTAGCGATACCGTATGATGAAACGGTGCAAACGTTTGTTTGTAAAGAAAAAATACTTGACAACCCATAAGAAATCCGTTATGATACCCAAGGTGACAGCCTATGGAAAAATTTGTAGAACAGGCATTGCTGTATGATTTTTATGGAGAGCTGCTGACCGGCAGGCAGCGGCAGGTTTATGAAAACGTAGTGCTGGAAGATTGCTCTTTGAGCGAGGTGGCTCAGGAATTGGGCATCAGCCGTCAGGGCGTGTACGACATGCTCCGGCGATGCAATCAGATCCTGGAAGATTACGAGAAAAAGCTTCATTTGGTGGAAAAATTCCTGCATATAAAGGACAAGGTACGAAAGATCCGGCGGCTTTCCAAGCAGTACGGGGCGCAGGACATCGCGGCTATTTCCGACGAGATTTTGGAGGAGTTATAAAGTATGGCGTTTGAAAGCTTGACAGAAAAACTTCAAAATGTATTCAAAAACCTCCGCAGCAAGGGCCGCCTTTCGGAGGCGGATGTGAAGCTGGCCCTTCGGGAAGTAAAGCTGGCGCTTTTGGAAGCTGATGTAAATTTCCGGGTGGTGAAGCAGTTTGTAAAGACTGTGCAGGAGCGGGCGGTGGGCCAGGACGTTATGAACGGCTTAAATCCCGGCCAGATGGTGATTAAGATCGTCAATGAAGAGCTGGTCAGCTTAATGGGCGGCGAGACGGCGGAAATCTCCTTGAAGCAGGGAAAAGAAATTACCGTCATTATGATGGCGGGCCTGCAGGGCGCCGGAAAGACTACCACGGCGGCGAAGCTGGCGGGAAAATTCAAGTCTAAGGGCAGGAAGCCTCTTCTGGCAGCCTGCGACGTGTACCGTCCGGCAGCGATCAAGCAGCTGCAAGTAAATGGAGAACGCCAGGGCGTGGAAGTGTTTTCCATGGGAGAGAAACAAAATCCCGTGGACATTGCCAAGGCTGCCGTAGAGCATGCAAAGAGCCATCAGCAAAACGTGGTGATTCTGGATACGGCTGGCCGGCTGCATATTGATGAAGAAATGATGGGCGAGCTTGCCGCGATCAAGGAATGCATTCTGGTGGATACGACCGTTTTGGTGGTGGACGCCATGACCGGTCAGGATGCGGTCAACGTGGCCGAGACTTTCAGTGAAAAGGTGGGAATCGACGGTGTGATCCTGACGAAGCTGGACGGAGATACCCGAGGCGGTGCAGCTCTTTCGATCCGGGCGGTTACTGGAAAGCCTATTTTTTACGCCGGTATGGGAGAAAAGCTTTCGGATTTGGAGCAGTTTTATCCAGACCGAATGGCGTCCAGGATTCTGGGCATGGGCGACGTTATGAGCCTGATCGAAAAGGCGGAAGCTTCATTGGATCAGGAAAAGGCCCGTCAGATGGAGCAGAAGCTCAAGAAGGCGGAGTTTGGCTTCGACGATTATCTGGAAAGTATGCGGCAGATGAAGAATATGGGCGGTATTAGCAGCGTCCTAAATATGTTGCCTGGTATGGGCGGCAAGATGAAAGATATCGAAGGGATGATCGACGAAAAGGATATGGCCCAGAAAGAGGCGATTATCTTATCTATGACGCCCAAGGAGAGGGCGAATCCCAGTATTTTGAATCTTTCCAGAAAGCAGCGGATCGCCCGGGGCGCAGGTGTGGACATCAGCGAAGTGAACCGCATGGTCAAGCAGTTTGAGCAGGCGAAGAAGATGATGAAGCAGATGCCGGGCCTAATGGGCGGCAAGAGAGGTGGTAAAAGAGGCGGCCTACGGCTTCCCTTTTAACATAAATACGCGGCGTTTTGCAGGAAGGGCCGCAAAAGAATTTTGCATACAGGAGGTGAGAGATATGGCAGTAAAGATCAGACTGAGAAGGATGGGTAAGAAAAAAGCCCCTTTCTATAGAATCGTTGTGGCGGATTCCCGCGCAAAGAGAGACGGCAGATGCATCGAGGAGATCGGTAGCTATGATCCGAACGCGGATCCGAGCGTGTACAAGGTAGACGAGGAAGCGGCTAAGAAATGGCTGGCTGCAGGCGCGCAGCCGACAGAAGCGGTTAGCAAGATCTTCAAGATCGCCGGCATTGAGAAATAAGGGAGGCATGTAATGAAAAAACTGGTAGAAGTAATTGCAAAGTCTCTTGTAGAAAATCCCGATGAGGTGGTAGTCACTGAAACGGAAAAGGAAGACGCCATACTGATTGAATTAAAAGTAGGCGCTTCCGATATGGGCAAGGTAATCGGCCGCCAGGGAAGGATTGCGAAAGCAATTCGAACCGTAGTTAAGGCTGCTTCCAGCAAATGCCCGAAAAAAGTGATCGTAGATATTCTGCAGTAAAAGAAAATTTGTAGTTGCGCTTGCAAGCGCGTGATGAAAATTTATTTTATCTACAATCTGAAAGGAGCTGTTACAGCTCCTTCTTTACTGTAAAAATTGACCGCCGAATCGGCGGCATTTGTTAATATAATGCGCTGTTGGATTTTCCGTACGGCGCATAGGGATTTACGTTATAAATACATGCCATAATATGCAAGGAGTGCAAATGGAAGAATTTTTGCAGGTGGGCGTGATCGCCTCGACGCACGGGTTAAAAGGAGAGGTAAAGGTATTTCCGACGACGGACGACGTCCGCCGGTTTGAAGAATTGGAATATGTGCTGCTGGAAACAGATAAAAAAGGGAAAATGCGCCTGGAAATTGCAGGCGTGAAATATTTCAAGCAGTTTGCCATCTTGAAATTCAAGGGTATAGATACGATCGACGAGATACAGCCTTATAAGGGAAGAAGCCTTTGGGTGCCCAGGGAAATGGGGCAGGAGCTTTCGGAGAATGAATATTATATCGCGGACTTGATCGGCATGGAAGTATATCTGGAGGAGGGAAGCCTCTTAGGGATATTAAAAGATGTGCTGGAGACAGGCGCCAACGATGTATATAGCGTTATGACGGCGGATGGAAAAGAAGTGCTGATTCCGGCGATTCGTCAATGCATCCAGCAGGTCGACGTACAGGAGAAGAAAATGCAGGTTCACCTGCTCGACGGGCTGGTATGAAAACCGAAAGGAAGCGGAAACGATGAATTATCATGTGCTGACATTATTTCCGGAAATGATTCTGCAGGGTCTGGGAACCAGTATCATTGGCCGGGCAATCCAGAAGGGGATTTTGTCTTTGGAGGCGGTAAATATCCGGGACTATGCGGGAAATAAGCACGGAAAAGTAGACGATTATCCCTACGGAGGCGGCGCGGGGATGGTCATGCAGGCGGAACCGATTTACAGCGCGTATGAGGCCCTTTGCCAGAAGATCGGGAAAAAGCCACGGGTGATCTACTTAACGCCTCAGGGGGAAATCTTTTCTCAGCAAATGGCCAGGGAATTGGCCGGGGAGGAAGAGCTGATTTTTTTATGCGGCCATTACGAGGGAGTGGATGAACGGGTGCTGGAAGAAATCGTTACCGATCAGATTTCCATCGGGGATTATGTGCTCACCGGCGGCGAGCTGCCGGCCATGGTTTTGATGGATGCCATTTCCCGGATGGTGCCGGGGGTCCTCTCCAACGAAGCTTCCGGCGTGGGCGAATCTTTTCAGGGGAATCTGTTGGAATATCCGCAGTATAGCCGTCCCGAGGAATGGCGGGGGAAAAAAGTGCCAGAGGTTTTGCTTTCCGGGCATCATGCCAATGTGGAAAAATGGCGCCGGGAACAGTCGCTGCTTCGTACGGCTGCTCGGCGGCCGGATCTTTTGAAGGTGGCCGAGATGACGGAAAAAGAAAAAATGTGGCTGGCGGCCTTTGATTTGTCGGATCATCCGCAGGTATTCTAAGGAAAATTTTGGAAAATCCATGACATTTCTTACAGAGAGTGATACAATAAAAAAGGATAGCTAAAGGCCGGAATCGGCGTGCGATCTTTACAGGAAAATTACGATGGAAAAGCGAGGAATCAGGGATGAAATACGGGAAAATCTGTATCGAAGAAAATCATTTGATTTTCACCAAAAGAATGCTTATGAACCGTCTTCCCTGCGAGGATATCCTCTGGGCGTACCGTCGCGTGGAAGAGACGGGAGGCGATACGGCTTATTCTGTGGTAGTGCGAACCCGGCGGGGAAAGTCCTATAAGTTCGACATGGCGGAAAAAGAGGCGCGGCTATGTTTACAGGAGCTGAAAAAGTGCAACCCCTGGATGGCAATGGGCTTTCCAAAAGGGGGCCGGCTTCCTTTGCAGAGCCTTCCGAATACCAGAGACCTGGGCGCTTTAAAGGCGCAGGACGGCCGGCAGATTCTTCCCTATCGGCTTCTTCGAAGCGGCGAGCTGTACCATGTTTCCAGCGAGGACGTACGCCTTTTAAAGGAAGAATACCGTCTACGTACGATACTGGATTTTCGGACGGAGGCGGAGCGAATACGAAAGCCGGATACACAGATCGAAGGCGTTTGTTATTTGGAAAATCCAATTTTAGACGAGGCGTTGATGGGCATTACATGGGAGGAAGATGTTCTAAAGCGTTTGGAGGATTTTCGGGGAAACGTAGAGAAATATATGGAAAAGGTCTATCGGGCGCTGATTTTGGATACATATTCCACCAGTCAGTATGCAAAGTTTTTCCAGTATTTGTTGAAACAGGAAGAGGGCGCCATTTTGTGGCATTGTACGGCCGGTAAAGACCGAGTGGGCGTGGGAACCGCGCTGCTTCTTCATGTGCTGGGCATTCCCAGGGATGCGATCTTTGAAGATTACCTGCGCACAAACCAGTATCTGGAACAGGAAACGGAATATTTGCTTCAGCTATTGGAAAGCCGTTTGCCAAAGGGCTACGGCGTGGAGGAAAGCATCCGTCTTTTGATGCGGGTCGAAGAGTCGTATCTTGCGGGCGTATTTCGAAGTATTGACGAAAGCTGCGGATCCATGGAAAATTTCCTAAAGAAAAAAATCTGTTTGCCGCCAAAGGCACAGGAGGCGCTGCGGAACAAATATTTGGTATAGACGTATTTGGATTTTATTTTATAGAAGAGAACCAATGCAGCCATTGCAAAGGGTTCTCTTTTTTTCTGTATATTTTTTTCTTTATTTTAGAAAGTTTATAAAGTTTTCAGGAGATTGTCATGTTCTCTTCACAATTTTTCGGTATGCTACATATAACAACAGAAGGGGGAGTCTGGAAGAAACGGGGGTATTTTTATGAAGTGCATGACGTATTACGAAACAGAAGAATTGATTACAGAAAAAGACTATCAGAAGATTTTTCTGCTCTTACAGAGCAGCAGTCAGCATACACTGGAAAAAAAGACGGATTTTATTGAGAGGTACTGCTTTATTACGTCGCTGGAAGGCCTGGAGCTTCCAAAGTATTCCATCTGCCGGAAGAATCAGGAGGTGCTCTACCTGGAAAAGAAATCCCTGCAAGAGAACATTACCTGGAGAGAATGCGAAAAGATTACGCTGGAGGAAGGTCGGCGAATGAAAGAGGGAGATATTCGCTGGATGGAAAAAGATGCCCGGCATCTGGTTCGGGATTTTTATCTGCAGATGACGATTAATCATCTTCGCTTCGCGTTTTTAGAGACCTGTCAGCGGGAACAGTATCGTTACCAAAAAAAGGACTGGATTATTTTTTACAGGAATCTGCAGCGTATTCAGCGGAATTATACAATCGACTGCCTGCCTTGCGAGCTTGTACAGATGTGCGTGTTGAGGGCTAGGACTATGCCAAGGGTTCTCCAAGGGATGCTTCAGGGTATGGAATTTTCGAATGAACAGCCGGCATTTGCCTAATACATAGTTGGCCCGCATCAAAAAAGATGCGGGTTTTTGTCTGCTACGCATTGACAAACGCAAAGATGTTGCTATAATAATAAAGATAAATTAGTCGGTTTTTTGTCGTACATAGTGCTAAAGTATAAAAAGCCGAGAAAGAAGGGAACTAAACATGAAACAACGGGTATTATCTCTGCTGGTGGACAATACCGCAGGCGTTTTGAGCCGGATTTCAGGGCTTTTCAGCCGCAGAGGATATAATATCGAAAGCATTTCCGCAGGCGTGACTGCCGATCCGAAGTTTACCAGGATCACGGTTGTGTGCAACGGCGATCCGCTGGCTTTAGAGCAGATTACCAGCCAACTTGCCAAGCTGGTGGATGTGCGGGATATCAAGGTACTGGATCCGATGGAAAGCGTAAGCCGCGAGCTGATGCTGATCAAGGTATCCGCTCGTTCCGAACAGCGGCCGGGCGTAGTTTCCGTCGCCAATATTTTCCGCGCGAATATCATAGATGTGGGTAAGGATTCCATGATTATTGAGCTGACCGGGACACAGAATAAACTGGCGGCCTTTATTGACCTTCTCAGCGATTATGAGATCCTGGAATTGGCCAGAACAGGTATCACCGGATTGTCCAGAGGCTCTAAGGATGTGCGGTATCTGTGATTTATACTGCATTCGTGTTTTTGTAAAATACGTTTACCAGGGGATTTCCAGAACGGACGGGCCTTTCTTTGGTATAGAAAGCGAACGGACGGCTGCAGTGTGTTTCGTTGCACAGCGGCGGCGGGCAGTTTTTAGCCATGAAAGCATCCGACTATCTTAAATGGGCGGAATGCCGTTACTGTTGCGCAGGGTGTGAACAGGAACAAAGGACGGACTGCGACGGATTTTTCCTTAATAATACAAATTTAGGAGGATACAAAAAATGGCAGCAAAAATTTATTACCAGGAAGACTGTAACCTTTCTTTATTGGAAGGCAAGACGATCGCTGTGATCGGCTACGGAAGCCAGGGCCATGCCCAGGCGCTCAACGCTAAAGAGTCCGGCTGCAAGGTGATTATCGGCCTTTATGAGGGAAGCAGATCCTGGAAAAGAGCTGAAGAGCAGGGCTTTGAAGTATATACCGCCGCAGAGGCAGCGAAGAAGGCCGACATTATCATGATTCTGATCAATGATGAGAAGCAGGCCGCATTGTATAAAGAATCTATTGAGCCGAATCTGGAAGAGGGCAATATGTTGATGTTCTCCCACGGCTTTTCTATTCATTTTAAACAGATCATACCGCCGAAGAACGTAGACGTGGCAATGATCGCGCCGAAGGGCCCCGGCCATACTGTAAGAAGCCAGTATCAGGAAGGCAAGGGCGTTCCCTGTCTGATCGCCGTAGAGCAGGACTTCACCGGCAAAGCCCATGATCTGGGCCTGGCGTATGCGTTGGCCATCGGCGGCGCAAGAGCCGGCGTACTGCAGACGACGTTCCGTGAGGAGACAGAAACAGACCTGTTCGGCGAGCAGGCAGTACTTTGCGGCGGTGTTTGCGCATTGATGAAGGCAGGCTTTGAGACATTGGTAGAAGGCGGCTATGAGCCGGAGAGCGCTTACTTTGAGTGTATCCATGAGATGAAGTTGATCGTGGATCTGATTTTCCAGAGCGGCTTTGCAGGCATGCGGTATTCTATTTCTAATACAGCGGAGTACGGCGATTATGTGACCGGGCCGAGAATTGTAACAGAAGAGACGAAGAAAGCGATGAAGCAGGTTCTGACAGAGATTCAGGACGGTACTTTCGCCAAGAAATGGCTGCTGGAGAACCAGGTGGGAAGTCCGAGCTTCTTAGCCATGAGAAAACGCGAGGCGTCTCATCAGTTAGAGCAGGTGGGTACGGAGCTTCGGAAGCTGTATAGCTGGAATAACGAAAACAAGCTGTTGGATAACTAAGCATCCGCGGAGGAAATTATGGCGACAAGAGAGAGAAATATTGCGCTTTGCATTCTTTTTTCCATCATTACGTGTGGGATTTATGCAATTTACTGGATGATCGTACTGAATGATGATATACTGGATGCATTGAATGAAAACGGCACAAGCGGCGGAATGGTCTTTATATTGTCGCTGGTTACGTGCGGGATCTACGGCTTGTATTGGATTTACCAGATGGGCCAGCGGGTGGACAGGCTCGGCCAGATGACCGGGAAAACCACAAGTAATACGGGCCTTTTGTATCTGCTGATCTCTTTTTTGGGATTTAGCCTGGTCATTTATGCGATTATACAAAATGAGCTGAATCATTATTACAGAGAAATCCCGCCGACCTATTATCAATATTGATACTTGATACTATACGATAAGCCGCCGCCCAGATAGGATTCTTGGCGGCTGGCTGTATAGAAAGCATGAAAAGTCCCCTGAAAAGAAGCGCTGACTGTTTTTTCAGAGGACTTTTATCACAGGAGGATAGAACATGGGAATGACAATGACGCAGAAAATTCTTGCTGCCCATGCCGGCCTGGCAAAGGTGGAAGCGGGGCAGCTGATCGAAGCGGATTTGGATTTGGTTTTGGGGAATGATATTACTTCTCCCGTAGCTATTCACGAAATGGAGAAAATGACGGTAGATACCGTGTTCCATAAGGATAAGATTGCTCTTGTCATGGATCATTTTATCCCGAATAAGGACATCAAGTCCGCCGAGCACTGCAAGTGCGTTCGGGAATTTGCCTGCAAGCATGAAATTACGAATTATTTTGACGTGGGAGAGATGGGAATCGAACATGCGCTTCTGCCGGAAAAGGGATTGACGGTGGCCGGAGACGTAATCATCGGTGCGGACTCTCATACTTGTACCTACGGCGCGTTGGGCGCTTTTTCCACCGGCGTGGGAAGTACGGACATGGCCGCGGGCATGGCTACAGGAAAGGCCTGGTTTAAGGTGCCGTCCGCTATAAAATTCAATCTGATCGGCAAGCCTTCCAAGTGGGTGAGCGGCAAGGATGTAATTTTGCATATTATCGGTAAGATCGGCGTAGACGGCGCGTTGTATCGTTCCATGGAATTTACCGGGGATGGTGTGAAAAATCTGACGATGGACGATCGCTTTACCATTGCGAATATGGCGATTGAGGCCGGCGGCAAGAACGGGATCTTCCCGGTGGACGAGCTGGCCGAGGCCTATATGAAGGAGCACTCCCAGAGACCGTATAAGGTTTACGAGGCGGACGAAGACGCGGTGTACGACGAAGAATATACCATTGACCTTAGCAAGCTGGAGCCGACGGTTGCATTCCCGCATTTGCCGGAAAATACAAAGACAATTTCCCAAATGACCGAGGATATCGTGATCGATCAGGCAGTGATTGGCTCCTGTACTAATGGCCGTATCGATGATCTGCGGATTGCCGCTGGTATTTTAAAAGGACGTAAAGTGAAAAAGGGCGTTCGCTGTATTGTGATCCCCGCGACGCAGAGCGTATATCTGCAGGCGATGGAAGAGGGGCTTTTGAAGATTTTCATCGAAGCGGGCGCGGTGGTGAGCACGCCGACCTGTGGGCCGTGTCTGGGCGGTTATATGGGAATTCTGGCGGAAGGCGAGCGCTGCATTTCTACGACGAATCGTAATTTTGTTGGCCGCATGGGTCATGTGAAGTCGGAGGTATATCTGGCCAGCCCGGCAGTGGCGGCGGCAAGCGCAATAACCGGCAAGATTTCCACGCCGGAAGAAGTAGGATGACAGGAGGTAGGAAATGAAAGCGTGCGGTACAGTATTTAAATATGGAGACAATGTGGATACGGATGTAATCATCCCTGCCCGTTATCTGAATTCCTCGGACCCGGCGGAACTGGCAACCCATTGTATGGAGGATATTGATAAGGAATTTGTGCATCGGGTGAAAAAGGGGGATATCATTGTAGCGGATAAGAATTTCGGTTGTGGTTCCTCCAGGGAGCATGCGCCGATCGCCATTAAGGCCGCCGGCGTAAGCTGTGTGATCGCCCAAACCTTTGCTCGGATTTTTTATCGGAATGCCATCAATATCGGTTTGCCTATCATCGAATGCCCGGAAGCGTCGATGGGAATTGCTGCCGACGATGAGGTGGAAGTAGATTTTGACAGCGGTATTATTTACAATAAGACAAAGGGCACCCAATTCCAGGGACAGGCGTTCCCGGAATTTATGCAGAAGATTATCCAGGCGGAGGGTCTGGTAAATTATATCAATAATAAAAATAAATAATATTGAACGATGCAAAAAGCGCTATACCGAAAGCTGCTCCTGTGTATGGAGCGCTTTTGCATACGAAGATCTCCCGAATCAGCGGCCGGAAAGGGCCGCTGGTTTGAGAAGATCTTGCCTGTTTATAACGATTTAGCTTTCGGATACTTGGCCAGTTAAAGCTGCTAGTTGCTGCCTGCGTAGGCGCAGGTTGAATCGTTACGTCTATTTTACAATTTTTTCATTTATTGCTTGCATTTTGCCGAAAATCTGGTATAATAATTTTCACCGGGGTATGGCGTAGCTTGGTAGCGCGCACGGCTGGGGGCCGTGAGGTCGCAGGTTCAAATCCTGTTGCCCCGATTTTCTGTTACAAAGAGAAAATTTCATGAAAAAGAATGCAAACCCTCAGGAATAACCCGGGGGTTTCTTTTTCAGCTTTATGCGGAAGGACGTGCGGGCATTGAATACATCCAGAAAAGAAATGAGTGTGATCGAGTGCGTTTTACTGGCTATCTGTCCGGTCTTTATTCTATGGAATGGCTGGAGCCTGCTCGATAGGTACTGGCAAAAGGGGTTCCGGTGGCGCTTCCTTTCCCGCTTTTTTTCAGGAGGCTCTTATACGATCTGGTACGCGGCCTTTGCCGGGGCGATGTTGGCTTTTTTCCTGGTGTGGTATTGGTTTGGCAGTACAAGAAGACATGAGAGATTCGGCGGCTTTTCCGTGAAGGAGCTGCGTCCGGATATTCTGGTATTGTCTGCGATCATGGGCCTTTTGCTGCAGCGGCTAACTGTGGCGTACATATTGGACAGTTCCCGGTGGAACGGCGCTTTCTTCTCCGCCTTTTATGAAAAATATCAGGGAGTAGCGCGGGGGACTTTTGTTGGCATCGGCGTATTGGCCGTTTTGCTTCCTCTGCTGGAGGAAATTGCTTTTCGGGGGCTGACATTTGGATATCTGGCTAAGTTGCTGCCTTTTTGGGCGGCCAATCTTTTGCAGGCGGCGGTCTTTGCCCTTTATCATCAGACGCCCTTGCAGATGGCCTTTTCCTTCGTGGCCGGCGGTTTTATGGGCTGGCTTTTTTATCATACCGGCCGGCTGCGCAACTGCATTGCCGCCCATATGGTTTTCAATTATTTATTTATTCCCATGTCGGCCAAGCTGTCCACCTATAGTCTTACGCTGGAAAATATCTTTGCGGTGATCAGCCTGTTCCTTTTGGCGGGCGTTTGTATGCTGATCCGCCGGATCGGCGGAAAAAAGTCATAAGGAACGATTTTGCACATTGTAGGGCTGTCACGGTAATGATTGGTGACTATTCAGCCTGCGCAAGGAGCAGCCGGTAGCTTTGGCTGGTCAAGAAGCCGAAGGCTGAATAGTTACGATAATTGTGAAAATTTTTGGCTCGCCTCTTGATTCCCGAAAGATTTTATGCTAAGATAAGGCAAATGTAAGGCCGGGCGTTGCCCGGAGTCTTATAAGTAAAACACAAGGAAGAGGAGTAGTACATCTGTTTTGGCTGTCAGAAAGCTGCTGGTTGATGCGAAGCAGCGGAAGAAACCGATGGAACTGACCTTGGAGTGGCTGTCTGAAATTTTCTGCTTATAGAAGAGAGTAGGCGCAGACGAAGACCCCATCGTTACAAGGGGAGGATATAAGGCTTTGCCCGTATCTGATCAAGTGCATGGGATTCCATGAAATAAGAGTGGTACCGCGTAGGACTAGAAGTGTCTTTCGTCTCTGGAAAAGGAGGCGGAGGATTTTTTTATGTTTCGGTATGCAGAAAGATTGCCGGTGGCAAGTTTTTTGTATTTCATAGAAAGCCTGTGATTCGGGCAGAAAAATCTGGAAAATAAAGCGCGTAGAAAATGAGGAGGACAAATCATGATGCAAGCCAAGAAGTATAGACGGCAGTATTTCATGCCGCCGAAAGCCTGTATGGAATGGACGAAAAAGGAATATATCGATAAGCCGCCGATCTGGTGCAGCGTGGATCTGCGGGACGGGAACCAGGCGCTGGTCATCCCCATGAGTCTGGAGCAAAAGATCGACTTTTTCAAGCTGCTGGTAAAGATTGGCTTTAAGGAGATCGAGGTGGGATTTCCGGCGGCGTCTGAGACGGAGTACCGTTTTTTGCGGGCGTTGATCGAGCAAGATCTGATTCCAGAGGATGTGACGATCCAGGTGCTGACTCAGGCCAGGGAGCATATTATCCGGAAAACCTTCGAGGCAGTCAAGGGCGCGCCCAAGGCCATCGTACATGTGTACAATTCTACTTCGCTGGCCCAGAGAGAGCAGGTATTTAAAAAGTCAAAAGAAGAAATCCTGCAAATCGCTGTGGATGGAGCGGCGCTTCTGAAAAAGCTGGCGGACGAGACCGAGGGGAATTTCCTTTTTGAATACAGTCCGGAAAGCTTTACCGGTACGGAACCGGAATACGCGCTGGAGGTATGCAACGCTGTCTTAGAGGTATGGAAGCCCACAGCGGATAAAAAAGCAATCATCAATCTGCCGGTGACGGTGGAGCACTCCCTGCCCCATGTGTACGCCAGTCAGATCGAATATATGTGCCAGAATCTGAAATACAGGGAAAACGTTGTGGTTTCTTTGCATCCGCACAATGACAGAGGCTGCGGCGTGGCGGATTCCGAGTTGGGACTTCTTGCCGGGGCGGATCGTATCGAGGGGACGCTCTTTGGAAACGGCGAACGGACGGGAAATGTAGATATCGTAACGCTGGCAATGAATATGTATGCCCAGGGGATCGATCCAGGGTTGGATTTCTCGGATATGCCGAAGATCTGCGAAAGTTATGAGAGCTATACCGGCATGAAGATCGATGAAAGAAGCCCCTACAGTGGCGCGCTGGTATTTGCCGCCTTTTCCGGCTCCCATCAGGACGCCATTGCCAAGGGAATGTACTATCGTGAGGAACAAAAGGACGATTGTTGGACGGTGCCATATCTTCCCATTGACCCGACGGATATTGGCAGAAATTATGACGCGGATGTGATCCGGATTAACAGCCAATCCGGCAAGGGGGGCGTCGGCTATATTCTGGAGACAAAATTCGGCCTGCATCTGCCGCCGAAGATGCGGGAAGCTATGGGGTATGTGGCCAAGGGCGTTTCCGATTATACGCATCAAGAATTGCATCCAGATGAAATTTTTGCCCTGTTTAAAAAGAAATTTGAGAATGTCGTGGAACCGTATAGTATCCAGGAGGTACATTTCCAGCAAAAGGACGGAATTACTACGCAGGTAACGTCTTCTTTTAATGGAAAGACCGTAACTACGGAAGCCGTTGGGAACGGTCGTCTGGATGCGGTGAGCAACGCGCTGAAAAAAGCGTATGAATTACAATATACGCTGGTCACGTACCAGGAGCACGCGCTGGAACAAAGCTCCAGTTCTAAGGCGATTGCTTACGTCGGTATTCAAAAGCCGGACGGAACGCTTTCCTGGGGGGCCGGCGTAGATCCGGATATTATCCGAGCGTCTATTGATGCGTTGATTACGGCAATCAATAATCGTTGATTTCCACAAAAATAGAGAAGATTTATTGGACAAAATTGGACAATCTATCTGAAGATTTTCAAAATCTATTGACTTATAAAAGGGAATTGCCTATAATTAAATCATCTATTATGCATCGGGGCTTTATATTATAAAAGGAAGGGGTTTCTTTATAAGAGAAAGCTGCGATGTACGGTTGGCAAAAGATGTCTGAGGGAGGGCATAAGATCCGCGTACGGCTGTAGAAGGGAATGCATCCGATATGTGGGAAGAGTGTACAGATTTTAAGAATAAGGGGAATGGGGAGCTGGCAGAGTAGCTTTGGTGCTTTGTCCGTTACTGTTGTGTGTAAGATGCGTTTGAAAAGGAAGCAATATGGATACCAGAAAGAAGCGATTGAGCGGGAAACGGCGGAAAAAAAGAGCCGCTGTGAAAAGAGACCGTTCGTTATCTGCAAGGCTTGAGCGTATTCTAAAGATAAAAAAGAATATCAACCATACAAAAGCGGCAGGTCTGGGGAAAATTGCAGTCATAAGCGTGGCTGTTTGCGCATTAGCGGCGGTAGGCTTTCATTTATCCAAGAATATGAATAAAAAAGATGTGTATGCGGCTTCGGCGGAAACTGCCGGTGTGCAGACGCAGAATGTAAGCGCAGTTCCTACAGGGCTGGCCGGCGTGATTTATGGCGTAACCAGGTCGGAGGAATCCGGCGGGCCGGTGTATCGGATTGGAACCTCCTGTGAAGAGGTGCTGGTAGGTCAGCGGATGCTGAGCTTGCAGGACGACGCAGGGAATTTTAACCTGAGCGACAGTATGGAGGCGGCAGTGGATACTCTGAGCTATGAAACGGTTTCCAAGGCGGCCAGAGCGACGATGATGAGTGATGCAGATTACCAGACGCTTCTACGGATCGTGGAAGCAGAGGCCGGCGGCGAGGATACAAAAGGACGGATTCTGGTGGCCAATGTAATCATGAATCGGGTGAAAAGCGATGAATTCCCCAATACGATTACAGAGGTGGTCTGGGACAATTCCGGCGGAGCGCCGCAGTTTTCGCCTACGTATGACGGCCGTATCGGAACGGTAACCGTATCCGACGAGACCAGGGACGCTGTGCGTCAGGCTATGGAGGGGACGGACTATTCTCGCGGCGCGTTGTTCTTTGTGGCGAAGGATCAGGCGGCGAAGGAGAACGTGGCTTGGTTCGATAAGGATTTGGAGCATCTTTTTGAATATGGTGTCCATGACTTTTATACCTTTCCCAGTGGGAGTCATGCAAAGAAAAAGTGATCATTGAGGAGTCTCTACAGGGACTCCTCTTTTTGCGAATAGAACTTATGTCAAAAGAAAATAGTATACAGCAGGAGGAATTTATGGAAATCAGATATAAGAGTACGAGAGGAAACAGCGACGAGGTCTTGGCGTCCCAGGCGATTTTGCAGGGGCTGTCTGCAGACGGCGGCTTATTCGTTCCCATGCAGATTCCCAGGTTGGATATGGCGCTGGAGAAATTAGGGGAGCTTTCCTACCAGGAATTGGCCTATGCGGTTATGAGCAAATTTCTGACGGACTTTACAGAGGAAGAATTAAAGGATTGTATCCGTAAGGCCTACGACGATAAATTTGACACGGCTGTCATTGCGCCGCTGGTGCAGGCGGGAGGCGCTTATTATCTGGAGCTTTACCATGGAACGACGATCGCCTTTAAGGATATGGCGCTGTCCATCCTGCCGCATCTTATGACGACGGCCGCCAGGAAAAATCAGGTGGATAAGGAAATTGTGATTCTCACCGCTACTTCCGGGGATACCGGAAAGGCTGCGATGGCGGGATTTGCGGATGTACCTGGGACCCGGATTATCGTTTTTTATCCGAAATATGGCGTCAGCCCCATCCAGGAAAAGCAGATGGTGACCCAGAAGGGGGAAAATACGTATGTCGTAGGTATTACCGGAAATTTCGACGATGCTCAGACGGCGGTGAAGGAGATGTTCCACGATCCAAAGCTGGCACGCGAGCTGGAAGAGGCGGGCTTTCAGTTTTCTTCCGCGAATTCTATCAATATCGGCCGGCTGGTACCGCAGATCGTGTATTATTTTTATGCGTACAGCCAGCTTTTGAAGGATAAAACCATTGCTGCCGGGGATCCTATCAATGTAGTGGTTCCTACCGGGAATTTCGGCAATATTCTGGCGGCCTTTTACGCCAGAGAAATGGGCCTGCCGGTGCACAAGTTTCTCTGCGCCTCCAATGAAAATAAAGTGTTGTATGATTTCTTCCGGACGGGCAGTTATGACAAGAATCGAAGCTTTGTTGTGACAAATTCTCCGTCGATGGATATCCTCGTGTCCAGCAACTTAGAAAGGCTATTGTATCGGCTGTGTGGTGAAGATGCCATCCGCTGCAGGGAGCTGATGGAGGCGCTATCCGCACAGGGAAGTTATACGTTGGATACGGCTATGCAGGAGGGTCTGCGGGATTTTTATGGGAATTACTGTACGCAGGGAGAGACGATGGAATCCATCAGCGCGCTGTACTATGGCGCTGATTACCTGTTGGATCCACATACCGCTGTGGCGGCTGGCGTTTATCAGAAATATCTGCGGGAGACAGACGATCAGACGGTGACGGTGATCGCCTCCACAGCCAGTCCGTATAAATTCCCTCAAAGTGTGCTGGATGCTTTGGATAAGGAGAGATACCAGGGATTATCGGAAGAAGAAATGGCGGAAGCGCTGCACAAGGCGTCTTCTCGTCCTATTCCACCGGCGATCCAGGAGCTCCGTACGGCGAAGGTGCGCCATCAGCGAGTCGTGGAGGCGGCGGATATGCCAAAGGCTGTGAAAGAGATCCTGGGGCTATAAGATGAAATGGCAGGAGTTGCTTTGCCCGCTGCGGCCGGCTTCCTATCGGCGGCCTGCGGGAAAGAGCCGGGATCTACGAAGCGAATTTGAAAAGGATTACCATCGGATCATCGGCAGTTCCGCTTTTCGGCGGTTGCAGGATAAGACGCAGGTATTTCCTTTAGATAAAAGCGATTTTATTCGCACTCGATTGACGCATTCTCTGGAAGTGTCTTCGTTTGCCAAATCGCTGGGGCAAAATATTGCCAGCTATCTGTTGCAGAATGAAAAGGACGAAGGCTTTCCGGAGGAAATGAAAAGCGTCGTGGGGGATATCCTGCAGTGCGCCGGCTTGATCCACGACATCGGGAATCCGCCCTTTGGGCATTTTGGGGAAGAAGCGATTCGCGCATGGTTTTTGAAGAAGCTGCCGTCTTTTATGTACAAGGGACAGGCGGTTACAGATTTTCTTGCGCCGCAGATGCTGCAGGATTTTTACCATTTCGAGGGAAACGCCCAGGCTTTGCGGCAGGTGAGCAAGCTGCATTTTCTGGTAAACGAACAGGGAATGAATCTGACTTACGGCCTTTTGGGCACGATCGTCAAATATCCGGTGTCTTCTTTGGAAATTCGGGCAAAGAGCGGGAATATAAAAGAAAAAAAGATGGGTTATTTTTATGCGGAACGCGCGCTCTTTGCGGAGATTCAGGCGCATACCCATACGGATGGAAATCGCCATCCCCTGACGTTTATTTTGGAAGCGGCGGATGACATTGCTTATCGAACGGCGGATATAGAGGATGCCTTTAAGAAAGGCTGTATTTCTTACGAGGAGCTTATAGGAGAGCTTACGCACTGGCAGGAAAAAAGCGGTGCGAAGGGCCAGATCGATCCGGTGGAAATGCTTCGGCATCAATATCAGAACGCTCTAGATCGGCAGGTTTCGGGCCGGGAGCTGTACGCGGTGCAAAACTGGGTGGTACGTCTGCAGAGCGCGCTGATCTTTTGCGCCACGGAAGGGTTTATTTCCCATTACGGGCAGATCATGGACGGAACCTGGCCGTGCGATCTCTTTGCGGAAACGGATGGAGAGTGGATCATGGAGGCGCTGGGAGATATTGCCTATCGGTACGCTTTTATTTCTAAACCCATTTTGGAGCTGGAAATCGCCGCTGGGAATATCCTGGACTTTTTGCTGGATAAGCTGGTTGCGGCGATTTTGTATTATGATACCGACGTGCCTGTGGCTATGCTGGATCAGAAGCTGATCTCTTTAATATCTGAGAATTATCGGCAGATCTACCACATATATTCCCGAGATGCCATGGAGCAGGAAAAGCTGTATCTTCGTCTTTTGCTGGTGACGGATTTTGTCAGCGGTATGACGGACAGCTATGCCAGAGATTTGTACCAGAAGCTAAATGGGATCTGGGGAACGGTTTACCGATAAAAAATCTGAACGAATGAAATACTACATGTATTATCCAGGAGAATATTTCCCATTTATTGACTTTTTACTACTGTCATGTTAAAATTTAACGGCTGGGGTTTATTCTACATTAAAGAAATCATGAAAGAAAAGAGGTAAAATGCGAGATGGCTGAAATTAATTTAGGCAAGTATGGCATCACTGGGACTACGGAAGTAGTGCACAATCCTTCCTTTGATATGCTGTTCGAGGAGGAAACCAAGGCAGGTTTGGAGGGCTTTGAAAAGGGCCAGGTAACGGAGCTTGGCGCAGTGAATGTAATGACCGGAATCTATACAGGTCGTTCTCCCAAAGATAAGTACATTGTTATGGATGAGAATTCCAAAGACACTGTATGGTGGACCTCCGAAGAGTATAAAAATGATAATCATCCCATGTCAGAGGACGTATGGGCGACCGTAAAGGATATTGCCAAGAAGGAGCTTTGCAATAAGAGACTGTTTGTTGTAGATGCTTTCTGCGGTGCGAACAAAGATACTCGTATGTCCGTTCGTTTTATCGTTGAGGTTGCATGGCAGGCGCATTTCATTAAGAATATGTTCATCCAGCCAAGTGAGGCGGAGTTGGAGAGCTTCGAGCCTGATTTCGTTGTTTACAATGCTTCCAAAGCAAAGGTAGAGAATTACAAAGAGCTGAATCTGAATTCTGAGACCTGTGTAGCTTTTAATATTACAAGCCGCGAACAGGTAATCATCAATACGTGGTATGGCGGCGAAATGAAGAAGGGTATCTTCTCCATGATGAATTACTATCTGCCGCTGAAGGGTATTGCTTCTATGCATTGCTCTGCGAATACCGATATGAACGGCGAGAATACCGCGATCTTCTTTGGACTTTCCGGTACGGGTAAGACGACTCTGTCTACCGATCCTAAGCGTCTGCTGATCGGCGATGATGAGCATGGCTGGGATGATAACGGCGTGTTCAACTTCGAGGGCGGTTGCTATGCGAAGGTCATCAATCTGGACAAGGATTCTGAGCCGGATATTTACAATGCAATTAAGCGCGATGCTCTGTTGGAGAACGTTACCGTAGATGAAGATGGTAAGATTGATTTTAATGATAAGAGCGTCACCGAAAATACCCGTGTTTCTTATCCGATCAATCATATTGATAATATCGTACGTCCCGTTTCTACTGCGCCGGCGGCGAAAGATGTCATCTTCCTGTCTGCAGATGCGTTTGGAGTACTTCCTCCCGTATCTATTCTCTCTCCTGAGCAGACACAGTACTATTTCCTTTCTGGATTTACTGCAAAACTGGCAGGTACGGAACGCGGCATTACGGAGCCTACGCCTACGTTCTCCGCATGCTTCGGCCAGGCTTTCCTGGAACTGCATCCCACAAAGTATGCAGAGGAATTGGTTAAGAGAATGCAGAAGAGCGGTGCGAAAGCATATCTGGTAAATACTGGATGGAACGGCACTGGTAAGAGAATCTCTATCAAGGATACCCGAGGGATTATCGACGCTATTTTAAGTGGCGATATCAATAAAGCGCCTACGAAGAAGCTTCCTATTTTCAATTTTGATATTCCTACGGAGCTTCCCGGCGTGGACACGAACATTCTTGATCCTCGCGATACGTATGCAAACGTATCTGAGTGGGAAACGAAGGCGAATGATCTGGCTGGCAGATTCATCAAGAACTTCGGGAAATACGAAGGAAATGAGGCGGGCAAGGCGTTGGTAGCTGCAGGTCCTCAGAAATAATAACAACTGGATCAATGAATTCATTGAAATGTTAAAAGCGAAAAACCACCGGTTTGTTTGCACAGCCGGTGGTTTTTGGATACCTTAGTATACAGAAAAGCTGTCGGAGGTGTTTTTTTTGTATTGGAAGGAGGCTTTTTGCAGCATATGGAACAACGGAACAGCCCCCTTTGGAAAAATTCCATGATTTGGTATCATTTTTTGTTGAAATTAGACATACACTAGAGTATAATAAGAGCAGACATAAAAAGATTGTGCGTTACCTGAAATGTGCGATGCCCTTTTTATTTTGAACCTACATCTTCTAAAAGGGAGATCCAATATCGCGAAATAGGATGCCAGGCCTCTCGTCGTGGAAGGCAGAATATGAGCTGCGGACACCCACCTAGCTTTTGCTAGGCGTCAAAATATAGGAACGGCATTTCGGGGTCACAAAAGAGAAAAGGGAGCCATAGGCTCTCTTTTCTCCATATATACCTTAGTATGCAAAATGGCTGCCGGTGGCAGGTTCTTTGCATGAGTCGTAATTCCCTGTCAAATGAAATAAGGAGGTATGCATAGAATGGGAAGCATTACAAAAGAAGCTTTTGGTCGTACGCCGCAAAACGAGGCGGCCAGCCTTTATACCCTGAAGAACGCATCCGGGGCTTACATAAAGGTAAGTGATTTCGGCGCGACGTTGGTACAGATCGTCGTACCGGATAAAAACGGCGAATGGAGGGACGTGCTCCTTGGCTACGATTCCATTGACGGCTATATTCAGAATCACGGGTATTTTGGCGTAACGGTGGGAAGGAACTGTAATCGGATCGCCAACGCCCGTTTTACTTTGAACGGACAGGAATACTGTCTGGAGGCTAATGAAGGCGTAAATAGCCTGCACAGTGGTTCGGACGGCTTTCATGCTAAGCTCTGGGAAGTAAAAGAGCGTTCTGAGGAGGAGAACAGCATTACCTTTGGACGGATCAGTCCGGACGGCGAGCAGGGATTTCCGGGGATTTTTAATGTGACGGTGAAATTTACGCTGACGGACGCTAATGAAGTCATATTGGAATATACGGGTATAGCGGATAAAGATACCATTGTCAATCTGACAAATCACGCATATTTTAATCTGGCTGGAGAAAACAGCGGTTCTATGCTGGATCAGGAGCTGTGGTTGGACGCGGACGCCTTTACGCCGGTGATAGACGAATGGGCTATTCCCACAGGGGAGCTTCGTCCTGTGGAGGGAACCGTCATGGATTTCCGCGCAGGCAAGCCGATTGGCCAGGATCTGGACAAGGAGGATGAGCAGCTGGGCTATGGCTTGGGCTATGATCACAATTTTGTTCTGAATCATTACGAACCGGGCGTTGTTCATCCGGCGGCAAGGGTTTATGCACCCAAGACAGGGATTGTCATGGAAGTGGAAACAGATTTGCCCGGCATGCAGTTTTATTCTGGAAATCGCATTGAAAACGAACTTGGAAAGGGCGGTAGGATGTACCAGAAGGGTGACGGCTTCTGTCTGGAAAGCCAGTATTTCCCGGATAGCATTCATATGAAAGACGTGCCTTCTCCAGTTTTGAAGGCGGGGACTTTTTTCGAATCCAGGACCTTTTATCGGTTCTCGATAAAATAGACATCTGCAAAATATGCATAATTTTGCAGGTGGCGCATAAAATGCATTATGGATAAATTTAAAAAAATTAAAAAAGGAAAAATCATCGGTCTGCTGTTTCTCCTGGGCGTATTGCTAGTTTGGGAATATGGGCTTTTGGAAAAGGAACAGACGGACAGGGCCAAGGCAACCCAGGCGGCCGCCGAGGATGCGCCGTCTTCGTTACAGGAAGAAAAGGAGAAATCGCCTACGCAGACTCCCGCTCCGAAAGAGGAATCAAAAGAAACGTCTGCGAAGGAGACGGAGACAATCAATATGCGGGTGCTTTTGATGGATACGGATTATCAGAGCTATTACCATCCGTCGGTGACTTTGCGGATCGATGGAAAGAAACAGACCTACCAATCGGACAGCCCTGCTTTACAGTCGGGGAGCGTTCGGATTGAAAAACCGGCGGAGGGAAAGATTCAGGTGCTTTCTATAGAACGGACGCAGGGAAATCCCTCTTATGGCGGCGTGCTGGAAATTATACGGCGGCCGGAGGGACTTCTTTTAATTAATGAAATTCCACTGGAGGAGTATCTGTATGCCGTGGTGCCCAGCGAGATGCCTGCCAGCTATGAGCCGGAGGCTCTAAAGGCGCAGGCCGTATGCGCCAGGACGTATGCCTGGCGGCAGTATCTGGATCAGAAGCTGGCTGCGTATGACGCGTATGTGGACGATAGCGTCTCCTTCCAAGTATATAATAATTTTGCGGGAGATGCGGCCTCAAAACAGGCGGTGGACGAGACGAAAGGAGAAATCCTCTGCCAGGACGGAGAGCCGATTCAAGCATATTATTTTTCTACTTCCGCAGGAGCGACCAGTACGGACGAGGTTTGGGAAGTCGAAGAGGAGGCGCCGTATCTACAGAGCGTAGCTTGTATGTACGATGCCGAAGAGCCCTGGAGCCAGTGGGAGATTTTCTTTCCCATTGAGCGGCTCAACGCGCGGATCAGCGCACGGTTCGGGAATATCGGAGAATTATCCAGTCTGGAGATTGTCTCCACAAGCGCGGGAGGAGCGGTAAAGGAATTGCGTGTTTTGACGGATAAGACCAGCCTGACGGTACATAATGAATATGAGATACGTTCGTTATTTTCTCCGGGAGATCTGGCAATTATAAAAAAAGATGGCAGCGAAAGTACCGGGAATCGGCTGCTGCCCAGCGCGTATTTTCATCTGGATTCGATCTATGAAAAGGAAAAGCTGGCAGGGTATCGTTTTCTAGGCGGCGGCTACGGGCACGGCGTGGGCATGAGCCAGAACGGAGCCAATCATATGGCTATGGCGGGAAGCGTCTATCAGGAGATTCTGCAGTATTTTTTTAAAGATATTTCCATTGAAAGCTATGTGAAATAGCCATGGGAAATGCGTAGAGGAATGAGGCGGATATGGGGCAGGAAAGAAATGACACAAAAAGAACAATCGGCGGATTTGTGCAACGGATCGCACAGGATCACGTGAGCGCCTATGCGGCGCAGGCGGCTTATTTTATGATACTTTCTTTTATTCCCTTTCTGCTGTTCCTTCTGACGCTGGTTCGGTATACGCCGCTGACCTATCAGGCGGTGGAGGAAGCCATTTCCAGCATTGTTCCGCAGAATTTGCAAGGCGTGGTCATGGGCATTACCAGAGAGGTATTCGGCAAGACGACGGCTGTGCTGCCGATCACGGCGGTAACGGCTCTTTGGTCGGCTGGCAAAGGCGTGCAGGCGCTGACAAACGGCTTAAATACGATTTATCATATTAAAGAGACCCGAAATTGGCTGATGGTGCGGATTTGGTCCGTGCTGTATATGCTGCTTTTTGGTTTGTCCATTGTGGCCAGCTTGATTTTGCTGGTTTTTGGAAATAGCATCCAGAAAATTTTGGCGCAGTATGTGCCCTTTGCCGCCCGGATGTTTGCCTGGCTGGTGGGGACGAAAACTTTTCTGGTTTTTTTGGTACTGGTGGTAATTTTTACGTTTTTATATAAAATGCTTCCCAACCGGAAGGCCAGCTTGAAAAGTCAGCTTCCAGGCGCTGTGCTTACCGGTGTGGCCTGGTCGGGTTTTTCTTATTTCTTTTCCCTGTATTTCGAATTTTTTCCATCTTTTAATAATATGTATGGAAGCTTTGCTACGTTGATCATGGTCATGCTCTGGTTGTATATTTGTATGAATATCGTTTTATACGGCGCAGAGATTAACGCCTATTATGAAAAGGAGTTTCGAAAGGCCCAGGTATTTGCGAGGGAGCTTTTTGACAAGGAAAAAGAAGAAGAGGAAAGCGCGCAGGAAATGTCTGTCTTTGTGAAGCAGCCGGCAAAATATACGGAACATGGAGGCGAATAAAAAGGGCGGCAGGAAGCATTTGCCGCAGAAACGCAGAGGATTTTTACAAATGGAGGAAAAAGAGAAATGGCAAAATATTGTATGAAGTGCGGAAGAAAGCTGGAGGAGGGAGAGGTATGCAGTTGTACAACGGCAGGGGCGCCGGAGACGCCGGTTATTGATCGGGAAACTGGTCAGCCGGAAGGCGCTGCCTATCAGCAGCCTCAGCAACCCCAGCAGCCCCAACAGGGTCCTTCGGGCGGCCCAAACGCCTGGCAGAACGGCCCCCAGGGCCCCTATTATCAACAGCAGGGGCCGTATTATCAGCAGGGTCCTTCGGGCGGCCCCAATGCCTGGCAGAACGGCCCCCAGGGCGGTCCCTATTACCAGCAGGGGCCTTATGGCAATCCTTATCAGGCGCAGGGACGTACAAAGGAAGCCGAGTGGTTTTATGCAAAGAAAAACGCGGTTGTTGCTGGGACAAAGAATATGTTCGCCGAGATTTTGCCAATTTTAAAGGCGCCGGTAAACCGTGTGCGGGAAATTGCCGCTACAAATAACATAGCGGTTGGTATGGAATTTATCGTTGCAAAAACGGTGCTCATCCTGGCTGTAATTCTGATCGCCTTGATGATTATTAAGGATCAGATGGGTTTTGCAGGCGAATACATAAAAATTCCCTATTTGAAAATTATTCTGGTAACGGTACTTCTAACGGCTGGGCTGGATTTTCTGGAGGCTTTATTCTTAAAAGTAGTGACCGGGCTGTTTAATGGGCTGGCCACTTTTAATG
>CAOJIB010000022.1 GCA_948436455.1 uncultured Blautia sp.
GGTATTTGGAGTTGGATATCTGCGAGGACAAAGAGGTGCAAAATGTGGATGAACAGGGCCGGCCTGTACGAGAGACGCATTTGGAAACGACGCTGCATGGAGCAAACCGTCTGCCGGACATTGCTAAGGCGGTGCATGGGAATCATGGAAAGGTCATTTTCCATGTGAATTTTACCCTGGCATGGCAGCTGGGAAATGTGGAGCCGTACGCAGACGCCCTGCTGGCGGGATACGACACATACCTTTCGGCGGTGCTGGACGTGCTCTTTGGACGCGTTTGTCCTGTGGGGCGGCTGCCCATGACGCTTCCTAGGGGCGACGAGGTATTGCGTGTAAACGCCGACGGTCGTTGCGTCAGTCCCAACGATGTGCCTGGATACGAGAAAGATCTGTATATGCCGGAAGAATTAAAAGATGAGAATGGGAAGGCGTACGCCTACCGGGATGAGAATGAAAATTACTATGAATTGGATTTCGGACTTTCTTACAGCTAAATGAATCAAGGAGGGAAAATATGCCACAGACTGTCAAACTGAAGCCGGAGAAACTAAAACCCCTGCGGGAAATGAATCCGCGGTTTTTATCCTATAATATAGAATTTGCGGAGGTGACCGGCGGCACCTTTTGGAAGGCGTACACGCCGGCGCAGATCGCCGGGAAGGAAGCGTTTCATGTGGAGCCTTCGGATAACGGGATCGAAGCGATGTATAAGGATCTGATGCAGGTATACCCGCCGATCAATCTGTATAACGAAAAGCTGCGCGCCTTGGCCGGGGAGCTGGGCGAGGTCTGGATCCGGGTGTCCGGTACCTGGGCGACAAAAACGTATTATGACTTTGAAGGGACGACGGACGGACAGGCGCCCAAAGGCTATCTGAATGTACTGACAAAGGAGCAGTGGATCGGCGTACTGGATTTTGTCAAAGCGGTGGGCGCGAAACTGATGGTGTCCATGGCCAATTGTCCGGGTCTGCACAGCGCCGAGGAACCCTGGAATCCCAGCGAGGCCGAAAAGCTATTTTCCCTAAGCCGCAAATACGGCGTGCCGATCCTGGCGGCGGAATTTGCCAATGAGCCGAATATGATGGAAGAAACTGGATTCCCCAAAGGGTATACGCCTGCCCATTACCGCCGGGATCAGGATCTTTTCTTTGCATGGCTTAGAAGGAATTATCCGGAGTGTCTTTGCGTGGGGCCGAGCACAACCGGCGGCGACGGCCTTACTTTTGGGAAGGGCGGTGTGGAGCAGCTTGTTTTTGATATCTGCGACTGCGCGGAGCTTTTAGAAGGGACGAAAGAGCCGCTGGATGTATTCAGCTATCATTATTATAACGGCGTTTCCGAACGTTTGGCTTCCGTGATGCCAGAGGGACACTGGTCGGCAGAGGAAGCCACCGGCGAGGCGTACCTTGCTACGGCGGCGGAATTTGCCCGGACGTATCTGCCCCTGCGAGATCGTTATTGTCCCGGCGGGGAGATATGGGTGACGGAATCCGGGGACGCGGGCGGCGGAGGAAATACCTGGGCGTCTACCTATTTGGATGTTTTCCGCACGCTGAATGAATTGGGTTCTTTTGCTTCTCTAACGAACGGCGTGATTTTCCATAATACGCTGGCGTCTTCCGATTACGGATTTCTTTCCCGCCAGGTATTTGAGCCTCGGCCCAATTATTTTGCGGCGCTTTTGTGGAACCGCCTGATGGGGACGACGGTATACGACGCGGCGGAGCCTATCCGCGAGGGCGTTCGCATATATGCCCACTCCAGACGAGACGGCGGCGAGGGCGCGGCGTATCTTCTGATCAATCATTCTTTGACCGAAGCTCTCTGCGTGGAGCTGCCCAAAGGAGGAGAATGCTATACGCTGGCGGGCGAGGGAGGCGATCTGCGCGCCAAGATTATGACCTTGAATGGGAAGCCGCTGGTTCTGGAGGATCCCTATTCTCTGCCCCCATTGGAACCGAAAAAAGTCCCGGCGGGGGAAATGACGCTGGAGGCGGGAACCTGCACGTTCCTTGTCCTATAGGATTAGAAAAGCGAGAAAGCCCTTAGGCCAAGAGAATTGCAGAGGAGAAAGTTGTTAAAAAAATGGGCGGCCCGAAACAATTATAGCATAACTGACGATAGGGCCGTCCTCATTTTTAGAATTTTGTCCTTTAGATTTCCAGCTGATACATCCGGCGGGCCAGCTCTTTGCCCGCGTCTGTCCGGAAAATTTTTTGCACGCAGGCGGCTATGCTTTCCCTGGATTGCCCGTTTTCGAAAAAATTTACCAGGAAATCCGCCTCTACCAGAATCTGGTAATCCATACCCTGGATATCGGTATAGGTATGATGATGGCCGACTAAATAACAGATCCGCTCCACGACTTCCTCGGGAAACCCCAGACGTTTCAGCAGCTTTTCGGATTCGTGGGGGCCTTCCTGCTCCTGAAGCTTTCCGTCGCTTCGGCCGAATTTTTCCTCGGCGGGTCGGATGCCGATATCATGTACCAGCGCCGCCGCTAAGAGCAGCTCCAGCTCTTCTTGGGAAAGGCCTTCCTGTTCCCCGATCCACCGGGCGAAGCTTTCTACTTTTACATAATGTTGGATTCTTTTGGGCTGTCCCTGGTAGTAGGCGGCCATTTCTATGTAAAGCTGTTGCAGTTTTTCCATATTTCCCCCATTTTCGCTGTGCTTGTCCATCATTTGTCTTTCGGATTTTTCCAGATCCAGAAGGCGATGATAATACCGATGATATACAGGATGTTGACAAGTACCGTCGGATTGTCCCGCAGGAAATACACGACCCACGCAACAGTTGCCAGAGATACGGTGATCTGAAAGGCGGAAAAAAGCCGCTTGCCCCGGGCTTCCTTCAACTGGTGGGCCATTTCCTGGTGTTTCTGTTCCATAATTAGGTACTGCATCAGATCTTCGTCCTGGATCCGGGTGAAAATGCATTCCTCCCGGGAAAAAGGTTTTTCTTTATTGGGCCGTTGAAAGAGAGAACGGACGGATTTCTTTTTGGGAGTAGTCTCTGGTTCCGGTACGGCGTCTGCGGTTACAGAGACGGGGATCTCCTGCGCGGATTCCTCCAGGGTGGGAGTTTCTTTTGTAAGCGGATGCATTT
This sequence comes from uncultured Blautia sp., assembly GCA_948436455.1. Lineage (GTDB taxonomy): Bacteria > Bacillota > Clostridia > Lachnospirales > Lachnospiraceae > Blautia_A. The sequence goes on from CAOJIB010000022.1 coordinate 3,112, forward strand.
CCACGGCAGACGCTTCCTCGGGAACGGTTTCCGGTTCTGCGGCGGAAGATTCTTCCTCGGCTGGTTCAACGGGTTCTTCTATAGGCGCTTCTGTATAGGTAGTTTCATCTGACATAACGGTACTTCCTCCTTATAAAATTATAGTAACAATTTTCGACAAAAATGTAAAGGAGGCATTCAAAAATCTTTGGAATGATTCCAAAACTCCGTATTTGTAAGAAAATACAGAAAATACACCAGCGCCAACAGGTCGGCGCTTCCCCCAGGACTGATATTCTTCCTTATAAAATAGACGTCCATTTCTTGGAGGATTTCTTTTTCCGGCAGTTGGTCTAAAGGCGTGCTTTTCAGAAAGCTATTTAGCCTCTGTGTGACGGTTTTCCAGGAAGAAAAGCCGGCGCGCGTGATGAAATTCGTATCCTCGCAGCAGGCGATCAGGTGTAGCAGGGCGATCCGCCCGCTCTTAAAAGGGAAAAACCCCAAAGAGCGGCAGCGAAGAAAAACGGGAAGCCCTACGCCGAATAGGGTGGGAAAGCCGGCGGCCGCTTCCCCGCGGATTCCTTTGAAACCGTAGCGCTTGTAGAGCTGCATTCCATGGGTGGACGCGCCATTTTCAAAGTCCGCCTCCAGCGCGGAGAGCATTTTGACGCAGAGTGCGGAAAGGTCGGCGGGAGAGCAGGATTTCTTCTGGACAATGGTATGGGCGGCGGCGGCGCAAAGGATTCCGCCGGAGAAAATCAGCCCCTTATGGGTATTGACGTGATTGGTGGCCTGGTACATGGTGTTTTCCGCTTCTATTCCCAGGGGACGCAGGGCGGCGAAAAGGCCGGGCTCGTCTTTGGCGGGCCAGCGGGCGCCAAACGCGCCGCATTTCTGGAAATAGGGGAACAGGGCGGCAATGCTATCCATGAAAAGCCCAATATCCATATCCCGGTGCGATCCGTTATGGCAACTATCTACCAGACCGGGCTTGGGCGTAGTGGTGACCTCGTAGGTCATGGCTTTTGTAAAGAGTCCCGCGATCCGCCTGGAGAGCCTTTCCGTGAAAAAGTCCTGCATCCAGGCGATTTCCCGATCCAGAAGCTCTTCGGGATTGTGGGCGCGGCTGCGTCCGCAAAGGAAAGCAGGTCGGCCGCAGAGCAGACAGGCGCGCGCCGGATAGCCGATTGCCTGACGGGAGATTTTCTCTCCATTTGCCCGCAGGACGTCGATATCCCAGATCCGGCCCAGCGGGTGCGTCTCTTCTAGCTTTGTCGTCCACCGTTTGCAGTCGACGGGATCCGCGTCGGTAAGGATATAGCCCCAGCTGCCGGTTTCCTCTGGAAAGCTCTTGACAAGAAGCGGCTCGCATTGATGAAGCCGGAGAATTTCTTGAATAGAAGCCATGCCCTCGTCGAAGGTGTTTTCTGCCAGCGGGAATTGCTTGATGGGGCCGGGGATGTTTAAAGTCAGGCTCAGGAGGGTTTTTGGATGCGCCGCCTGCGCCTTTAAAAGGCTGTGCCAGCGTTCTTCCCGGGCGTCCAGTATCTGGGCCAGAGAGGGCTCCCGGCCGATAAGCCAGGGATTCGTGTTTTGGGCCGCGTTCATATCGAACGCTCCTGTAGGCGTTTTTCCAGGTAGGCGTACGTGGCGGGCGGCACCAGCGGCGCGAGGGCGGACAGATTGCCTTCGGCGAAATACTGCCGCACACGGGTGGCGCTGATGGGAATCCCTTCGGCTTCCCGGCGGGGCAGGATGCAGACCTCGATGCCGCAGGCGGGCAGGATTTCTTGCATCTGCTCATTGTACGCCCGAGTGACGGGACAGAAAGGCTCTTCCCCTACAAACCGCCTGGAAATGTGGAACGCTTCCTTAAAATAGCGGCCAAACAGCAGAAGATCTAGCTGTCCGTTGGCCGATAAGGCCGCCTGCTTATCCTTTAGAAAATAGTCTGGAAAGGTGGCGTGAGAAATCAGATATTCGGAACCGCCATGGATGGATACGCCTGATAGATGGGCGCATCCGGCTTGTACCAGAAAGAGCCGGTCGGCGGCGGGAAAAGGTGGCGATTCCTCAGAAAGCACGAAAATGTGCAGATGGTTGCAGCGTTTTTTGGCTTCTTCCACCAGGTACAGGTGTCCCAGAGTGAACGGATTGGCGTTCATAACGATCGCGCCCGCGTCTGGGGGCGTCTCGGAGGCGCCTGCTTCTCTTTTTAGATAGCTGCGGATGCCGTCCGAAGTATTTTCCATAAACTGGATATCTGCCGTGCACAGGATGGAGAAGAATCCCAGATCTTCGAAGATCGGCGTATATTCCGGCTTTGTAAAGAGGAACAGATGGGAATGACCTTCTTTATGGGCGTGGGCGAGCAGTCGGGACATAATCACGTTTAGATAGCCCATTCCCTGGCTTTGGGACGCCACTGCCAGGCATTTGAGGATATTGCGGTGGCGGGAGCCGCAGGAGAGGATATTTCCCTGGGGGTCGCAAAGGAGGACGCTATAGGTGATCAAAGGATCGTAGTCCAGGTTCATTTGCTGTAAAAATCGTTTTAATTTTTCTAGTTTTCTGCCGGTGAAGGGCGTTCCTTCCTCCAGATAATAATCGTTCATAAAATTCCTTTCTATCGCCGTTTTTGCAGGCGCAAAGGGAAAATGTATTTCCAAATGATATCCCTATCATAGCAGAAGGCGGCGCAAAGGGAAAGGGAAAAATCAAAGGGCAAAATTCCGATTCAAGCTGCTACGAAATAGATGCTTTTTCGACGCTTTCCATGTAAAATGACTATAAGCTTACAAAATTCCAGTTGTTTCTTTGGAGTGAACGGCATATTTACTAATATGTGAGAGAAAAAATTGTATATATTACACAAAATCATATACCGGAGGAACAACGATAGAGAATCAGACAGGACGGAGGTAACTTTATGGAAATCAGGAAAGAAGAACAGACAGTTATTTTAGGCGGGGAAATGGACCTTACGCAGTTTATGCAGGTGGTGCGTGGAAAGGCACGGGTAGAATTTTCCGAAGAATACTGCACGCGGGTTAACCGCTCCAGAGAGTTGGTGGAGCAGTGGACCAAGGAGCAGCGGGTGATGTATGGTGTGACCACGGGCTTTGGCGCGCTGTGTACAAAGGTAATCAGTACCGAGCAGACGGCGCAGCTGCAGAAAAATATCGTACTGTCCCATTCTACCTCAGTGGGGACGCCGTTTACTGAGGAGGAGACTCGGGCGACGATGCTGATGGCGCTGCAGAATCTGGGGCAGGGCTACAGCGGCGTGCGTCTGCTGATCCTGGAGCGGTATCGGGATTTCCTGAATAAGAACCTGATTCCCTATGCGCCAAAGGAAGGTTCCGTGGGATATTTGAGTCCAGAGGCCCATATGGCTCTGGTGCTGATCGGTGAAGGAAAGGCTTATTATGAAGGAAAACTGATGTCCGGAGCCGAAGCCCTAGAAGCCGCCGGCCTTTCTCCGATTACTTTAAGCTCCAAGGAGGGGTTGGCGTTGGTATCGGGTACCACTTCCGTTACGGGCTTGGGAGCCATTGCCCTTCACGATCTGATTCAGGCGGCCAAGTCGGCGGATGTTATCGCCGCGCTGACGCTGGAGGCTTCTAAAGGAATTATCCGCGCCTTTGACGAGAGAGTCATGCAGGTAAGGCCCCATAAGGAGCAGGGAGCGACGGCGGATACGGTTCGGAGGATTTTAAAAGATTCCGAGGTAATTGAATTCTATAAGAACAGCCGGTTGCAGGACGCGCTATCTCTGCGCTGTGTGCCTCAGCTCCATGGAGCGGCGAAAAAGACGCTGTATGATGCGAAAAGGACGCTGGAAACAGAGATGAATTCCTGCTGCGACAATCCGATTATCTGGCCGGGGGAGGAAGACGCGGAGGCGATTTCCGCCTGCAACGCGGATTCCGCTTATGTGGGTATTGAGATGGATTCTTGCTGTATCGCCGCTACGACGCTGGCAAAGATGTCGGAACGTCGGAATAACCGCATGATCGATGAAAGCTTGGGCGGCTATCCGTCTTTCCTGATTGCGAATCCGGGACTAAATTCCGGCCTGATGATTCCCCAATATACCCAGGCGGGTCTTTTGAACGATATGCGGATCCTTTCCACCTCCGCGACCATCGACAATACGCCGACCTGCGGCAATCAGGAGGATTACGTGGCGATGGGCTACAACGCCTCTAAAAAGGCCATCACCATTAATGAAAAGCTGGAATATATTTTGGCGATCGAATTACTTTCCGCTTATGAGACCCAGGGCTTTTTGAAGGACGGCCTGCACAGAAGCAGCGTCAGCCGGAAAATCTTTGAGGAGATCGGCGGGCAGGTGCCGCTGATGAAAGAGGACATTTTCCTGTATCCTCATATTGAATATTTGCGGAATCTGATCCACAGCGGCCGGCTTCTCCAGATCACGGAAGAGGAAATTGGTCCGTTGGCTTAAAGAGTTTCTTAGAAAATACATAGTAGGTTGAAGAAATAGCTTTGCATCCCGGTTCTTTGGCAAATGGCCGGGGTGCGAAGTTCTTTTCTTTTCCTTGCATCGTCTGGACAAACCCGATATAATAAGAAGTTATAAATCACTATTCGTCCTATGAGGAGAGAAACGATGAAAGAGATAGAGATGCTTCTTTTACAAACCCCGAAAATCACGGCGGACGGCGAGCCTGTTACGCTGCCTTTTAAAAAGGCGGAAGGGCTTTTATACTATCTGGCTGTGAAAAAAATAGTTTCCAGGGAGCAGGCCGCCGCGCTTTTCTGGGCTTCCGCGAAGGAGCAGACGGCCAAGAAAAATCTGCGCCACGCACTCTATATCATTCGGAAGACTTTCCAAGAAGACGTGATCATTTCTCCGCAGAAGCAGCTTTTGTCCTTAAATCCGGAGATCACCTATCGGATTGATTACGATGAATTCTTAAAAAATGACCGGCCGGAGCTGTATCATGGGGAATTCCTTCAAGGCTTCCATGTGAAGAACGCCGAGGAATTCGAAGAATGGCTGGCGCTGGAGAGGATTTCTCTGCGGGACGTCTATTTACGGAAGCTGTATGAGCGAATGATCGCTCTTGAGGGGACAAAGGTAGCGGAGGCGGAGGCGTGTTTTAAGAGCTATCTGCGGGAAGATCCTTTGGATGAGAGGGTCTATCAGCAGATGATGCAGATTTATCAGAAAAACCATCTCTATCACAAGGGGATCAAAATCTACGAAAGCTTAAGCCGGCAGCTCAATACGGAGCTGCGGATTTCTCCGGGGAAGGAGACGGCGGCCTTGTATCGAAGCCTCTTGACAGCCTGGACCCAGGAGGCGGCCAGGGAAGAGGGGAATGTTTCCGTGACCGTTATGGGACGGGAAAAGGAAGTGCGGGAGCTGACAGGGATTTATCATGCGTTCCTGGCGGGAAAGCCGGCGGCTGTTTTTCTCTCGGGAGATAACGGCGTGGGAAAATCCCATCTTCTGAATCACTTTTTGGACAGCCTGGAGGAGGATAATTGCCTGATCCTGCGGAATATCTGCTTTAGCCAGGATCAGAATTTTGCTTTTCATCCCTGGAATACGGTGATGCTGCAGTTGGATCGCTACTTGGCGGGACATCCTTTGGACATTCCCCGGCGCTATCTGGATACGGTCAACAGTTTGTTTCCGCTGTTTGGCGACCGTATGACGGCGCATGTACCGGAGGATGCGGAATTGACGTACAATTACCGGACGGCCCGCAACGGCCTTTTGAAGCTTTTTACACTGGTGGGAGCGGAGATTCCGCTGATTCTGTTTTTCGATAATATTCAGTTTATGGATGCCTTCAGCCTGGAGCTTTTATCGGCGATGATCCGGGACCAGAATCCGAATATCCTGATCTTCGGTACGCATCTGGATATCGTAAAGCCTCAGATGCAGAAATATATCTGTTCCCTTGCAAAAGAGCGGCTGATCCGGGAAATGGAGATTTTGCCTTTTTCCAAGGAAACGGTGCGCGCCTTTTTCATCGAACGCTTCGGAGAGCAAAAGGCGGATGAAAAGCTGCTGGAGCAGATCTATAAAGAGACGGAAGGGAACGCCTTTTTCCTGGAAAATGTCCTGGCCGGTCTGCGGGGACCTTCTCCAGCGAATGCCGCGGGGATTCAGATGCAAAATATTCTTTCCGACCGCATTCTGGCCCTTTCTGAGGATGCCAGGGAGCTCCTTGGCGTTTTGTCTTTGTTTCCCGACTATACCACGCCGGAGCTTTTGGAAGCGGTGACCGGTATGGAAACCGCCCGGATGTTGGCTCTTTTGGAAGAATTGAAGCAGCAGGCGCTGATTGTGGAGACGGTGAAGGACAAGGAAATTCATTTCCAGTTTCGGCACAATAAAATGCAGGAATTTGTCCATGGGCAGCTGTCCTATGCTCGGCGGCAGTTTTTGCATCAGAAGGTGGCAAGCTGCCTTCTGACACTTTCGATCCCCAGAAACAGCTATTGGTACGAACGAGTGATTTATCATTATACCCAGTGCGGAGACGAGCCGAACGCGCTGAAATATCGGATTTTGGAACTGGAGGAATTTTCCGCGTTTAATTTTGAGCTATATCCTATTTTGACGCCTCTGATGGACGCTTCGGCCCAGGCTTCTGCCCGAATGGCGGCCACCTTTGAGGAACTGCGGGGCCAGCTGTATCAGCTCTGCCACCAGGCGCCGGACGCCATCGACTATTCGGAGTCCGAAGCCAGGCTACTATATCTGGCGGGGAAATATTACATATCCCAGGGAGACTATGAAAAAGGACTGGCCGCTATTCGGCAGGTGATCTCCCGAAATGAATACGTTGGGAAGCATCCGGATTTTCTGATCCTTTGTTACCGGCAGCTGACATTCTACGGCATCCAGGTGTGGGATACCGTCTTGATGGAGCAGGGCATCGAAAAGTGTATGGAGCTGGAAAGGGCTCGGGAGCTGACGATCGATTTGACGATCGAGAACCGGCTGTACGGCCTTTTGCTGGCGATGCGGGGGGAATACCGGCAGTCCGGGCAGTATTTGGAAAGGGCGGTGGAGGGCTTTAAGCAGTCGCCGTTAAAGGCTCAGAGCTTTGCCCTAAATATAGCCGCCTGCTACAATTATCTGGGAGAATTATATCGGAAGCAGCAGCAGTTTCCCCGGGCGATCACCTACTATAAAAAGGCGATTGCTACCTGCACCCGGCGGAATTGTCCGGCAAGCCCTACGTTCTATACGAATCTGGCCCGGGCCTATCTGGCGTTTGGCCAGTATTCGGAAGGACGCGAAACGCTGGAAGCCGCCTGTCGACTCTATGACGATTCTTCGATTTTGATGGGCCGTTCCATCGCCAAGGGATTCCTCTCCTGCATGGAAGCGGCCGAGGGGCGTACCGAGGAGGCAGCCGTGCTTTTACGGGACGCGAAGGAGACAGCGCCGCGTCTTTCGTCCCCGTTGGAATTGGGGCTTTTGGCGCTGGTAAAGGTCATTTGGCTGGTGTTCTTCCCAGAACAATGCCGCTTTTCGCCAGGGGAAACGAAGGAAGAACTCTGCAAGATAGGAAAGGAATATTTGGAAAAGCTGCCTGGCTGCGAACGGGAGATACAGGTATTGGACAGCTTTTTGGCGGGAAAAGCGGATTCGCTTTTTAAAGACGTTTCAAAATCGGCGTCCGTAGAAAAAAACGACGAAAATTTCTTGTAAAAACAGACGTTGGTTAAAGGGCAATAATAGACGTTTTTTCGACTGTTCGGCACTATACTGGGGATATAGATGGGGGTTCCAAGACGAATGGCGAAAAGGAACATAAAAACCATGAAAGCAAGGACGTTGGCCAGAGCATTTGGCGGAGCGTTCAATAATAAAGAAAAGGAGAGAGGTACATGAACAATGTAGAAATCGGAAAGGCAATGACAATTAAGCTGGATGCGGTACTTCCGGAATATCCGGTCTTTAAAGAAGGTGTGCGCCGGGCGCCGAAGAGAGAGCTGACTCTGAACAAAAGAGAGATCAAGCTGGCGGTGAAAAACGCGCTCCGTTATGTACCGGAAGAGCTGCATGAGCAGTTGGCGCCTGAATTTCTCGACGAGCTTTTGACTCACGGACGTATTTACGGCTATCGTTTTATGCCCAAGGAGAGAATCTACGGAAAGCCGATCGATGAATACAAGGGAAAATGCGTGGAAGGAAAAGCCTTTCAGGTTATGATCGACAACAACCTGGATCATGAAATTGCCCTGTACCCCTACGAGCTGGTTACTTATGGCGAAACCGGACAGGTTTGCCAGAACTGGATGCAGTATCAGCTGATTAAGAAATATCTGGAGGAGTTGACGGACGAGCATACGCTGGTGATGATGTCCGGCCATCCCATGGGCCTTTTTAAATCTCAGAAGACAAGCCCGAGAGTCATCATTACCAACGGCCTGATGATCGGTATGTTCGACAATCCCGAGGACTGGGCGAAGGCAACGGCAATGGGCGTTTCCAGCTATGGTCAGATGACGGCCGGCGGCTGGATGTACATCGGGCCCCAGGGTATCGTACATGGCACCTTTAATACATTGTTAAACGCAGGCCGTAAGGTATTGGGCATTCCGGCGGATCAGGATCTGGCGGGCCATCTGTTTGTGACTTCCGGCCTTGGCGGCATGAGCGGCGCGCAGCCCAAAGCCATTGAGATCGCCGGCGGCGTAGGCATCGTCGCAGAGGTGGATTATTCCCGGATCGAGACAAGACACAGCCAGGGCTGGGTGTCTAAGATCGTGGAAACGCCGGAAGAGGCGTATGCCCTTGCAAAAGAATATATGGATAAGAAGGAAACCGTTTCTATCGCGTTCCACGGCAACGTGGTAGATCTTCTGGAGTATGCGGTAGACCATAATATCCATATCGAGCTGCTTTCCGACCAGACCTCCTGCCATGTGCCCTATGACGGCGGCTATTGCCCGCAGGGCCTGACCTTTGAACAGCGGACGGAAATGCTGGCCACTGATAAGGAGAAATTCTGCAAGCTGGTAGACGAGACGCTGATCAAGCATTATCATCTGATTAAGACGCTGGTAGAGAGAGGCTCTTATTTCTTCGATTACGGCAACTCCTTCATGCGCGCCGTATTTGACGCGGGCGCCAAGGATATCGCCAAGAACGGCGTAGATACCAGCGAAGGCTTTGTATTCCCGTCCTATGTAGAGGATATTCTAGGACCGGAGCTCTTCGACTACGGCTATGGTCCCTTCCGTTGGTGCTGCTTAAGCGGCAAGCCGGAGGATTTAAGAAAGACCGACCATGCGGCTATGGAGGTCATCGACCCGAACCGCCGCGGACAGGACAGAGACAATTACATCTGGATCCGCGACGCCGAAAAGAATGGCCTGGTGGTAGGCACCCAGTGCCGTATCCTGTATCAGGACGCGCTGGGCAGAAGAGATATCGCGCTGAAATTCAACGAAATGATCCGCAATGGGGAGATCGGACCGGTGATGCTGGGACGCGACCATCACGATACTGGCGGGACAGATTCTCCTTACCGTGAGACTTCTAATATTTATGACGGCAGTAATATCACCGCCGATATGGCCGTACATTGCTATGCAGGAAACGCCGCGAGAGGCATGTCCCTGGTGGCGCTGCATAATGGTGGCGGCGTAGGCATCAGCAAATCCATCAACGGCGGCTTCGGCATGGTGCTGGACGGCAGCGAGCGTGTAGATGAAATCCTGAAATCCTCCATTCCGTGGGATACCATGATCGGCGTATCCAGAAGAAGCTGGGGCAGATGCGAGCATTCCATCGAGACCGTGGCGGAATACAACCGTATCCGGGAAGGCCAGGACTACATTACGATGCCGTATCTGGCCAGCGATGAGCTGATCGATAAGGTTTGCAAGGACGTGGAAGCATAAAAGAGGGAATACAATGAAAAAACGTTTGATACGCCATGCGTCGGAGCTGGTGACCTGCGCGGGCAAAGGGCCCAAGCGCGGTAGGGAAATGGCTGAGATTCACAGCATTCCCGACGGGGCCGTTCTGCTTGCCGGCGATACAATCGAAGCCGTAGGGCCGACGAAGGAATTGGAGAGCAGCGTGCGGCTGGAGGAATGCGAGATCATCGAGGCGGCCGGAAAGACCGTGCTGCCAGGCTTCGTAGATTCTCATACGCATTTTATTTTCGGAGGCTACCGCGCGGATGAATTTTCCTGGCGGCTCAAAGGGGACAGCTACATGTCTATTATGGAACGGGGCGGAGGCATTAACGCCTCCGTGACCGCCACCCGCGCCGCCAGCCTAGAGGAATTAGTCGCCCGAGGGCGGGAGCGTTTAGATACGATGCTGGAATTCGGCGTGACGACCGTCGAGGGCAAGAGCGGCTACGGGCTGGATTGCGAAACGGAATTGCGTCAGCTTAGGGCTATGAAGCAGTTAAACGCCGAGCATCCGCTAGACATCGTGCCCACTTTCTTGGGGCCGCACAGCGTACTGCCGGAATACAAGGGCCGGGAGAGAGAATTCCTGGATAAGCAGCTGACCGAGGTGTTGCCTTTGGTAAAGGCGGAAGGCCTGGCGGAATTCGCGGATATTTTCTGCGAAAAAAACGTGTTCTCTGTGGAGGACTCGGAATATTATCTGAATAAAGCAAAGGAAATGGGCTTCGCTCTGAAGATCCATGCGGATGAAATGGTACAGCTAGGCGGCAGCGAGCTGGCGGCAAGGGTAGGCGCCGTATCGGCGGATCATTTGCTGCAGGCTTCGGATGAAGGCATTCGCCAGATGGCGAAAAGCGGCGTGATCAGCACGCTTCTTCCGGCGACGGCCTTTTGTCTGAAGGAGGAGTTTGCCAGAGGACGGAAGATGATCGACGAGGGTTGCGCGGTGGCCATTGCCTCTGATCTGAATCCGGGCAGCTGCTTCACCAATTCTATCCCACTTTTGATCGCTCTTGGCTGCATTTATATGCATCTTTCCATCGAAGAGGTCATCACAGCCCTGACGATCAACGGCGCGGCGGCCGTGGGCCGGGCGGATACGGTGGGAAGTCTGGAGCCGGGGAAAAAGGCCGACGTGATCTTCTTGAAATATCCGTCGATCCACTTCCTGCCCTACCATACGGGAATCAATTTGGTGGAGACGGTGATCAAGAACGGCAAAACCGTTTATCAGAAGTAAGTATTTCCTGAAAAATAAAAATCTGTAGCTATTTATAGCCTTTTTTACGGGCTTAAATAGCTGCAGTTGCTTTTAAAAACAATAGAAGGAGAAAAATCATGGACAGAATTATAGAATGCGTACCGAATTTCAGCGAGGGAAGAGATCTGGAAAAGCTGGAAAAGATCGTGGACAGCTTCCGGGGCAAGGAGGGCGTAAAGCTTTTGGATTACACCTCCGATAAGGATCACAATCGAAGCGTCGTTACCGTTATCGGCGAGCCGGAGCCTCTGCGGGACGCAATGGTAGAAGCGATCGGCCGAGCTGTGGAGCTGATCGATATGACAAAGCACGAGGGCCAGCATCCTCGCATGGGCTGTGTGGACGTCGTTCCCTTTATTCCTATCCGCGGAGTGACCGTAGAAGAAGCGGACAAGATTGCGAAGGAAACGGCCAAGCTTGCTTCGGAGAAGTATGGACAGCCCTTCTTCCTGTATGAGAAATCTGCCACCGCGCCCCACAGAGAAAATCTTGCCAGCGTGCGCAAGGGTCAGTTCGAGGGCATGGCGGAGAAGATGAAGGATCAGGAAATGTGGAAACCGGATTTCGGCCCCAATACGATCCACCCCACCGGCGGCGTAACGGCCATCGGCGCCAGAATGCCGTTGATCGCTTACAATATCAATCTGGATACGCCGAATCTGGAAATCGCCCAGAAGATCGCCGACAAGATCCGTCACGTCAAAGGAGGCTTCCGCTTCTGCAAGGCCATGGGCGTGATGCTAGAAGACAGAAACATTGCACAAGTTTCGATGAATCTGACGGATTATACAAAGACGGCCGTATATACGGTATTTGAAACGGTGCGCATGGAGGCCAGACGCTACGGCGTGAACGTGCTCGGCAGCGAAGTCGTAGGGCTGATTCCGCTGCAGGCGATTGTAGACTGCGCGGAATACTACTTAGGATTTGAAAATTTCGATCCGGCGCAGGTATTGGAGACCCGTTTATAATATAGCGCGATAGATACAAAAAAGAGAAAGTTTTTAAGAATGAGGAGAAACCGATGAAAGACATGACAATCCAGGCCTTTGCAGCACAGACCGCATCGAATGATCCCGTACCTGGGGGCGGAAGTATTTCCGCCCTGGCAGGCGCTCTGGCGGCGGCGCTGGCGGAGATGGTGGCCCAGCTGACCATCGGCCGGAAAAAATACGCAGATGCAGAGGAAGAAATGAAAGCCCAGATCCCGGGGCTGCAAGAAAAAAGAGCGCAGCTTTTGACAGATATTCGCAGGGACAGCGAATCTTTTGACTTATATATGCAGGCGCTCACCCTGCCCAAGGACACCGACGAGGAGAAGGCTGCCCGGCAGGCGGCTATGCAGAACGGCTTAAAGGAAGCGGTAAAGGTGCCTTTATCTGTGGCGAAGGCGGCCGTATCCATCCTGCCGGCCGCGGAGTTGATGATCCGCAAGGGCAACGCTACGGCGGTCACCGACGCGATGGTCGCTACAATGATGGCAAGGACGGCGGCGTTAGGCGCGCTCTTTAACGTAAAGATTAATCTGGCCTCTATTAAGGACGAAGAATTTGTAAAGGAAATTCAAAGCGAGGTGGCCGCGCTGGAAAAAGAAGCGGTAGCGGCAGAGAAGAAAATCTTAGAACTGACGGAGATCGGAAAGGGAGTTCTGTAAAAATCATGGAAATTGTCAAAAATGCAGCGGCGGGCACCCTGGAATCCAGCGACGTTCTCATATGCGTGGAACCGGCAGATACCCTGCAAATAGAGATCCAGTCCGTGGTGGCGGGCCAGTATATGGACGCGATCCGCGACGCCATCGAGGATGTACTTGCTAAGGCGCAGATCAAGACAGGAAAAATCAGCGCCCAGGACCGGGGCGCCCTGGACTGTGTCATCCGTGCTAGAATGGAAACGGCCATTTTGAGGGGAGGCAGCCAGTCATGAGAAGAACGATGCTTTTTTTGCCGGGAAATACGCCGAATATGTTGATTAACGGAGATACGCTGGGCGCGGACAGCATCATCTATGATCTGGAGGACGCCGTTTCCCCGGATGAAAAGGACGCGGCTAGGATCCTGGTTCGGAATACCCTGAAATATATGCGGGGGAAGGGCTGCGAAATTATTATTCGTATCAATCCAATAGAATCCGATTACTGGCAGGCGGATCTGGAGGAAGTGATTCCCTGTAAGCCCGATCTGATTATGCCCACGAAGGTAGGCAGCGGCCAGGATGTGCAGATTGTCGCCGAGGCAATTACTGCGCTGGAAAAGCGCGCGGGCATTCCAGAGGGCAGCGTGGGGATTCTGCCCCTTATTGAAACGGCGCTGGGTGTGGAGAAGGCCTTTGATATCGCTTCAGCGAGCCCCAGAGTGGCCGGGATCTTCTTAGGCGGCGAAGACTTGACGGCAGATCTGCACTGCAAAAGGACTCGGGAGGGCCAGGAGATCTTTTATTCCCGCTGTCGGCTGGTATGCGCGGCGAGAGCCTGTGGAGTCGAGGCGTACGACACGCCGTTTACCGACGTGGAGGATATGCTGGGTTTGGAAAAGGATACCCAGTTGGCCAAAAGCCTGGGCTTTTCCGGGAAGGCGGTAATTTCTCCAAGGCACGTGGAAACCGTGAACGCGCTGTTCTCCCCCACCATGGAGGAGATTGAATATGCCCACGACGTGATGGACGCCATTGAGGAAGGCCGCCGGCAGGGCAAAGGCGTGATCTCCCTGCGGGGCAAAATGATCGACGCGCCCATCGTCAAGCGCGCGACACAGGTGCTGGAAATGGAGAGGCAGATGTTTGGAGGTGAGGACGTATGAGCAAATTAGTAGGTTCTGTAAGGGAAGCGGTTCAGGCGGTCGGACTGACCGACGGCATGACGATTTCCTTCCATCATCATTTGAGGAACGGAGACTACGTGCTGAATATGGTCCTTGCGGAAATCGCCGGGATGGGCCTGAAGGATCTGAATGTAAACGCAAGCTCCATTTTCGACGTGCATGAGCCGATCATCGAACATATAAAAAAGAAAGTCGTAACCGGCTTAGAGGTCAACTATATGGGCGGTAAAGTGGGCCGGGCCATTTCCGAGGGGATCTTGGAAAAGCCGGTGATCTTTCGCAGTCACGGCGGCCGGGCCGGGGATATGGACCGGGGAGCCGCCAAGGTGGACGTCGCTTTTATCGCGGCTCCCTGTGCGGATGACATGGGGAATATGAGCGGAAAATACGGTCCTTCCGCCTGCGGGTCTTTAGGATACGCGTTCTCGGACGCCATGTGCGCAAAGAAGGTCGTAGTCATCACCGACCATTTGGTGCCGTATCCTTTATTAGATTGTTCCATTCCGGAGGGCTACGTAGACGTTGTGGTGCAGGTAGATAAGATCGGCGACGCCTCCCGGATCGTATCGGGCACGACGAAGATCACCCGCGACCCGGTAGGGCTTCGGATCGCCTATCTGGCTTCCCAGGTGGTGAAGCACTCCGGTTACTTAAAGGATGGATTTTCTTTCCAGACAGGCGCCGGCGGCGCATCGTTGGCCGTGGCCAAATACGTGGAAGAAATGATGGAAAAGGAAGGCATCAAGGGCAGCTTCTGCATGGGCGGCATTACTGGCTATCTGGTATCCATGATGGAAAAGGGCTATTTCGAGACGATTCTAGACGTGCAGTGCTTCGACTTAGCAGCCATCGCATCGATTCGGGACAATAAAAACCACCAGGAGATTTCCGCTACCCGCTATGCCAGCCCGGCGGCGAAAAGCTGCGCGGTGGATAGCCTGGATGTGGTGATCCTAGGCGCTACGCAGGTAGATACAGATTTTAACGTGAACGTACATACGGATTCCAACGGTTACATTATGGGCGGTTCCGGCGGCCACTGCGATACGGCAAAGGGCGCCAAGCTGGCAATCGTCGTGGCGCCGCTGATCCGCGCTAGGCTTCCGTTGATTGTAGATCAGGTCCTGTGCAAGTCCACACCCGGTGAAACGATCGACGTGATCGTCACACAGCGGGGGATCGCGGTAAACCCCAAAAATCAGAAGCTAAAGGAGGCCCTTATCGCGGCCCATCTTCCAGTGAAGGATATCCGAGAATTAAAGCGGATGGCAGAAGAGATCGCGGGAGTTCCAAAGGCTGTGACCTGTACGGGACGCGTGGTTGCAAACGTGCTGTACCGGGATGGGACATTGATGGATACGATTCGAAAAAAAGCGTAACAGTTGGGAAAGGAGCGCAAAAAGGTGGAGAAAAAGAAATTAGTCATGGGTGTTATCGGCGCCGATGTACATGCAGTGGGAAATAATATTTTGTATCATGCGTTTACCGACGCAGGCTTTGATGTGGTAAATCTGGGCGTTATGGTTTCCCAGGAGGAATATATCGCCGCGGCCATCGAGACAAACGCGGACGCCATCGTGGTTTCCTCTTTATACGGACACGGAGAGCTGGACTGTAAGGGTTTCCGGGAAAAATGCGACGAGGCGGGACTTGACGGTATTCTTTTATACGTAGGCGGCAATATCGTAGTGGGCAAGCAGCCTTTTGAGGATGTGGAAAGGCGGTTCCACCGCATGGGCTTCGATCGGGTATTCGGCCCCGGTACGGCGCCGGAGACGACGATTGACGCACTCAAAGAGGATCTGTACAAAGAATAAGGAGCGTGAAGACGGTGAAACCGGTATTATTGGTGGATTTCGGCAGCACCTATACCAAGGCGACAGCCGTGGATCTTGAGGCGGGAGGGCTCCTTGGAACAGCCGCCAGCTTTACGACTGTGGAAACGGATATCAACGAGGGGCTTTCCAACGCCTGCGCCATCTTAAAAGAAAAGACCGGCGTGAACGATTACACGGCGACTTACGCCTGTTCCAGCGCCGCCGGCGGCTTAAAGATGGCGGCTATCGGCCTGGTGCCGGAGCTGACGGTACAGGCGGCTAAGGAAGCATCCCTGGGCGCGGGAGCCAAAATTATGAAAACCTACGCCTTCAAGCTGACAAAGAGCGACGTACGAGAAATCGACCGCCTTCGTCCAGATATCCTTTTGCTCACCGGCGGAACGGACGGCGGGAACAGCGAGACGATCTTGGCCAATGCCAAGAAGCTTACGGCGCTGGAAGCAGATATTCCCATTGTCATCGCCGGAAACCGCTGCTGTGCGGACGACTGCGAGGAGATCCTTGAGGGAAGGCAAATTTACGTATGCGAAAACGTGATGCCCTCCCTGGGCAAGCTCAATATCCTGCCCGCTCAGAAGATCATCCGAGAGCTTTTCCTGAAAAAGATCGTACAGGGAAAAGGACTGACGAAGGCCATGGAGCTGATGACCGACATTATCATGCCCACGCCTTCGGCGATTCTGGAAGCTATGCAGCTTTTGGCAAATGGTACGGGGAGTACAAGCGGCATTGGTGAGCTTTTAGGCGTCGACCTAGGCGGCGCGACGACAGACGTCTATTCCATTGCCACCGGAAGTCCCACGAATATGAAAACGGTTTATAAAGGGTTGGAGGAGCCTTACGCCAAGCGTACGGTAGAAGGGGATATCGGCATGCGTTACAGTATGCGCGGCGTGGTGGAAGCCGTAGGGAGCGAGCGGCTCGCTTCTATGGCGGGACTGACGGCGGAACGCCTAGAGGAGATGCTTTCTTACTTAGAGGCGCATAAAGACGCGGTTCCCAGAGACGAGGAGTTCCTGCGTCTGGACGACGCTTTGGCGTCGGCCGCAGTGGAAACGGCTGCCATCCGTCACGCGGGTACTATTGAGCTAGCGTATACGCCGATGGGCGAGACCTATGTGCAGAGCGGAAAAGACCTGCGAAATGTGAAAAATATCGTCGTGACCGGCGGCGCGCTAATCCACTCGAAAAATGTGGAAAAGATCGCCAGATACGCCGGCATGGACGGGGCGCATCCGGAATCTCTGCGGCCGGAGAACGCGGGGATATGGGTCGATAAAAAATATCTGCTGGCGGCGATGGGCTTACTGGGCAAAAATTATCCGGAAACAGCTTTGGAAATCATGAAGAGGGAGATCATTTACTATGGAGATCAGAAATAAAAAGTTGAGCGACGACGAATTTTACGGCATTCGTCAGGAAATCTTGCAGCATTGGCCGACGGGCAAGGACGTGGACTTGGAGGAAAGCATCGCGTATCATAAGTCCCTTCCGGAAACAAAACAGTTTTCCAAGAAATTAGTCAAGGCAAAAAAGGAGCAGAAGACGCTGATCCAGCCCAGAGCCGGCGTGGCCCTGATCCAGGATCATATCAATCTTCTGACGTATCTGCAAAATGAAGGCGAGGCGGATCTTCTGCCTACGACCATTGACAGTTATACGCGGCAGAACCGTTATAAAGAGGCGGAAATGGGTATTCAGGAATCCCTACGGGAGCAGAAATCCATGCTCAACGGTTTTCCGGCGGTGAATCACGGCGTCAGCGGCTGCCGTCAGATCATCGACAGTCTGGATATCCCGGTACAGATGCGTCACGGAACCCCGGATGCGAGACTTTTGACGGAAATTGCGTACGCCGGCGGCTTTTCCAGCTACGAGGGCGGCGGTATTTCCTATAATATTCCTTATGCGAAGAATGTCTCCCTGGAAAAGACGATCTATGATTGGCAATATGTGGACCGTCTGACCGGTATCTATGAGGAAGCAGACGTTTCCATTAACCGAGAACCCTATGGCCCCTTAACCGGTACGCTGGTACCGCCTTCGATCTCCAATTCCGTAGCGATCATTGAGAGCCTTCTGGCCGCGGAGCAGGGCGTCAAGAATGTGACGGTCGGTTACGGTCAGTGCGGAAATCTGCTCCAGGATATTGCGGCTCTGCGTGTGCTGGAGGAGCTGACCGAGGAATACTTACATAAATTTGGCTACGACGACGTGGTCGTTACGACTGTGCTCCATCAGTGGATGGGCGGCTTCCCTCAGGACGAGGCCAAGGCATTCGGCGTAATTTCCTGGGGTAGCGCGGTGGCGGCGTTGGCCAAGGCGACGAAGGTGATTGTCAAGACGCCTCACGAGGCGGTGGGCGTTCCCACGAAGGAGGCCAACGCGCAGGGACTGCGCTGCACGAAGCAGACGATTTCTCTTTTGGCTGATCAGGCCCTTAGCACCTCGAATTTGGAAATGGAAAAAGCCATCGTCAAAGGCGAGACGACCTGTATCGTGGACAAGTGTCTGGAATTGGGCACCGGCGATATCGCCACCGGCGCGATCCGCGCGGTAAAGGCAGGCGTCCTGGATATTCCGTTCGCGCCCAGCCGTCATAACGCGGGCCGCATGCTTCCGGCCAGAGACCACGAAGGCGCCGTACGTTTCCTGGATCTTGGAAATGTGCCGTTGAGCAAAGAGCTGGCAGATTTCAACCGGGAAAAGATCGAATTCCGCGCCCGGATGGAGCACAGAGAAGCTTCCTTCCAGATGGTGATCGACGACGTATACGCCATCAGCAAGGGAAGGCTGGTCGGCCGCCCCAGATAAGACGGTTGCTTACACCAAAAACGAAAAATAAAAAGAAAGGCGCAGGAGGATGCGTAAGCATCTGCCCTGTCAGAAGGTAGACAAAGGTATTTGAGGCTATGGGTGCTCGAGGGTGTAGCCCTCGAAATGGAATCAAGCAGACGGAATTCATTTCCGGCTGCTTGTGAAAAGCCCGATTTGTAGGGGCTGCAGCCCTTGCACGAGCAAATCGGGCTTTTGCCCGCCAGTGATGAAAATTTATGGCGCAGCCATGAATTTTACCAGAGTGGCGACTTTGTCGACACTCTGATAGGAGGATGCATAAGCATCTGTCCTGTGCCTTGGCAAATACAGATAGGAGAGAGTGCCATGAAAATCGTAAAAGTAGTATGCGCAAAGGGAAGAACTGGATTTTTCTTTGATGACCAGCGCGCTATTAAAAGAGGCGCCGTGAAAAACGGCGAGGTATATGAAGGAGAACCGGTGACCGAGGGCTTTCGCAGCGTACGCCAGGCGGGCGAGGCGATTTCTGTCATGCTTCTTCTGGAGGATGGGCAGATTGCCTATGGCGATTGTGCGGCCGTACAATATTCTGGCGCCGGCGGTCGTGATCCGTTGTTTTTGGCGGAGAATTTCATTCCGGTGATCGAAGAGCATATTGCGCCCCATCTGGTGGGAAAGGAAGCCGCTTCCTTTAGGGAGCTGACAAAAGAGCTGGAGGAAATCCAGGTCGACGGCAAGCAGCTCCATACGGCGATCCGCTACGGCGTTTCCCAGGCGATCCTGGACGCGGTAGCCAAGGCCAGCGGCCGCCTGATGTGCGAGGTAGTGGCCGACGAATACGGTTTGACCGTTTCCGAAAAAGAGATTCCGATCTTTACCCAGTCCGGCGACAACCGCTATGACAATTCCGACAAGATGATCGTAAAAGGCGCGCAGGTACTGCCTCATGCGCTGATCAATAATGTCAAGACAAAATTAGGCGAGCACGGCGAGATCCTCAAAGACTACATAAGCTGGCTGAGCCGCCGGATTCAGGAACTTCGGGCGGACGAATCCTATCAGCCGGTGTTGCATATCGATGTATACGGCAATATCGGCGCGGCCTTCGGCGTTGAGAATTATGAAAAGATGGCCGACTATCTGGCGGAGCTGGAAGAAGCTGCGAAGCCTTTCCATCTGCGTATTGAAGGCCCCATGGATGCGGAGGAGCGGGAAAAACAGATGCTCTGCATGAAGGCCTTGACAGAAGAGGTAGACCGCCGGGGCATTCAGGTAGAACTGGTGGCCGATGAATGGTGCAATACCTTGGAGGATGTGAAATATTTCGCCGATAATAAAGCCGGTCATATGGCGCAGATCAAGACGCCGGATTTGGGCGGCATCAATAATACCATCGAAGCCGTTTTGTACTGCAAGGAAAAGGGCTTCGGGGCTTACCAGGGCGGTACCTGCAACGAAACCGACCGTTCCGCACAGGTATGCGTCAACTGCGCGATGGCTACACAGCCGGATCAGATCCTGGCGAAGCCGGGCATGGGCGTGGACGAAGGGTATATGATCGTTTATAATGAAATGCAGAGGATTTTGGCGCTTCGCAAGGCCAGATAAGGGGGACGTATGTCTTATTCAAAAAGAATGCAGGAAGATAATTTATACAGCGTGTTTTTAGCTCCCAGAGGGCGGATACGCATGATGGATCTGGGGATGCAGATCGCACAGCAGTACCTAAGCCCCTACGATCATATCATCGGCGTGATCGGCGACGCCGGTTCCGGGAAAAGTATGCTGATCAAAGGCATGTTTCCGGGCCTGGATCTGACAAACGACGACGGCGGCGTCAATGTGCGCCCGCTGCCCCTTTTGGACATCCATGAATCGACCTTCTATTCGGCCCATACGTATCATGTGGATATTCAGTTTGAGGCTGGCTTTACGCCGCTGCACGAGCTGGCCGATGCCGTGCGGGAAGTAGTAAAGAAGGATAAGCGTGTGATTATCGAGCATTTTGAAATGCTTTTTCCGGTATTGGGAAGAAATGCCGATCTTTTGATTGGTGTCGGCGAGGAGATTTTGATTACTCGTCCCAATATCTTTGGACCGGATCCGCAAAATGTCGCCGAGCTTTCCTATAAATCCGGTCGTTACCGCAAGATGGCCCATACGGCGGAGGATCTGTGTGTATTGAAGCTGGGTTGGGAGAAAGGCAGCAAGGATCGGCGGGCCAATGTGCGTCACGGCTTTATTCTGGAATGTGATGAAAAACCCGATGTGGACCTGGAAAAGCTGGAGATGGAGGTGCGGGAGATGATCGCCCAGGATATGCCCGTCTCCTTTGCGGACGACGACCATGTGATGATCGGCAATACGAAAATGGAATGTCTGGCTCCCAGGATGCATGTAAAGAGCACCGGCGCCATTGAGAATTTTTCCCTGGTCAAAGAGATCGTCTATGACGAAAAGCGGCAATGCTATATGCTGATCGGGCAGGTGGGCAAAAAGCCCAAGGAACTGTTGAGAAGTCTGAATAAGATTGAGCTGTAACGGGTACATGCGATGGAAATAAAAAGGATACATAGGGAAGACTGCAAAAGCAGCCGGTGGTCCGGCGGCACAACGACGGAATTTTTCCTGTATCCGGCGGATGGCAGCTACGCCGACCGGGATTTTCAGGTGCGCGTCAGTAGCGCGACGGTAGACCTGGAGGAATCTGTCTTTACCAGCCTTCCGGGCGTGGAGCGCTGGCTGACGATTCTAAAGGGAGAAATGCGGCTGATCCATACCGGCCGGTATGAGAAGGAGCTTACGCCCTTTGTGGTGGAGCATTTCTACGGCGACTGGGAAACGAAAAGTATCGGCCGAGTGGTGGATTTCAATTTAATGCTGAAAGATGGCGCGAAGGGGGAAATGCACTGTCTGGAAATTCCTTCCGGGGAAAGCATTTCCCTGGCCGATAAGGGCGAAGCCGATACGCTGTTTTTCTTTGCCGCAGAAGGAAGCTTTCAGATAGAGAGCAAGGAGACGGCGGAAGCAATCTCCACAGGAGAGGCGGCGCTCCTTCGCGGATGGAAATCGGCAGGGGCAGCGCTTGCAAACCGGGGGAAAGAGACGGCTCGGATTATCGTCTGCACTTTGCAGCTTCAGTAAAGGAGACAAAAAAGCATGATACGTGAAATACATGTGGAAAAGCTTACCGAACAGATCAGGGAAATGTGCATCCATGCCACGCATTTTCTTTCCGCCGATATGGACGCGGCGATGAAGAAGGCCTGGGAGGATGAAACGAATCCCCTGGGGAAACAGATCCTGGGCCAGTTACAGGAAAACTTAGAGATCGCCGGGGAAGAGATGATTCCCATCTGCCAGGATACCGGGATGGCGGTGATTTTTCTGGAGATCGGCCAGGAGGTACATTTTACCGGCGGAAATCTGGAAGATGCGATCAACGAAGGCGTCCGTCGAGGGTATACGGAGGGATATCTGCGAAAATCCGTTGTAGGAGATCCGCTCCTTCGGGAGAATACGAAGGACAATACGCCGGCGGTCATTCATTACAGCATCGTTCCGGGAGATAAGGTAAAGATCACCGTGGCTCCTAAAGGATTCGGCAGCGAAAATATGAGCCGGCTTTTGATGTTAAAGCCCGCCCAGGGCGTTCAGGGCGTCGCCGACGCCATTGTGGAAACGGTAGCCCAGGCCGGCCCCAATGCCTGTCCGCCGCTGGTGGTCGGTGTGGGGATCGGGGGCACCTTTGAAAAGGCGGCTCTTTTGGCCAAACAGGCGCTGACCCGCGAGGTGGGCGTTCCCTCAGAAAAAGAGCACATTCGAAAGCTGGAAGAGGAGCTTTTGGCGCGCATCAATGGCCTTGGTATCGGCCCCGCGGGACTTGGCGGGGCGGTGACGGCCCTAGCAGTTAATATCAATACCTATGCGACGCATATTGCAGGCTTGCCGGTGGCGGTCAATCTCTGCTGCCATGTAAACCGGCATATCGTTCGGGAAATTTAGGAGGGAGCTATGGACAGACATATTACGGCGCCCTTAACCGATCAAGAGGCGAAAAGCCTGAGGGCGGGAGATTACGTATATATCACCGGGACGGTCTATACCGCCCGGGACGCGGCGCACAAGCGGATGCAGGAGGCGTTGGAAGCCGGCGAGAGGCTTCCCTTTGAGCTGGAAAATAACATTATTTACTATCTGGGGCCCAGCCCTGCCAGGGAAGGGAAAATCATCGGCTCCGCAGGGCCGACCACGGCCAGCCGGATGGACAAATATACGCCGGAGCTTCTGGATCGGGGGCTAAAAGGCATGATCGGCAAGGGAAAGCGGACGAAAGAAGTGGCCGACGCCATCGTTCGCAACGGCGCCGTTTATTTCGCTGCGGTGGGAGGCGCGGGCGCGCTGCTTTCGAAACGGATCAAAAAAGTAGAGGTAATCGCTTACGAAGATCTGGGGACGGAAGCGGTCCGCCGGCTGGAAGTGGAAGATCTGCCGGTGATCGTCGTCATGGATGCCGAGGGCAACAATTTATACGAAACAGTGGGAAAATAAGAGATCCCGCAGCCATGCCTATACGAAAGTACAAGGGGTTATCAAAAGATGGATAACCCCTTTTGCACAGGAATAGAACGTAGAAAAAGAAATTGCAGTGTATGGCGTCGAGATAGAAAAAGGGGAAGCTATGGAAAAGACAGAAACGATGTACAAAAAAGCGATGGAAATATGGGAAGTACCGGAGGAATTTTACGAAGCGGCGGCTCCCATGTACCGGGAGTATGAAATCCGGCTGGCCCATGAGATGGAAAAAGCGCCGGCAAAGGAGGAGACGATCTGCGATCTGCTGACCAGCTGGGGAGAAGAAGATGCGGAAAGGCTGCTCTTTGAAAGCTACCAGCGGAACGTACTGGAAAAATGTGAAGCCGACGGGAAGGACGGCGTCTGGTATAAGATGACGGATTTTTATGGCCGCTATCCATTCTTTGCCCAATTTGAGCCAGAAGCGTATGCGAAATATTCTCAGGAAACGGTAGACCGTTTAAATGCCTGGGACTTGGAAGTTTATATGAAGTATGTTTCCCAGGCGGCTTTGGATATTGCGGCGGGAAAGGACGTACCGATGCATCAGACGCAGTATCTGACGCTGGAGGAATCCGACGCGATGCTGGATACCCTTGGAGAGGAATTCCTGGTGGTGCCTTGCAATTGCAAAGCCATGGGCCGGTGCACCGAAAAGCCGGTGGACGTCTGCGTGGGCAAGCTGCAAAAGGGGCCGAATTCCTTTTATGACCGGAAGCTGGGAAAGGTCGTCTCCGCGGCGGAGGCGAAGGAACTGGTGCATTGGGCCAATAAAAAGGGATTGATGCAGTCTGGAGAGCATGAGTGGCTTTGCAACTGCGACGGCGTGCACTGTTATCCCACGAAGATGGCTCGGATTTTAAAGACCCGCCTGCGTTACCCGACCTCACACTACGAAATCCTATGGGATCCGAAGGTCTGTATCCAGTGCGGCAAATGCACCCGCATCTGTAATCATGGAGCCTTTTACAAAGACGCGCAGGGAAACGTTGTATACGACGAAGAAAAATGTTGGGGCTGTACGATTTGTGCCTCCAATTGCCCAAAAGGAGCGATTACTCTGAAAAAAAGATAGAGAAATCGACGAAAAAATTCATTTTTGGTAAAAAAATCGATGCTTTTTCGACGGAGTTTTGGTATAATTGTGCCATATCAGTCTGATAAAGCGCTAAAAAAGGCGAACAATCGGACTGGAAAAAGTTATAAAAATATGCAGAAGGGGGGAAGCAAATGAAAAAAGAGGTATTTACGCCCAAGGGGATGAAGGTATTCGGAGGCCCCGTGGCAGAGGCGGTAATTGCTGGTGGTTTCGCTTTCGTTTCCGGCCAGATCGCTTTAGATCCGAAGACCGGCGAAGTAATTCACGGAACGATTCAGGAAGAGACAAGAGCTGCCCTGAGCAATCTGAAGCTTTTGGTGGAGGAAATGGGTGCCTCTTTGGAGGATGTGGTGAAGTGCGATGTGTTTTTATCTTCCATGGAAGATTTTGACGCTATGAACGAGATCTACGAAGAGTTTTTTGGTACGGAATGCCCGCCGGCCAGATGCGGAGTTGCTCTGGAACTGTGGGGCGGTATGAAGATCGAAGTAGGCGCTATTGTAAAGATGTAGCCGGGAGGAGGTTTTTATGGTCATCCGTCAAATCAGACGAAGCGAGCTGGAGACGATCCATGAAAAGACGCTGGACGTCCTGGAGCATGTGGGTGTGGACTTTGAACATCCCGACCTGCTGGAATTTTTCAAAAAGCAGGGAATCCGCACGGAGGGAAACCGGGTATTCTTTGACAAAAAGACGGTGGAACGCGCAGTCGATACGGCGCCTGCCAGCTTTACTTTAAAGACGCCCTTCGAGGAATTAAAGATCGGAGAAGGCGGCCAGGCGATCTGTTCGGCCTCCGGCTCCAGGAAAATTCTGCGAGGCGGGCAGCTTTTAGATCCGACGCCGGAAGATTACGTCAATATCCGCAAGCTGGACGCCACGAGTCCTCTGATTAATTTGTCCAGTTCACCGCTGACTTATGTGCCGGCGTTTCCAAGGGAACGGGCGGATGTGATCAAAGGCGCTTTGACGCTGAAATATTCTACGCATCCGGCGATTATGTCTTGCTATGCAAGGAAGGACGCGGAAGAAACGATCGCTCTTGCCAGGGACTTTTACGATACGGACGAGGGGTACTATACCATCGGCATCGGCAACGTCATTTCGCCGCTGCGTTATGCCAAAGACGATATCGAAGCGCAGCTCACCTACAGCCGGAACAATCT
>CAOJIB010000023.1 GCA_948436455.1 uncultured Blautia sp.
GCATTGCCCAGATCGGCAAATCCTTCCGCAACGAGATTACCCCCGGCAACTTCATCTTCCGCGTCCGGGAGTTTGAGCAGATGGAGCTGGAATTCTTCTGCGAGCCGGATACCGACCTGGAATGGTTCGCTTACTGGAAGCAATTTTGCCTGGACTGGCTAAGCTCTCTGGGCTTAAAGTCCGACGAGGTACGCTATCGCGACCACGAGAAGGAGGAGCTTTCCTTCTACAGCAAGGCCACCACGGACGTGGAATTCCTGTTTCCGTTCGGCTGGGGCGAACTATGGGGCATCGCCGACCGGACCGACTACGACCTGACCCAGCATCAGAATGTGTCCGGTCAGGATCTGACGTATTTCGACGATGAAAAGAAAACAAAATACATCCCCTACGTCATCGAGCCTTCCCTGGGCGTAGACCGCATGGTTCTGGCCTTCCTTTGCAGCGCCTACGACGAGGAAATCTTAGACGCCGAAAAGAACGACGTGCGCACCGTGCTCCATTTCCATCCGGCCTTAGCCCCAGTGAAGATCGGCGTACTGCCCCTGTCTAAAAAATTAGGCGAGGGCGCCGAAAAAATTTATCGGCAGCTCTCAAAGAGCTACAACTGCGAATACGACGACCGGGGCAATATCGGCAAGCGCTACCGCCGGCAGGATGAAATCGGCACGCCGTTTTGCGTTACCTACGATTTTGAATCGGAGGAAGACGGCGCCGTTACGATCCGCGACAGAGACAGCATGGCGCAGGAGCGTGTAAAGATCGAAGACCTGCCCACATACTTCGCGGATAAATTCACCTTCTAAAAGGCTTTTAAGAGGATAAAAAGACAATGAGACTACGGGCTATGGCAAAAATCAATCTGGGGCTGGACGTACTGGGCAAACGCCCGGACGGCTACCACGAAGTACGGATGATCATGCAGACGATCCGTATGTACGATCTGCTGGAGATCAAACGGATATCCGGGACTGGCATTACCTTAAAAACCAACCTGCCCTATATCCCCACCGACGGCCGAAACCTGGTCTGCCAGGCGGCTGCGCTCTTACTGAAAGAATTCGGGATTTCCGAAGGGCTTTTCATCCGACTGGAGAAATTCATTCCCGTAGCCGCCGGCATGGGCGGGGGCAGCGCGGATGCCGCCGCCGCAATGCTGGGCGTCAATCGGCTTTTCCATCTGGGCCTTAGCCGCCGGGAGCTGATGACGCGGGCCGTACAGATCGGCGCGGACGTCCCCTACTGCATCCTACAGGGAACCGCCTTGGCCGAGGGAATTGGTGAAAAACTGACCCGGCTGCCCCGCGCGCCATTTTTCTATGTGCTGATCGGCAAGCCGGATATCAATATCTCTACAAAGATCGCCTATGAAAATCTGCGGCTGGATTCCCTTTCCCACCATCCGGATATCGACCAGATGACGGAAGCCATCCGCCGACAGGATCTCCATACGCTGACGTCTCTGATGGAAAACGTCTTCGAGCCGGGGATTATCCAGAAATACCCCGTCATCCAGGAGATCAAGGATCTGATGAAAAAGCATGGCGCCCTGCAGGCCTTGATGAGCGGCAGCGGCCCTACGGTGTTTGGCATTTTCGATAATGAAAAGAAGCTGCGGGAGGCTGCCCGCGCCCTTCGCTTTAGCCGGCTGGCGAAAACTGTTTTCGCCACCCATGTATAAAATATACAGACCTGGAAAATCTAAGGGATACCAAGAAAACTTTTCTCGGTATCCCTTTTTTGTGCTTTTCTATACTCGATGGAGGAAAAACGTGGAACAGAACACACCGGTTTCAACCAATTTAAAAGAAAACGAAAGCTATATCCGCACAAGCTGCGAAAAGTGCGCGGATATCATCATCCGACCCATGCGTCTGGGTAAGGAAAAAAAGGTCGAGTGCCTGGTCGTCTATCTAGAAGTAGCCGTAAATAACATGATGCTTACGGACTCGGTCATCGGCAAGCTGATCAACCACTTCTGGGAAATCCCCTCCGACCAGATGAAAGAATTCCTGGAATACAACAGCCTGGGGATTTCCGACGTCAAGGAGCTTCCCACAATGGAAGAAGCCATGGCTGCGATGCTGGCGGGCAACGCCATCTTCTTTATGGACGGCTTCGATAAGGCCGTCAAGATTTCCAGCAAGGGTTATCCAGGCATGAACGTTTCCCAGGCCGAAGCGGAAAAGGTGCTCCGGGGCTCCCGGGAGGGCTTCACCGATTCCGTCAAAACAAATTCCGCCCTGGTGCGCAAAAGGCTGCGAGATACCTGCATGAAGGTAGAAGAGCTGCAGGTAGGCGTGCGTTCCCATACCACGGTGCAGCTTTTGTATATCGAAGATCTGGCCCGGAAGGACATTTTGCAGGATATAAAAAGCCGGCTGGCCTCCTTCGCCATCGACGGCGTGCTGGACAGCGGCGTCATCGAGCAGCTTACCGAAGAGGTCTGGTATTCCCCCTTTCCCCAATTCCAGACTACTGAACGGCCGGACCGGGCCGCCATGGAAATACTCAACGGGCGAATCGTGCTCCTGTGCGACAATACGCCGATGGCGCTGCTCCTTCCCACGACCTTCCACAGCTTTATGGTGTCCAGCGAGGATCAGTACAACCGTTTTGAAATGGTTTCCTTCCTCCGCCTGCTCCGATATCTGGCCATGCTTGCCGCCACGCTGCTGCCGGGGCTTTACCTGGCCACAATCCGGTTCCATACCCAGATCCTTCCCACGAACCTGATCCTTTCCTTCGCAGAAGCCCGGGCGGGCGTTCCCTTTTCCAGCGTCGTGGAGCTGCTCTTTCTGGAGCTTTCCTTCGAGCTGATCCGGGAAGCCGGCGTGCGAATGCCCGGTTCCCTTGGAAACGCCATCGGCATTGTCGGCGGTCTGATTATCGGTCAGGCGGCCGTCAGCGCCAATCTGGTCAGTCCGATCGTCGTTATGATCGTCGCCCTTACCGCCCTCGGCTCCCTGGCCATTCCCAGCGAGGAATTTTCCTCCCCTTTTCGCCTTTTGAAATATCTCTTTTTATTTTCGGGCGGTTTTCTGGGAATCTACGGGATTGTCCTCGGTATTTATCTGGTCGTCAGCCATCTGGCCGGGCTTTTGAGCTTCCACATCCCGTACCTGACGCCCTTCGTGCATAAGGGCTCGGCAAAAGGCCAGGGCGACGGAATCCTGCGGATGCCCATCTGGAAAATGCAAAATCGGCCCGTCTATACCCAGCCGGAAGAAAAACTACGCTTAAAAGCCACAGAAGGGAGGCCCCAATGAGATACGCGGAAAATAACCAGATCTCCCACCGGCAGCTGCGCCGGCAGCTCGTCCTTGGCATGATCTCCCCTTTTTTACTCTGCGCCGTGGGCTGGGAACAGCTCCTTGGCGCCTGCGGGGTAACGGGCATTCTTTTCGCCGCCGCCCTCCTGACGGCCTACGCCCTGCTGCTGGTGCGCCTGGGCCCCCCGGAACTATGCGCCGGGAAATTTTTACGCTTTCTTTTGGGACTTTTTTATCTGGCCTATATCCTGTTCACCGGTGCTTTTTTGTTATCCCTTTTGATGGATATCGTTCCCCGCTATCTGATCACCGGAACCAATCCTCTGCTGCTGGGCGTCCTTTCGGCGGCGGTCTGCGGCCTAGGTATGCATAAAGGCCTTCAAAAAAGGGGACGCATGGCAGAGGTCTCCGGTGGAATCGTCCTTGGCGGTATACTACTTCTCTATTTGCTTTCCGTCTCCCAGGGCCAAGTTGGACGCCTCTATACGACTGCCGACGGAGAAATCCCGCTGGCCGCGCCCGTCGTCTTTAAGGCCGGCTACGGGATGCTGGCCGCCTTTTCCGGCCTGGGGCTGCTCCCGCTTACCCTTAGCAGAGTAGAAAATCCCAAGAAGGCCGCCAAGCCCGTCATCAGCGGCATCTGGATACTGGCCGGCCTGCTGGCTGCGGGCCTGATCCTTTTGCAAGCTGCCTTCGGCGACGCCCGCGTTCGTTCGGAACCGTATCCCATCCTGCCGCTGATGGCCGGAGCCAATCTGCCAGGCGACATCCTGGGCCGGTTCGATGTGATCTGGATGGGATTCCTTCTCTATGGGCTGCTCTTTTCCATCGGAAGTCTTCTATATTATGGAACGCACATCCTGGCCGACGCACATCTGGAGGGAGGCCGCTGGCTCCTTGCGGCGCTGATGCTACTGATCGCCTGGCAGGGACTTCCCGGCGCAGGACTTCCCACCGTCTACCGCCATCTGCTGCGAAAAATATTTTTCCCCGGCTTTTTGCTGGCAACGGCGCTCCTTTGGCTGTGTAAAAAGCGGCGCTTACAAAAAAAGAAAGGAGAGCGCAGTGAACAGGTATAAAAACTTAGGGATATCGCTCATACTTTGCAGTATTTTTTCCACCCTTCTTAGTGGTTGCACCGCCGTAGAGCCAGAAAAGCGGGCGTATCCGCTGATTATGGCCGTAGATTACCAGGAACAAGCCTATGAAGTCATTTACGGCATGCCGGATCTGTCCGTTTTTACCGGCCAGGACAAGGGCGAAGGCAGCGGCGACAATCTTTCTATCCTTGCCCTTCGTGGAAAAACCAAAGCGGAAATTCAGGAAAAATATAACTGCACCCAGGAAAAATATCTGGATCTGGGTCATCTAGAGGTGCTGATCCTTGGAAAAGGCCTGCTGCAAAGCGACAACTGGCGCAAGGTACTAGAAGATATGAAAAACGATCCTACGTTGGGCGAGGATATCTATCTCTTCGCCGCTAAGGACGTCAAAGGCGTCCTAGATTTAAATGGGACGCTCAGCTCCTCCCTGGGGGAATATATCACCGGCATCTTTGAAAATCGACCCGCTGGAAAAAGCCAAAAACGGGTCAGTCTACGAAGCGCCTACGAAGCGATGCTGGAGAGGGACGAAATGCCGCCGCTCCCCGGCTTAAAACGTCAGGACGACGGAATTCAGGTTCTCTTTCTCCCGGAAAAGGAATAAAAGGCTTTCCCACCGTGCCTTTCCCGCCGGAACCTGTTTGGAGGGCGACGTCCGCAGACGCCCATGACCGTCCCGTTTATTGAGAAACATAAGAATTTATGATATTATAAACAAAAATCATACAAGGAAGGGATACCTTGTGGGAAAAGGAAAACCGGGAGCGCAGGGAAAGGCAGCGAGGTGAGGAATATGCTGCAAAGCGGCCTATCCTGTGAAAAAATATCCGAACTGGCGCGAATCCCATTGTTCCTAGTCAGGGAGATTGAAACGAACGCATTCCTGTCCCAACCGAAAAAATAATCGGGTTTTCTGCGTCTACTGGCAAAACCAGTTAGGACGTTTACTAATTCCAATACATTCCTTGTAGTATTTTCATTTAGCAGATATATTTTATGCTGCCACAGACCGGCGGACTCTTCGGAGTCCGTTTTTTATACCAAAGTATGCAGAAAAACTACCTTCTGTATTTGTGAATACAAAATGCCGAACGTTCTACAGAATATTTTCTACATAGATTCCATAATGGAAACCATATTTTTTCTTTTCGGTTCCTGTGTTATAATGTCTGGGAGAATTGTAAGAAATCGAACCCTGCGATAAAAGGAGAACTATCCTTATGAAGCGAAGAACGAGAACCTATCTGTATCTGACCATGCTCCTGCTGCTTCTCTACATCGGATTGCTTGGCCTTCTTTACCTCTCCGAGCAAGGAGATGGCAGCGCAACGATCCGTACCTTTGGCGACGCTTTCTGGTATTCGCTGGTTACGCTGACTACGGTGGGTTACGGCGACATCACGCCGGTCACGCCCCTGGGCCATGCGGTCGGGGTCATCTTCCTCCTTTTGTCCGCCGGTATTATGATGACGTTATTCGGCGCCGTTTTATCCTTTGTCACCAGCGAAGGGCTTCCAATCCTCATGCTCAGCCTGCAACGGCAGAAAAATTGGTATTATTTCGCGGATTACGGCGCGGAATCCAATACGCTGGCAGCCAATATCCATAAGGAAGATCCGGACGCAGTGATCATTTATGGGGAGAAAAAAGACGAACAGATGGAATTTCCGGATTATCCTTGCCTGTTCCTCAGCCTTTCTCCGGCCAGAATCGTCGCCCGCAAAAAAGGAAAAGGCGCAAACTGCAAAGTCTTCCTTATGAAGGAGAATGATATCGGCGTAAACAGCCGCGCCGTCGGTCTATATGACCTGCCGGTGGAGGTTTATGCCCGGACGACAAACGGACAGGATCATCTCTCCGACAATATCAATTTCTTCCACAGCTACGACTGCTGCGCCCGGCAATACTGGCGTTCCCGGCCGCTGTGCAGCCATGAGCGCACAATCGTTATCATCGGCTTTGAAAACTACGGACGCTGCATTCTTGAACGAGCGATCCTGACAAATATCCTCTCCGTCAAACAGCATGTGGCGTATCATATTTTTGGCGACGCAACGGAATTTCTCGCCATGCACAGCCATCTGCATGAAGTATTTTCCATGGGTGAAGCATCAGAAACGAACGATTCCCTGTTTTTTCATGACGCCTTCTGGGAAAACCATCACGAGCTCCTGGCAAAGGCAGATCGTATCATTATCTGCCCGGACGACGAACCGAAGGGCTGGGGCATCTACTGGCGGCTGCATAAATACTACCGATTCAGCGGGCATATCGATCTGCACAGCAATCGAAAGGCCCCCGGCGTATCGTATTTTGGAGCGAACGAGGATATTTATACCCCGAATCAGATCATGCGCACGGCTCTGAATAAAGCGGCCGTTACTATTAATGAAATTTTCCGCCGCTCTGTTTCCTATCCCACGCTTAGCTGGGAAGAACTGGATGACTTTCACCGGGAATCCAAAATAGCCGCCGCCGACCACCTTCTCATGAAGATCCGCATTCTTCTAAACGATGAAACGATTACTGAATTTACCACCGATACGGTAAAAAGAGCTTACCAGAGATATTGCGAAACTAAAACCTCCGCCTCCACACAAGATATGTACCGCCGGTTAGACCACCTGCGCTGGCTGCGCTTTTATACCTTTTATAACTGGAGCTACGGGCCTGTGCGGGACGACAATGCCAGAGAACATCCCATGCTCTGTCCTTATGCCGATCTGACGCCAGAGCAAAAGCTAGAAAGGGACGCCGCCTGGGAAATCCTAGGCAGCATCGCCGTAAAGCTTTGACTTAGTACTACCAAAGACTGCCGCCGACTTTACGAGGACTCCTGGGCGTACGTTTCCAGAAAACGCCGGATAGCTCCATAATAGATTCCGGGTGCCTTATCCTGCGCCTGGGCGTGTCCCGCCCCTTTGATCAACAGCTTTTTCTTGGGACAGCCAGCCGCCGTATACAATGCCTCCGTCATATCGGGGGCAATCATCCGATCTTCGGTTCCATGGATAAAAAGCGTCGGCGTATCGCTCTTTTTCACCGCCTCCAGGGCAGAGGCTTTCCGCAGATCATAGCCACCCCGCAAAAGCAACGCAACACGCGCCGAATCCACTAGGAAAACAGCCGGCAGGTGGAACCATTCCTGAATCTTCTCCCCAAACATCGTATAGGCGTCCGTATACGCGCAGTCCGCTATGACGGCCCGGATATTTACAGGCAATTCTTCTTCCCCGGTCATCATCAGCGCGGTAGCCGCGCCCATCGACTGTCCGTGGATCACGATCCTGGCGGCCGGATCCTGGGCCAGTATGTAATCGATCCAAAGCATACAATCGGTACAATCCGTCCATCCCATACCGATGAAATCTCCTTCGCTTTCTCCCTGACAGCGCAAATCTGGCGCCAGCACCTGATAGCCCTGTTCGTAGTACCAAGCGGCAAAAGGATACATTGCCTCCTTCCAGCCCGTATAGCCATGGAGCAGAAGCGCCCAGTCGTGGCTCTCCTCCTGGGAAAATTCCGCCGCCACTAACGTATAGCCATCCCTGGTTCGGACAGTCAACCTCTGGCGGCGAGCCGTTCCAAGCAACGCTTCGGCAGCCGCGGCGGCGCTTCCCTGGTTCCCCTGGATATCTGAAGTCTGCACAAGAGCCGCATAGCTCTCCTGTGTAATCCGCTCAAAGGCTTCCAGCTTTCGCATAAACGAGGGAACCAGCGCCGCGCTTACCAAAAAATTTATAAAAATACTATACAATACGATTAAGAATACCGCCGTCCCCAGCAGGAACGCAAACTTTTTTCTCTTTTTCTTCATACATACAGTATAGCATCCTGGAACAGAAAATACAGCAGGTAAAATATTCTACGCCCACCCCGCGCACAAGGAATACCCGGACGTCCTTCCAATAACCTTTCCCATACAGAGAACCGGTTCCCGGCCGCTGATACAAATATTCTGCCCCCGGGGATTCCGGGAAATCAGCTCATTTCCTCTATATTCTTTGATGCAGGCGCGACCTTCTACCAGGAAGATTCCTACATCGCCGCAGCGCAGCTTTTCCCTTTTCGAAACAAGGACAATATCGCCGCTCGCGTACTCCGGTTCCATGGAATCGTCGTCGATCTGCAGAGCGTAATCTGCCCGCCGGTTTTCTGGCGTGTCCGGAAGAGATAACGTATTTTCCTTTTTTGCTTCTGACAAACGAGCGATCTCCCGCTCTAACAGATAGGAAACGGTTTCCCGTCCATAATCATCCAACGCGCGGTATTTTTGGATATGCTCCGCTTCCTGCTGGGAAATCTGCCAAAGCCCGCCTGCCTCCTGCCAGAGCTCCTTTTCGTTGAGCGCAAGCACCTGCGCAAGCCTCCCAAATATTTCCTTCCCAGGCACGCACATTCCCGTTTCATACGCCTCTACCACGGAATCTGCCACTTTTATCCGCTCGGCCAGCTGCGCCTGCGTCAGGCCGTTTTTCTGCCGGGCTTCTTTGATCCGATCCTTTAAAGCCATTGGTACCGCCTCCTGTTCTTTTCCTTTGTAATATCTGCTTTTTGCAGCTAAATCATACTGGAAATTCCAGGGACGCCGTTACGAGCGGCAAACTCTCAATTGTAGAAACGCCCACTTCTATCCGCCGTTTTACATTTGCGGCATTTAAAAAAATTCACTGGAATTCCGTCATATGCTTTCGATACCAGAGCGGCAGCATATTTCTCTGACAACGGGCGTTCCTTCGCTGTTCGATACCAATTGCGGCAAAAAAAGATTTCCACAGGGAAACGAACGGATCCGCCCCCTCCCGAGCAGCTTCCATCTGCGTCAATTCCTCATCGGTAAGGCTTGTCAGATAAAATTCCTCGTCTTTTGGATGTACGGCGGCCACCCGCCGCCTTTTATCCGCAATGATCCAATATTCCGAGGGCATCCGATCCACAAAATGCGGCGCTAAAAGCGGCAAAACCTGGCATTTCGGCTCAATTTGGGCAAAATAAATCTGCGGCGGCACCAAAGAAAACCGTGTAAATTCCCGAAAAAAATGCGTTTCATTCTGCACCTTTCGCTGCAAAGAAAAAACCTTAGAAACCACCGGCTCTCCCAGCATGTCTAGCACTTTTGCTCCAAAATGGAAGCCATACACTAAAAAGCGGTAAATCGCATCCAGTTTTTCCCGGCTTTCGTGCAGGGCCGCCCCATAAACCATCCGAAAAGCCGCGGGAGAAATTTTTTTCTTAATGGAAGCAGCCACTTTTTCAGCCTTCGCCGGATCGGCCGGGATGGAACGATAGGAAGCGAAAAGCTCCATTTCCTCCACCGGCTCCAGCGCCAGGCGGATGTTATGATGGCCAAGGCGGGCCGCCCAAGCGTCATAAATGCAGGTCAGCATCGCTTCAAAATCATCCGCGCAAGTAAAGATCACCATATTTTCACGCTCCCTTATAGCTGCCCCTGCAGCGTCTTCTTCGTATCCTCCACCGTCGGCGGCGCCACAAGCTGCATATCGTCAAACAGGGACAGCTGACGGTAAGTCTGCGGATGTCCCATTTCCCAGGTCGTCCGCGCGTCCTCTCCGGTCAGCTGCCGGGTAAGGAAATCCTCCTCGATGGGAATATGATACATCATCTTTCCCTTACAGGTGATGAAATATTTCGCCCGCTTTAGGACTACGCCGATACGCTTTAGCCCGTCGAAATCCAACGTGCCGCTCCTTCTGGCCTTCACAATCCGCATGGCGGACTTTACGCCGATCCCTGGCACCTTCAAAAGCAGATCATAGGAAGCTTTATTTACCTCCACTGGGAAAATCTCCAGATGGCGCAGCGCCCAATCGCATTTCGGATCCAGCAGCACGTTGAAATTCGGTTTCTCGGGGCTTAAAAGCTCCTCCGCCGAAAAGCCATAGTACCGCAGCAGCCAATCCGCCTGGTACAGGCGGTGCTCCCGAAGCAACGGCACCGGCGTATCTTTTTCAGGCAATAGCGCATCCTCATTCAAAGGCACGTACGCAGAATAAAAGACTCTTTTTAAATCGAATCGCTGATACAGCGCCTGACTCGTCATCAGAAGCTGATAATCGTTCTCCCTCGTAGCCCCGACGATCATCTGTGTACTCTGTCCGGCGGGCACGAAGGAAGCCTCCGAGGATGGCATTATCGCCATGGCGCGGGCAGACTTTTCCTCCAGCTCCAAAGCCTGCGCCCGTTCGAAGATATTTCCCGGCAGATGGGCGTTGATCTGGTGCCGCTCCAGCCTTGGGGACTTTCCCTGGGATAAGCGGTGCTGGCCGATTCCGGACTGGATCTGCCGAAGGGGGGCTAAAATTTTCTGATGGGTCTTTCCCGGGGCCAGCGTCTCCAAGCCTTCCCGGGTGGGCAGCTCCACGTTCGTGCTCATGCGATCCGCCAGATATCCCGTCCGTTCGATAATCTCCGGATCGGCGCCGGGAATTGTCTTTACATGGATATACCCCCGGAAATGATACTGGGTGCGCAAAAGATACAACGCCCGGTACATCTGCTCCATCGTATACGCAGGATTCTTTACAATGCCGGAGCTAAGGAACAAACCCTCAATATAATTCCGCTTATAAAATTCCACCGTCAAAGTGCAGACCTCTTCCGGCGTAAAGGTCGCCCGCGGATGATCATTGGATCGGCGGTTCAGGCAGTATTTGCAGTCGTAGATGCATTCATTGCTCAACAGGATTTTTAAAATGGAAATGCAACGGCCGTCGGATGCGAAGCTATGACAGATACCCGCGGAAAAAGCGTTCCCCAGACTCCCCTTCTTCCCTCGCCGATCAGAGCCGCTGGAGGTACAGGCCACATCGTATTTCGCCGCGTCGGCAAGTATCGTCAGTTTTTCTTCTAAAGTATTGCAAACATGTACGGACGCCGCCATCACTTCTCTGCCGTTACCGCCCTTTCCGCTGACAGTAACTTCTCCTTTCTCATTCGCGAACAAATGTTCTAATCAAACTATAGCACACCCCCTAGAAAATTGCAAGCAAAAAGCGCCCGAAAAAGCAATTTTTTCGAACGCCTGTTTTCTTCTCTTCCTATTTTTATATTTCTGCAGCCGGCACACCTACCAAAACCACGACAGAACGCGGCGGGATTTTCAGCTTGCTTTCATAATTAAATTCTGTCAATGCGCCTACGTCCCGGCCGTCCTCATATTCCACGAAGGTATTGACGCAGATTTTCCACCGCAGTCCTTCCGGCAGCGTTGGAAGCTGCATATCCAGCGGCTCCCAATAGGCGTTCATACCATAAAAAACAATATCGTCCCGAGTGTCCGCCTCGTCCCGGCCCGCGTACATCACGCCGATCAGCCGGGTATTGTGCTCCGTCCGGCCGTTCCAGGGATACCCATTATGGATACTCAGCTCCGGCAGGCCGCAGGAGGCACATTTCGTCGACTTGCGCAGGATCGCGTGTTTTTTGCGGAAGGCGATCATATACCGGAAAAAGTGATGAATCTCCCGGTATTCTTTCAAGCGATTCCAATCCAGCCAGGAGATCTGGTTGTCCTGGCAGTAGGCGTTATTATTTCCATATTGGGTATTGCAGAATTCGTCTCCAGCATAGAACATGGCCGGGCCCCTGCTGCACATCAGCGTGGCAAAGGCGTTTTTCACCATACGCCGGCGCAAGTTTTCGATCTCCGGATCGTCGGTCTCCCCCTCCACGCCGCAATTCCAGCTATTGCCATTATTATCCCCGTCGGTATTGTCCCAGCCGTTCTTTTCGTTATGCTTCACATTATAAGAATAGAGATCGTACAAGGTAAATCCATCGTGGCAGGTCAGAAAATTCACCGAAGCGCTCTTTCCTCTCTCCAAAGGATTGTACAGATCGCTGGAACCGGTCAGCCGAAGAAGGGCCGTCCCCGCCATGCCCGCGTCCCCTTTTAGGAAACGGCGCATATCGTCCCGGTATTTGCCGTTCCACTCCGACCAGCGGCGAAACGCCGGGAAATTCCCCACCTGATAAAGGCCCACCGCATCCCAGGCCTCTGCAATCAGCTTCACTTTCCCCAAGATAGAATCCCGGGCGATCTCCTGCAAAATCGGCGGCTCTGCCATCGGCTCTCCGTCCTGATCCCTGGTCAAAATGGAAGCCAGATCAAAGCGGAAGCCGTCCACCCGGTACTCCACCACCCAATAGCGCAGGCAGTCGATGATAAACCGCCGGGTCACCGGATGATTTCCATTCAACGCGTTCCCGCAGCCGCTGAAATTGTAATAATGGCCGTCCGGCGTCAGAATGTAATAAATATTATTATCGATGCCTTTGAAGGAAAAGCAGGGGCCGTCTTCATTTCCCTCCGCCGTATGGTTGAATACCACGTCTAAAATAACCTCGATGCCGTTTAATTTCAGCTCATAGATCAGCTGCTTTAACTCGTCTCCTTCGTGGTTGTGCTCTACTACGGAAGAATAGCTGGTATTCGGCGCGAAGAAACAGACCGTATTATAACCCCAGTAATTGTAAAGCTGCACGCCGTCCACCACCCGGGCGTTTTCCATTTCGTCGAATTCAAAAATCGGCATCAGCTCCACGGCGTTAATTCCCAAATCTTTCAGATAGGGAATCTTCTGACGCAGCCCCTCGTAGGTTCCCTTCGCCGTCACGCCGGAGGATTCATCCTTTGTAAAGCCCCGGACATGCATTTCGTAGATCACCAGATCTTCCAGCGGATATTCCAGCCGCCTGGGCGTGCCCCAGTCGAAATTATTTTCCACCACCCGGGCATGGTAGACGAAATCCTCGCCGCCTTCCGGACGCTCTCCCCAGTGCCGCTGGCCGGTGACCGCCCGGGCGTAGGGATCCAGCAAAACGTTTTCCTTGTTAAAAAGCAGTCCTTTCTCCGGAACATACGGCCCGTCTAGCTGGAACGCATATTCAAATTCTTCGATCTTCAAACCGAAAACCAGAATGGAATACGTATGACCGATCAGATATGCCTCCGGAATTTTCAGCTTTGCGTAGGGCTCCTTTTCCTGGGGATGGAACAGCAAAAGCGTACACTCGGTGGCCCCGGCGGAATGAATCGTAAAGCTAACTCCCCGCGGCGTCGCCGTTGCTCCGTCCCTGCTGTAAAATCCCGGCCGTACCGGGTACCCCTCGATCACGTTCAAGGGCTGCAGCATATCGCCGCGATGCGGCTTATGATGTACTACTAAATCCACATTCTTCTCCTTATCTCTGCTATACCGCCTGCAGACTTTCCAAAGAATTTCTGCATATTTTGAAAAAACAGAAAATCTGTCCACATAGGCTGAATCTGTCAAATCTATCGTCTATAAAACATTTCTATCGGCCGTCAAAGGCCGCATTTCATATCAGTGTAACATAAAAAATTCCAATAGGCTACACTTTCTAATAGCTAAATCGAAAAAAATAGGCAACTATTCGGCCCAGGACGCAGGCACATGCTGTAAAGTCCGTAAGAACACATATAGACAGCCAGGAGGGAATCCGTTCCTCGCCGCAGGCGGCTTGGAATGGACAGACTCTGTAACTATGAAGCCGAAAGCCCAATAATTACAAAAACAGAGAAGAAAAGCCCTTGAACACGCATATTTGGAAATAAATTCCTTTTACAGTCCAAAAGCCCCCGATTGGAGGCTTTCTCTTTCCATGCCAAAATCTGCGACCGGCATTTTTTCTTATTCTTTCATTTTCGGCTGAAAAATCCAGCTGGCGATATAGGAGAGAATCAACGCGGCGCTGACGCCCACGGCGCAGGATGTAAAGCCGCCCATAAAAAGGCCGATAAAGCCGTTGGCATCGATCGCCTCCTTCATGCCTTTCCACAAAGTGTTGCCAAAACCGATCAGCGGCACGCTGGCCCCCGCCCCGGCATAATCCACCAATGGTTCAAAGAGGCCCACCGCGCTTAAGATGGCGCCGGTGCACACCAGAAGCACCATGATCCGTCCAGGCATCATTTTCGTTTTGTCCACCAGAATCTGCACCAGCGCGCAGATCAGCCCGCCTACCCAAAATGCATTGAAATATTCCATACGTTACGCCTTCCTTTCCTGTTCCACTACGACCGCCTGGGCGATTCCCGGCACTGTCTGGCCCTCGTTAAAGCTGACCTTGGACAAGAGCGCTCCCGTGGGAATAAATAACACGCGCTTCCATTCCCCAGTCTCCACTTTGGGAAGTACATACGAAGCAAATACCGTCGCCGCGCAGCCGCAGCCGCTTCCGCCCGCATGGGTATCCTGCTCTTCGGCGTCGAAAATTTCCAAGCCGCAGTCCATATGCTGCTGACGGATATCGCAGCCCTTCTCCTCCAGAAGATCAAAGAGGATCCTCTGGCCGATCTTGCCCAGATCGCCGGTAATGATCCTGTCATAATCTTCCGGCTGGCGGCAAAAATCTTGCAGATGCCGAAGGATCGTATCGCAGGCCGCCGGCGCCATACAGGCTCCCATATTCATAGAATCCTTCAATCCATAATCGATAATTTTTCCAGTTGTCAGCCCGGTAATACAGGCTTTTCCCCCTTTTCGGCCGAGAACGCAGGCGCCGCTGCCGGTGACGGTCCAGGTCGCCGATAGGGGCCGCTGGTTTCCATAGCCTAACGGGAAACGAAATTCCTTTTCCGCGCTGCCAAAATGGCTAGAAGTAAGTGCCAGGATATACTCCCCGTAGCCGCCCGCCACAGCCATCGCCGCCAAAGACAGGGCTTCTCCCATTGTGGAACAGGCGCCGTAAAGGCCGTAGACGGGAATTTCCAGATCTACCAAGCCGTAGGAAGAGGCGATGGACTGCGCCAGCAGATCTCCGGCAAAAATCATCCGAATCTGTTCCTTTGTAAGGCCGGCTTTCCCGAGGGCTAGCTGGGCAGTTTCTTTTTGCATCGTGCTTTCCGCCTGTTCCCAACTCTCTGTTCCAAACATCGGATCCTGGCAGATACAGTCAAACAGGTCGCCCAGAGGGCCTTCCCCTTCTTTCTGCCCCACCATAGATGCGCCGCTTAGGATGGATACCGGTTGGGCAAAGGCGATACTCTGCCGTCCTTTTGTCTGTGTCGTCATACAAACACCCCCATTATCTTCAAAATGTAATAAACCACGCCCAAAAGCCAGGAGCTAAAGATCCCATAGAGAACCACCGGCCCGGCGATGGTAAAAATCTTACAGCCAATACCAAAAACCTGCCCTTCCTTTTTGTATTCGATGGCGGAAGCGGCCACTGAATTGGCAAAGCCGGTGATAGGTACCAACGCACCGGCCCCGGCGAATTTCCCGATCTTCGGATAGATATTGCAGCCGGTGAGGAGCACGCTGCCAAAGATCAGAAGCAGGGAACACCAGGAGCCGGCTTCCTTTGTATCCAGTCCGTAATTCCCCGCCACATGGAGAATGATCTGCCCCAGCACGCAGATCAGCCCGCCCACCAGAAAGGCTTTGGCCATATTCATCGGCAAACTGTGCGTCGGCGTCACCTCTTTGACATACTGTTCATATTCTTCTGCTTTCTTTTGCTTTTCTTCCTGTGTCATTTTTCCCATTCTTTCCCTCCTTAGTTCGCTACTGTACTTTCGGAATCTCTTTGTGCCTGATTTTGCGAGACAATTTTTTGTCAGATGTGCACATATTTATAAGGCGTACGTTGATGAAATTTGCGTGCAACT
The DNA here is from genome assembly GCA_948436455.1 of uncultured Blautia sp. Classification (GTDB taxonomy): domain Bacteria; phylum Bacillota; class Clostridia; order Lachnospirales; family Lachnospiraceae; genus Blautia_A. The sequence goes on from CAOJIB010000023.1 coordinate 16,032, forward strand.
GGCAGGAAATCAGCCGCAAGGACAGATGCAGAAGAGATTCCAGAAGTACATCACTAGAAGCCTTTATAAAAATACAGCCAGGAGCCAAGCCACTTGCCCAGCGCCACGCTGGCGATGATCCATACCATCCCCTTCTCAAGCCTTAAGCGCCGGGCCAGAAGCGGGAAAATATCGGCGATCTCCGCCAGCGCCAGGATCCAGCTTCCCAGATACATCCCTGTAAACAAGCCGTAAAGCCCCAGGCCCACGCTTCCAAAGGGCAGCCGCCAGACAAACAGGTAATACAAATTTCCCCAAAAAGCCCCCAGCATGGTAGCGCCTTCATACCAGAAGATCTTCTCTCCCGTGTGGGTAACGCCCGCATAGCGGGGAATAATGGAAAGGCCGATGCTAAGCCCCGCCAGGCCTGCCGCCACGACTCCGCCAGCGCAAAGTCCCGCAAAAACCAGAAATATGCTTTCTAACATTTCTGACTCTCCCTGCGTTCCTCTTCCTTGATGATCGCGGCGTTGACATCCTCCTCATACTGACGCATTTTCATCTGCATTGGGGAGGGATCACCGGTGATTTTCCTATGTCCAAAGTGGTTAAAAAAGAAAAGCACTCCCAAGCCAATTCCAATGGAATAGGAAATTTCCAGTACGGAGTAGCCGCTGCCTCTAGCCCCCGTTACCTGCCAATAGATCTGGGCGAATAATTCCTTCACGCCCACGTCGGTATTAAAAGTCATAATTCCAAAGGCCGCGCCGAAAAAGGAAACCAGGCAGACGAAGGCTGCTTTTCCAACGGCCCATAGCCGATGGCTGTGCTTTTCTTTCTCATACGTAATCACCAGATCCGTCTCGCCCAGCAGAGAAATTTCCAGATCCGTTTCCTCTTTCTGAAGCTTTTCAATCAGCTCCATCGCCGGCAGTACGTACCGCCCGGGCCTTTCGGAATCAATCTCCAGAATAGGCAGCGTCCGCAATCGTTGTAAAACTCCCTCCTCTGCGCAGGAAAGCTTCGCCACATCCTGTAAGCAAACCTCGGGGTGATGCACCTCCACATGGGGGGATATCTGTATATAGACTGTATGGCTCATGGTTTCCTCCATTGGTAAAATTCGTAGTTGCGCCCAGATTTTCCTGGATCTTTTCGCTGTAGTAGTATGCGGATTTTTCTGGATAATATGCGTTTCCAAATGATAGAAGCATAAAAAAAGCAGACCGCTCTTTCCATGGAAATTTGCTGTCTGCCTTTTTCTTTTTTACAAAACTTTTTAGAATGGTGTCCCGTATGGCCTTCCGGCCTTTACAATGTATACCCTTCGGGTATCCCGTATGGCCTTTCGGCCTTTATAATGTATATTTTTTGCGGAGGTTTTCCAGGATCCGCTTTTCCATCCGGGAAACCTGGACCTGGGAGACACCCAACTCCCGGGCGATCTCCGTCTGTGTTTTATCCTGAAAATACCGCATATAGATAAGTTTTCGTTCTCTGGCGTCTAAAAGCCCCAGCATTTCCTCCAGCAGAATCCTGTTTAAAGCCTCCTCCTGGCCGTCTTTTTTTTCCTCCAGCTTATCCAGAAGGGAAATGTCGGCGCCGTCGCCCTGGTAAATCGTCTTATGGAGGGATTCTACTTCCGCGCCGGCCTCCATGGCCATCACGAGCTCCTCCACTGTAACCGCCATTTCCCCGGCGATCTCCGAAAGGGTCGGCTCCTGCCCCCGGGCCTTTTCCATCTCCTCCCGAATGCCGTAGGCCCTGGAACAGATTTCCTTCATGGAACGGCTGACCTTTAGCATACCGTCGTCCCGCAGAAACCGCTTGATTTCTCCGGAGATCATTGGCACCGCATACGTAGAAAATTTTACCTCATAGCTCGTATCGAATTTATCCACCGCCTTTAAAAGGCCGATGCTGCCGATCTGAAACAGGTCCTCCAGCTCCACGCCCCGGTTTTTAAAGCGTCTGGCAATGCTCCATACCAGTCCGATATTTTCCCGAAAAAGTGTATCTCTTGCCTCTTTATCTCCCTGGTGCGCGCGCCCGATCAGGACAAGAGTATGGTCCATTCTTACCTCCTGATGACTTTCGTCATGTGTACGCAGGTCCCTTCGCCGGGCGCGGAAACCACCTCCAGCTCATCCATAAAAGCTTCCATGAAAGCGAATCCCATGCCGGATCGATCCAGCTCCGGCCGGGTGGTATACATCGGCTCCATCGCCTTTTCAATATCGGCGATTCCCCGGCCCTGGTCGATCACATCCATGGAAAAGGTCTGTTCCCGAATCTGGCAAAGCACCTGTATCTTATGTACCTCTCCTTCGTATCCGTGGATGATCGCATTGGTGATCGCCTCGGAGAGCGCCGTCTTAATATCAGCCACCTCCTCCAGCGTGGGATTGAGCTGCGTGCAAAAGGCCGCCACCGCCACCCGGACAAAGCCTTCGTTACTGCTGCGGCTATCAAACTCCAATTTCATTTCATTGGTATTTTCCATCATATTCTACCCCCAACGAATTATTTTCTTCCGATTCCTTCTCACGGCTGATCTCTATAAAGCGATGCACCCCCGAAAGCTGCAGGATCCTGTAAATTCGATCTCCCACATGCTCTGCCCGGATGCTGCCGCCCTGAAGTCCCAAGGCGCGATATCTCCCCATGATGACCCCAATACCGGAGCTGTCCATAAAGGTCGTGTCCGCGAAATCAAACACGATTTTTTTCACATAGCGGCGCTCCATCAGACGATCCGTCTCTTTGCGGATCCAATCCGCGTTGGGATGATCCAGCTCCTTTGGCAGCCGGATGGTCAGACAGGCTCCCTGCATCTGAAACATTTCCTTCATATTCAGTTTTCCCCTCTTTATTCGGTTTTATTCCTAAAATCCCGCTGTTTTTTCTATTTTCGACAGCGGGATCTCCCCTTTTTCTCTATCATAGGAAAAGAGGCCCCTGCCGTTTTTCGCAGGCGCCTCTTCCTTCGAGGTTTTTCTCCTGTAAATGTTTTCTTTCTCTAAAAGATTATTCCCAATCTTCTTCTCCGGTTTCTTCCCCAGTGTCTTCTTCTCCAGAGAGATCTTCCTCCCCGTCTGGCGTCTGCTCTTCGGAGGCAGGCGTTGCGCCGGAAGCAGTCAAAAGCTCGTCGTCCGTGATATTCTGTCCCGCCTTGATCGCATCGTAAATCCCTTTCGCGTTTTCCGTGAGCACATCCCGATTGACCTGCGCCAGCGCGGCCACCACGGTATTGCGCGCCGCTTCTTCCTCCTCTGTGGAATCCGGCTTCGGCGCCACAAAGAGCTGATACGCCACAAGCAGCTGGTCATAGCTCTGCAAGGTGGTCTGGGCCGATTCCCGGAGCGTTTCCTCCTCCTGGGCAGCCGTTTCCGCAGACCTTACCTGGGCGCGAAGGCTTTCCAGCTCCGCCTCCTTGCTGGTAATGGCGTCGCTATACTCCTGCACCTGATCGTTGGCCTCTTGGTGAATCTGCTGCGTCTTTACCGGCACGATCAGAAACCACAAGGCGATCGCCCCAAGAAAGATCCCCAGAAAAAAAGTCATAACACCGGTGACTACCGAGCTTTCTCCAAAGGCGGGCGGCTGAATGACTACGTCGTTGCCGGAAGTATACGTTCGCCCCGCCTTTTCTTCCTCATCTGACTCGTTCCAGCCCCTTTTTTCCAGATTTGTGCTGACGCCGGTCTGTTCGTCGATCTCCCGAAGAAAACGCAGCGTCGTCGTATTCGTCTTATCAATCCTGGCCGCCTTCTTCAATATCCTGCGGGCCTTATTGTAGGATTTTTCCCGAATCTGCAAAAGCGCCAGCAGGTGATAGCCCTTGATCAGCTTGGGATTCTGGGAGAGCACTTTTTTGAGCTGGATCATCGCCATATCCTCATGGCCCTCCCGGCAGTACGCCAGGGCATGATTATATTTCCGAATGCTCTCGCTGATGGAATCCAGCTTATTGGGATTCGCCTGCAGGATCTTGATATACTCCTCCGCCAGATTTCCCGACGGCTGCAGATTCTTGCTGATAACCCATTCGCTTAAGGCAGAAACAACCTCCCCCGTCTCAAAATATACCAGCCCCAAAAGATTCCTAGCCTGTATATGATATTTATTAAAAGTCAGGCTTCGCCGCAGGCAGCTAATCGCTCCGGAAAGATCCCGGATACTGGCCTTTTCCAATCCCTGGTTATAGTAAAGATTAGCCAGATAGCAGGCCTTTTTCTGCACCATAACATCGCAGCCGCAGCCCGGACAGTAGTCCATATCGGTCAGCAGGGCGCCGCAGTTCATACAGTTCATGCGTATCTCCTTATATTACTTCCTTCGTATATTCTTCGACCGTTTCTCCTTCATCATTTCCTTTAAGAGATCCAGTACGTCGGTCATTTCCCGGTTGTAGATCGCACCCTCTGCGTCCGCCACATCCTGGATCGGTTCAAATTTCCTGAGTTCCTCTTCGTAATCGATCATAACCCCACTCCTTTTTAGACACTTTCCAAATACTCCTTGATCTCCCCCACCAGGTACAGGGAACCGACGCAGAAAAGCAATCCGTCGCCCTGTAAGGCGCGCGCCGCTTCAAACGCCTCCGGCACACGGGCAAAGGCGCGTACGTCCTCGCAGCCCTGCTTTCTAAAAAGATCTCCCAGAGTCTCGCAGGCGACGGTCCGCTCATCCAAAAGCTGCGCCGTTACCACATGCGCCGGCGTAAGCGCCCGGCAAATCTTCTGAATCATATCCGGGTATTCCTTATCGGACACCGCCGCAAACAACAGCGTAATCCGATACTCCTTCTGAAAATGACAAGCGGTCTCAATAAAGCTTTGGACGCCGTCCTCATTGTGCGCGCCGTCCACGATCACTCCGGGCAGAATCGTCTCCATCCGTCCCTGCCACAAGGTCCCGGCCATACCTCTTTGCACTGCTTCCCGGGGAAGGGCCAGCTTTTTCGCCAGAAGCGCCGCCGCCGTAAGAGCCAGCGCGCCGTTTCGCATCTGGTAATCCGCCGCAAAGGGAATGAAAAATTCCATACCGCTGTAATAAGAATTCTCCACAGTAAAGCGCAGGCCTTTTGTGGTATTTTCCAAAAGACGGCAAACCTCCTCCGTCACCGCCAGGGCAGGGCTGCCCATGGCCTTAGCTTTTTCACAAATCACCTGAGCCGCCGCGGGATTGTTTCCATCGTAGATAACCGGCACACCGGGCTTGATGATCCCGGCCTTTTCCCCGGCAATCTTTTCAATCGTATCGCCCAAATACTGCACATGATCCCGACTGATGGAGGTAATCACGCAAAGAAGCGGCTCCGCTATGGCGTTCGTCGCATCCAGCCGTCCCCCCAGGCCGGTCTCCAGCATCACAAATTCCACGCCTGCCCCAGCAAAGATCAGCATACCCATCAAGAATAAAAATTCAAAATAGGTGGGATGGAAATCTCCCTCCGCCACCAGCGTATCGGCCAGCTCCTTCACTCGCCGAAAAGCCTGTACAAAGGTCTCGTCCGTGATCATTTTCCCATCGATCTGGAAACGCTCGTTGACACGCACCAGATGGGGGGAAGTAAACATGCCGCAGCGATATCCCGCCGCCTGCAAAGCGGCAGTTAAAAAAGCGCATACACTGCCCTTTCCATTCGTTCCGGCCACATGAATGACCCGAAAGGCTTCCTGGGGATTCCCCAGACGCCGCAGGCATTCTTTCGTATGGTCCAATTTATTCTTTGTTGTAAATTTCGGAATTCCTTCAATGTAAGCTACCGCTTCCCGATACGTACTGTTCAAGCTCGTCACCATTTATCCTTCAAAGCAGCGGATCCTGGACGCAGGGCGTCCCTGGCCAAAATCCGCTTTATCTATCGTCTTTTCTGAGTTCTATGCCGTATAAATACCTTCGTTATTATTATAATATAGCGGCGGTAGATGTCCAGTCCTAATCGTAAGATTTTATTTGACATTATCCGCAGCCATCTCATGCGCTATTCTTTTGCCTTTACCGCGTAATAGGCCCGGTCGTGCGTCTTGCTTAAAGGATTCCTGGTGGAACTGTTGCTCCTCTGGATAACGCTGATCCGGTCGGTCAAAGCCAGCGTCACACCGCTGATCAGAAGACGGCTGGGACTGATGTATGTCGTCTCCACATATTCGCCGTTCACCTGCACCTCACTAGAAGGCGTAAAATATTCGCCGCTGACGTAATAGCTGTCCTCCAAGGGCATGGCCCGCGTCACCTGGGAAAGCTGCGTATCATACAGCCCAAGACGCATACTTGTCGGAGCAAAAGGCGACTTTCCGCCGTAGGTGTATTTCTCACCATAGAGCAAATCATACTGGAGCGTCTGCAAATCCAGCTGATAATTCTTTGTCTTCCGCCGGGCCTGGTGGAATTTAAACACATTCCCCTCATGAATATCCAGACGATCGAGGATCTCCGCCGCCATCTGATAGGAAACCAGGTTTTCCTCTTTCCTGGGAAGCCCCAGATTATCCCAAATCACATAGCGCGTCTGGAAAAGATACCGATTCTTCATGTCCTCCGGCCGTAGGCCCATCGTTGGCAGATGATCTCCGTACATGACCAGCACCGTATCCTCGCCATTTTCTTCCAGCGCCTCCACCAGCTTGCCCACAAACTGATCCATCTCATAGAGTTGGTTTACATAATATTCCCATTTCAGATTTTCCTCCTCGCTGGCCGCACCGGATACCTCGATCACAGGCTCCTCCAGAATTTCCTCCTCTGGATAAGCGCCGTGTCCCTGCACGGAGATGGTGTAAATATAATCCGGCCCTTTCGTAGATTCCATACATTCCAGAATATACTTTGTCAGGACCCTGTCTTTCACCCAGCCTAGGGGCGTCTGCTCATCTTCCCGATCCATATATTCCTCAGAAATAAATGTATCAAAGCCCAGATTTGGAAAAACGGTCCGCCGCCCATAGAAATTCGCCTCGTTATTATGAATGGCGTGAGCAGTATAGCCCAGGCTTTTTAGCACATAGGGCGCGCTTTCGCAGGTCTCTTCCTTTAAAACGCTCTTATAAGGATATTCCCCCGGCCCAAAATACCGAAGGCTCATGCCGGTAATCGTTTCAAATTCCGTATTCGCGGTACCGGCCCCCACCGAGGGCACCCGATAATAGCCGCTGGAATACTGCTTGGACAATTTCCGAAAATTGGGCACGGGATCCTGGGAAAATTCCAGGAAATTTACTTCTGTGGGATCAATAAACGTTTCCAGCTGCAAAAATAAAATGTTCGGCCGATATGTATCCTCCGTCTTAGGCAGCGCCTCCCCACCGGCAGCGATCCGATCCATCTCCCCCTGGGAATAGTCTTTGGGACAGGAAATACCCGTATTAAAGATCGTCGTCACCAGACAGTAAGGATAGCCATAGTCCTCATAGGCAAAGGCAATGTTCCCAAAATAATTGGAAAGTACCCGTCTTTCCAAAGCCAGATCCGTACAGCCGGCAAAGACAGCGAATCCAGCAAGCACCAACAAAAGGTTCAATTTCAAGGACAGCGGCCCCCGATAAACAGGCGCTTTAAAAAAGAGAAATACCAGCGCCACTAGAAAACCCCCGCCCAGCACCGCCGACAAAAGGAGCCCCCAGCCTGGCAGATACCGGTTGACAATCTTTACGGCGTCCGTAATCAAATGCAGATCCGGCCCGGTAAAGGGCGTCACCCGCGAAGCGAGCAGTACGCCGTTAATCACACCGAGGCCCAGCCAGAAAAAAGCAAGGAGGCACCGGACAAAAAAACGCCGCCGAAACAGATAAACAACCAGCGTTGTCGTAAAGATCAAACCGGCATTGTACAAAAAGATCAGCGGCCTTTCCTTCATATAATAAAGCGTTTCCCAAAAGGAATGCCTGGAAATCCACTCGATCAGAAAATACAGCAGACACACGGCGCTCCATTGCAGGAGAAGGGAAAGGAGAGCGCGCGGCGCCTCCTGCCATACCTTTGTCTTCCAAAATTCTTTCATCCTGGGTACTCCTTTTCCTATGAAACGGTAGTTACTGCGCCGCTTTTTTCATTATCCCAGCTGTGCAAGCTGGCCTTTGACCTTTTCCTGCATCTCCCGATATTTTTGCAGCTTGGCCTTCTCTTCGTCAATCTTTTTTGCAGGCGCTTTCTGGACAAAATTAGGATTGCCCAGCATCTTTTCGCATCGGGCGATTTCCCCTTCCAGCCTCTTTTGCTCCTTTGTAAGGCGCGCCAATTCCTTTTCCCGGTCTATCAGTTCTTCTAAGGGAAGATAAACTACGGCTCCAGAAACCACAATGGCGACCGCGTCCTCGCCGACGCCCGTTTTATCCGTCTGAACGAAAATCTCTTTCGCCAGCGCCAAATTTACAAATGAGCCTTTCTGCTTCTGATAAAGCGCGGCGGCGGCTTCGTCCCTGGCTACGACGTATACGTTCGTCTTTTTATTGGCAGGCACCTGCATACCCGTCCGGGCGTTGCGGATGCCTCGCACCGCTTCCTTCCAGCACTTTGCCGCCTCCGTATCCTCTGGGAAATCCCACTCGTCCCGGTAGACGGGCCAAGCGGAAATCATAATCGATTTCTCCTCGGGCAGCAGCGTCTGATAGATCTCTTCCGTAATAAAGGGCATGTACGGATGCAGCAGCTTCAGCGCCTCCGTCAGCACGGTGCGCAAGGTCCACAGGGCTTTGTTCGCCCCCTCGGGATCCTCGTCAGCCTTCCATAAGCGAACCTTGGACATCTCGATATACCAGTCGCAGAATTCATCCCACAGGAAATCGTACACCTTCTGCACGGCGATGCCCAGTTCGTATTTTTCCAGATTTTCCGTCACATCCCGAATCACGCCGTTTAAACAGGAAAGAATCCACTTATCTTCTCCTGGAAGCTTCTCGAGCGCCGGCGTCGTAATCGTTTTTCCTTCCAGATTCATCAGGATATAGCGGGACGCATTCCAGATCTTATTGGCAAAATTCCGGCTGGCCTCCACTCTTTCCCAATAAAAACGCATGTCGTTTCCGGGCGCGTTGCCGGTCATTAACGTCAGACGCAAGGCGTCCGCGCCGTATTTGTCGATCACCTCCAAAGGATCGATGCCGTTCCCCAGGGATTTACTCATTTTCCTTCCTTGGGAATCCCGCACCAGTCCATGGATCAACACATGGCTAAAGGGCGACTTTCCCGTCTGCTCCAACCCGGAGAATACCATGCGGATCACCCAGAAAAAGATAATGTCGTACCCGGTCACCAATACATTGGTAGGGTAGAAATAAGAAAGCTCCGGCGTTTTTTCGGGCCAGCCCAGAGTGGAAAACGGCCACAGGGCGGAGGAAAACCAGGTATCTAGCGTATCCTCGTCCTGAGTCAAATGGGTATGGCCACACTTGGGACATTCTTTCGGCATTTCCTTCGCTACGACGATCTCGCCGCATTTGTCGCAGTAGTAAGCCGGGATCCTGTGCCCCCACCAGAGCTGCCGTGAAATACACCAGTCCCGAATATTTTCCAGCCAGTGAAGATATATTTTCCCAAAGCGCTCCGGTACGAATTCCAGCTTTCCTTCTTCCAGCACCTTTATAGCTTCCGCGGCCATTTCCTTCATCCGCACGAACCACTGGGGCTTGACCATCGGCTCTACGGTGGTCTTACACCGGTCGTGGGTACCCACGCTGTGGGAATGAGGAACAACCTTTACCAAAAGGCCCTGCGCCTTTAAATCCTCCACAATGGCCTTTCGCGCCTCGTACCGATCCATGCCCGCGTATTTGCCGCCTTTTTCATTGATCGTCGCGTCGTCGTTCATCACGTTGATCTCCGGAAGGTTGTGCCGCCGGCCCACCTCAAAGTCGTTGGGATCGTGGGCGGGGGTAATCTTTACGCAGCCCGTGCCGAATTCCTGATCCACATATTCGTCGGCGATCACCGGGATCGTCCGGCCGGTCAGCGGCAGGATCAGCATTTTCCCCACCAGATCCTTATACCGTTCATCCGCCGGATGGACGGCTACCGCCGTATCGCCCAACAGCGTTTCCGGACGGGTCGTGGCGATCTCTACGAATTTCCCTTCTTCGCCCTCCACCGGATAATTGATATGCCAGAAATGGCCTTCCTGATCCTGATGCTCCACCTCCGCGTCGGAGATCGAAGTCTGGCATACCGGACACCAATTGATGATCCGGCTGCCTTTATAGATGTAGCCTTTTTCATATAGCTTCACAAAGACTTCTTCCACGGCTTTGGAACAGCCTTCATCCATAGTGAACCGTTCTCTTTCCCAATCGGCGGAAGCGCCCAGCTTTTTAAGCTGGTTGATGATCCGGCTACCATATTCTTCCTTCCAGGCCCAGGCATGCTTCAGGAATTCCTCCCGGCTGATGTCTTCTTTATTAATCCCCTCCGCCTTTAGCTTTTCAATAACCTTCACCTCTGTGGCGATGGCCGCATGGTCGGTACCCGGCTGCCAGAGGGCCTCGTAGCCCTGCATCCGCTTGAATCGGATTAAAATGTCCTGCATCGTATTATCCAGCGCATGGCCCATATGGAGCTGCCCGGTCACATTGGGCGGGGGCATCACGATGGAAAAGGGCTTCTTATCCGGATCTACCTTCGCATGAAAATAGCCGCCCGCAAGCCAACTTTCATAAATCCTCTCTTCAATCCCTTTCGGGTCATAGGTCTTCGCCAATTCTCTGCTCATTTCCCGTTCCTTTCGTCGTACCGCCCAAAAACGGCGGCTTTTTAAAAAACGCCCTCCGCATCAAGTGCGAAGGGCGAAATGGTTTCATCACCTTTTGCTATGTCTCTTATCTTAATCGGCTTCCCGACATTTGTCAAGGAAGTTTTTCCCGGAAGGAAGCGCCGCAGCGAGGCCGCTCCAAAACGGATTTGCTCTAACAGATGGCAATTAAATACAGGTATAGCCGCCGTCTACGATAATATCGGCGCCGGTGGTATAGCCTGCCGCCGGGCTTACCAGATACAGAATCGCGGGGATCAGTTCTTCAGGTTTGCCCATCCGATGCATCGGCATCAGCGGTTCCCAAGCGTCCTTTAATTCCTGAGGTACATCCTCTGCCATCGGTGTAGCCATATAGCCTGGGCTTAAGCTATTTACACGAATGCCGTAGTCAATCCACTCGGTAGCCAGAGATTTTGTCAGATGGATGACACCGGCCTTGGACGCATTGTAAGAAGCCTGCCACTGGGGAATATTTACAACGGTTCCGGACATGGAAGCCATGTTGACGATAGAACCCTTAATACCTTTTTCGATCATCACGCGGCCTACGGCTCTAGCCATAATATATTCGCCGGTCAGATTGATGTCGATGACGTTTCTCCACTCCTCGATCGTGGCGTCCAAAGTCGCCTTGTGAAGGCAAACACCCGCGTTATTAAACAGGATGTCAATCTTTCCAGAACGCTCCATAATCTCGGCGATCGCTCTGTCTACGTCCTCTTCCTTTGTCACGTCCGCTTTAATATCGTACGCCTTACCGCCGTCCTCGGTGATCATGCGAACCGTCTCTGCCGCGCCGCTTCTGCTGATAATAGCGATCTCCGCACCCGCCTTGGCAAGACCGATAGCAATCACCTGACCGATTCCTCTGCCCGCGCCGGTTACGATGGCCGTCTTTCCGCTTAAACCAAACATCTCTTCTAAGTACATGCTCTTACTCCTTTCTTTGCACACCCGCGTCCTGACGCACATGGATTTTCCACCTGCATGCAGACTTTATTAAATAGTTTTCTTAACTTATATTTCAATATATAATGCGGCCGCATTCTTGTCAATATATTTCTGGTTGGTTTTAAATATTTTTAAATGTTTTTATATTTTTTTATATTTTTTTGCATTTTTTCGCCGCATAAGCAGTTACAAAACATACAGAAAGCTTGCCACCGGCAACTTTTCCACATACTACAGCATCCAAAATTTCTTGACTGCCAGAAGGTTTCTTTAGAGACCGCTGTAGAAAAGTCGAGCAAAAGACGAACGGAAGGGTACCAGGCAAATTCTGAAGGATTCTTATAATTTATAATAATGAAGCGAAATACACCGGTATTCAACCGGCAAATTTTCGCATGAGGTGAGATGAAAGTGGCTGAAATGAAATATATTTTTCTATTGACATTTTCTTCAAGAGGCCATATAATAGTAGACATCGAAGCGTGGCTCAGTTTGGTAGAGCGCTGCGTTCGGGACGCAGAGGTCGTGGGTTCGAATCCCGTCGCTTCGACTAGGGACAAAAAAGGGGCTGTCGGTTAATACCGATTTTTAAAGCCCCTACACCAAAACA
>CAOJIB010000024.1 GCA_948436455.1 uncultured Blautia sp.
CGAATCGCTTTGTTTCTTGCAGCTTTTGTCTCATTAACTAAAATTCTCTTTTTTGCAGATTTAATATTTGCCAATTGGTTCACCTCCTTGGAATCTCCAGGTATTTATCCGTCGCCGCCCGCTCTATAAACAGCCGGCTGACAACGTCTATTGTTTTCTGCAGAACCGACACGGACACGTCTACAGAAATATGCGTATATATTCTAGTATACAAGAAGATGTTTGTCAATACATATTTCCGGAAAAACGGTAAAAAATAAATCTGGAAAACGGCCGTACAGACGGGCCTTTTCGGGCGTTTGCCGACGCATTTCCCATAAAAAGCGCCCGCCCATTGATACGGCAGCAACTCTAGGTCACAGAAGAATACTTTCGGAGGGATGAAAAATGATGGCAAACTACAGGATCCGCACCGACCTGGCGCTGGAAAATACGGAACGGTTCACCCAGGACCACGTGGAGATCCGGGGCGTGGTCATTCGGGAAAACTATGACGAGGAAAAAGATATCCGCACCACCGTGGTAAAGATTGAAACGGAAAACGGCGCCAAAGCCATGGGAAAGCCCCAGGGCACCTATATTACGTTGGAAGCGCCCAATATGTCCATTCCCGACGAAGACTACCATCGGGAAATTTCCGAAGAAATTGCCCGGCATCTGCGCCGCCTCATCGACTTAAAACGGGAACGCTCCATTTTGGTCATCGGCCTTGGCAACCGGGAAATTACGCCGGACGCCCTGGGGCCGAATGTGGTGGGAAATCTTCGAATTACCCGCCACATCATCCGGGAATACGGCGTTTCCGGCATTGGAGAGGAACAGGCGCACCGGGTCAGCGGTCTGATTCCCGGCGTCATGGCCCAAACCGGCATGGAAACGCTGGAGATCGTCCAGGGCGTAGTGGCGGAAACTAAGCCCGACGTAGTCATTGCCATTGACGCGCTGGCCGCCCGAAGCACCCGGCGCTTAAACCGAACCATCCAGATCACCGATACGGGCATTAATCCCGGTTCCGGCGTGGGCAACCACCGGGACGCTCTGAACCGGGAGACCCTCCAGGTGAAGGTGATCGGTATCGGCGTTCCCACCATCGTAGACGCGGCGACCATCGTCCACGACGCCATGGCCCATCTGCTGGATACGCTGGACGAGGCGGAGCAAAAAGAATTCCTGGAGGAAATGATTTCGCCCCATCTGCACAGCATGTTCGTCACCCCCAAAGACGTGGACGAAACCGTGAAGCGGCTGGGCTACACCATTTCCGAAGGATTAAATATTGCCTTCGCCGAAGTATAATCCCGCCCGTTCCTTCATATATACTTTATGAAACGCCGAATGGCGACGCGGGGTGCCTGAAGGGTATACCTTATAAACGCCAAATGGCGATCTGGTAAAATTTATGGCTACGCCCTCGAGCACCCATAACAAAAATTTACTTTGTCTACAGTCTGCGGGATATCCGAAGGATATACCTTATAAAACGCCGCAGGGAAGTTCCAGAAGCGCTTTTACAAGCGCTCGTCTATGATATCGAGGTGATCAGGTGTCGAAAATCCAAAAACTGCTTTGCATCTTCTTATGTGCTTGCCTGCTGGGAACCGCCCTTTGCCCTTTCTTCGTACAGCCCGGGAATCCCTTTCGCCCTGAAGACTTCTGGAGGCTTCTGCCCCTGTGGAAATATGTTGAGGAAAGCGGTCGTCCGACAGACGTCCGGGAAGATCCCTGGACGGCCGAACAGCTGATTGAAAATAACCAGACCTATATCCAGGAAGCCGCCGCACGGGAAAATCAGGCCGCCCGCACCGCCGAAGAAAAAAGCGCCAAGGAAAACGCGCCGCAAACCGCCGTCCAGGAAACGGAACCCATCGTTCAGGCGCCGGCCCTTACGCCTCACCCCGAGCTGGATCTTTCCATAGAAAAGCTCTCCGATCCGGAATATCTGCTGGAGCATTTCTTTATTAAAGATCCCAACGCTTCTTTGGACGAAGTGCGCCTAGACGCCCAGGAATTTCTAAAGGCCGATATGACCCTATCCGATGGTGCGGGCCCGCAGATCCTGATTTACCACAGCCATTCCCAGGAAGAATTCGCCGATACTGTGCCCGGCGACACCGATACGACGATTATCGGCGTGGGCGGCTATTTGGCGAAGCTTTTGCAGGAACAATACGGCTACCAGGTGTTACATCTGACCGACACTTTCGACATCGTGAACGGGGAAATCGACCGGAGCCGGGCTTACGACTTCGCCCGGGAGAAGGTTGCCCAGGTCCTGGAAGAGAATCCTTCGATCCAGGTCGTCATCGACCTGCACCGGGACGGCGTGGCGGAAAACCGACGGCTGGTCACGGAAATCAACGGAAAGCAGACCGCCCAGATTATGTGCTTCAACGGCCTGAGCAGCACGGCCAAAAACGGCCCGGTAGACTACCTGCCCAACCCCTACATCCAGGAAAACCTCGCCTTTTCCTTCCAGCTGGAAATGCAAGCGGCCCAGTACTACCCTTCCCTGTACCGGGGCATCTACCTGGCCGGCCTGCGCTATAACCTCCATCTATGTCCAAAAGCCCTTCTTTTAGAAGCCGGCGCCCAGACAAATACCGTCGAAGAAGTCAAAAACGCCATGGAGCCCTTCGCGGATATCCTGCACCGGGTGCTCTCCGGTGAGGGATCCCAAAAGGAATAGCCGCGTTCTGGGATTTTTTTGAAAATGCGCTTGAATTTTTGTATATTATTGGGTACAATATTTAAGCGAAGTTATAGTTTCTTTGAAACCAAAAAGAAACGGTAATGCACACTTATACAGTTATAGGAGGAATTTATCATGGCAGTAAAAGTTGCAATTAATGGTTTTGGCCGTATCGGACGTCTGGCTTTCCGTCAGATGTTTGGCGCAGAAGGTTATGATGTAGTAGCGATCAACGACTTAACATCCCCCAAGATGCTCGCACATCTGTTAAAGTATGATTCTACACAGGGCAGATATGCGCTGGCCGACAAGGTAACCGCCGGTGAAGATTCCATCACCGTGGACGGCAAGGAGATCAAGATCTATGCAAAGGCCGACGCTAAAGAGCTTCCCTGGGGCGAGATCGGTGTGGACGTAGTTCTGGAGTGTACAGGCTTCTATACCTCCAAGGAAAAAGCTTCCGCACATATCACGGCAGGCGCAAAGAAAGTCGTTATTTCCGCACCGGCCGGCAATGATCTGCCGACCATCGTATATAATGTAAATCACGAGAAGCTGACAAAGGACGACAACATCATTTCTGCCGCTTCCTGCACCACCAACTGCTTAGCTCCCATGGCGAAGGGCCTCAATGACCTGGCTCCCATCAAGTCCGGTATCATGTGCACCATCCATGCATACACAGGCGATCAGATGACTCTGGACGGACCGCAGAGAAAGGGCGACTTAAGAAGATCTCGTGCCGCCGCTGTCAATATCGTTCCCAACAGCACCGGCGCTGCAAAGGCTATCGGTCTGGTTATTCCGGAGCTGAACGGCAAGCTGATCGGCGCAGCGCAGCGTATTCCTACGCCTACCGGATCCACAACGATCCTGACAGCCGTTGTAGAAGGCAGCGTAACAAAAGAGCAGATCAACGACGCTATGAAGGCAGCCGCTAATGAATCCTTCGGCTACAACGAAGACGAAATCGTTTCCAGCGATATCATCGGCATGAAATACGGTTCTCTGTTTGATGCAACCCAGACTATGGTTCTGCCGTTAGACAACGGTACCACACAGGTACAGGTTGTTTCCTGGTATGACAACGAGAATTCCTATACCAGCCAGATGGTAAGAACCATCAAGCATTTCGGTACTTTATTATAATTATAAGAAAATGCAGTAAAAAGGCTCCATACGGGTCCGGTCTTTTCAGGGGCCGGGCCCTTTTCGTGGACTCTAAGCAGTCCGCACATAGACGTTTTAGGAGGAAGTAACGATGTTAAATAAAAAATCCGTAGACGATATCCAGGTAAAAGGAAAAAAAGTCCTGGTTCGTTGTGATTTCAACGTTCCCTTAAAGGATGGGAAAATCACCGATGAAAACCGCTTGGTAGCCGCCCTTCCCACAATCAAGAAGCTGATCGCCGACGGCGGGAAGGTTATCCTGTGCTCTCACTTAGGCAAGCCCAAGGGAGAACCCAAGCCCGAATTATCCTTAGCGCCCGTAGCCGCGCGCCTTTCCGAATTACTGGGACAGACCGTCACCTTTGCCGCAGATCCGGAGGTTGTCGGCCCCAATGCCAAGGCCGCTGTGGAAAAGATGCAGGACGGCGACGTCGTCCTTCTGGAAAACACCCGTTACCGCGCGGAGGAAACGAAGAACGGCGAAGCCTTTAGCAAAGATCTGGCTTCCCTTTGCGACGTATTTGTCAACGACGCCTTCGGCACCGCCCACCGGGCGCACTGCTCCAACGTCGGCGTCACCCAGTTCGTAGACACGGCCGCCGTAGGCTATCTGATGCAAAAAGAGATCGATTTCCTTGGAAACGCCGTAGAGAATCCCGTACGCCCCTTCGTAGCCATCTTAGGCGGCGCAAAGGTTGCGGACAAGCTCAACGTCATCTCCAATCTTCTGGAAAAATGCGACACTCTGATCATCGGCGGCGGCATGGCTTATACCTTCTTAAAAGCGCAGGGTAAAGAGATTGGCCAGTCTCTGGTAGACGATACCAAGCTGAACTACTGTAAAGAAATGATCTACAAGGCGAAGAGCCTGGGCAAAGAACTGCTTCTTCCCGTGGATACTGTAATTACGAAGGAATTCCCCAATCCCATCGACGCGCCGATCGAGGTTTCCGAGGTTTCCTCCGACGCCATTCCGGCAGATATGAGCGGCATGGATATTGGAAGCAAGACTGCCGAGCTGTACGCCAACGCGGTGAAATCCGCTAAGACCGTCGTATGGAACGGCCCGATGGGCGTTTTTGAGAACCCGATCCTGGCAAAGGGAACCATCGCCGTAGCGAAAGCCTTAGCCGAGACAGACGCCACGACGATCATCGGCGGCGGCGACTCCGCGGCAGCCGTAAATCAATTGGGCTTCGGCGCGCAGATGAGCCATATCTCCACCGGCGGCGGCGCTTCTCTGGAATTCTTAGAGGGCAAGGAGCTTCCCGGCGTAGCGGCTGCAAACGATAAATAGAAAGAAGGAAAAATCATGGCAAGAAAGAAAATCATCGCAGGCAACTGGAAAATGAACATGACTCCCAGCGAAGCCGTTAAATTAGTAGAAACCTTAAAACCGTTAGTAAAAAACGACGACGTGGACGTGGTATTTTGCGTACCGGCCATCGATATCATCCCGGTAGCCGAGGCCGCCAAGGGCTCCAATATCCAGGTGGGCGCAGAGAATATGTACTTTGAGGAAAAAGGCGCGTATACCGGAGAAATCTCTCCCGCCATGCTTGTGGATGCAGGTGTAAAATACGTGGTGCTGGGCCATTCCGAAAGAAGAGAATATTTCCACGAGACAAACGAAGATGTAAATAAAAAGATGCAAAAGGCCTTCGAGCATGGCATCACCCCGATCATGTGCTGCGGCGAATCTCTGACCCAGAGAGAGCAGGGCGTGACCATGGACTTCATCCGTCAGCAGGTAAAGGTAGGCTTCCAGAACATTTCCGCCGACCAGGCGAAAACGGCCGTCATCGCCTATGAGCCGATCTGGGCCATCGGCACCGGTAAGACGGCTACCACCGAGCAGGCCCAGGAGGTTTGCCAGAAGATCCGTGAATGCATCGCCGAAATCTACGACGACGCGACCGCCGCGGCGATCCGCATCCAGTATGGCGGCTCCGTAAACGCGAAAACCGCCCCCGACCTGTTTGCCCAGGCAGACATCGACGGCGGCCTGGTAGGCGGCGCTTCCCTGAAGGAAGAGTTTGGCCAGATCGTGAATTATAAATAATATCCGCCCGTTTCTTTCGAAGCTTTCGGAGGAAACGGGTTTTTTAATTTTCCAAAAGCCGTGGAAAATATCTTCGCACCCACTCCAGGGACTTTTCCACTGCCTGCATGTCTGCGCACTCTATCGTACAGGTTGCCTGCGGCTTTTGCATCGTCACATTCTCCAACGTCTCGATAAGCGGCGCGTTCCCCGCTCCCGCCGCCAGATGGCTGTCCCGTTCTCCGAAATTGTCATGGAGATGGATGTGGGAAATATACGGCCCCAGCGTCTTTGCCCACGCAGGCAGCGGCGCGGATCCATAGCAATGGGCGTGGCCCGTATCCAGGCACAGCCCAAAGGCCGGATGAACGATCTGCCGGGCAACCTCTTCCAAAGGCTCCGGGCTCTGATCCAGCACATTTTCCATCAGGATTTCCACCGAATCATCCTTATCCGCCAGAAATTCCTCAAAAAATCCCACCATCCGCCCAGCCCATCCATCCAGCAGATAGATCTGAGGAATAAAGCAGGAATGGTATATAATCTTTCTCGTCCCCAGCTTTTTCGCCGCAATATACGCCTGTTCGTACCGCACGAGCGTCACCCGTCGGATTTCTCTATCAAAGGCTACTGGGCTTAGATCCAGAAACGGCCCGTGCAGAAGCAGCTCCGGATATCCCCATCGGGAAAGCCGCCGGTCATAAGAACACAGCGTCGCCTCCAGATTGTCCAGATTATCCGCAACGGAAAATTCAATACTCTCCACTCCCAAAGGCGCGCTGCGAAGAACCGCCGCCATTTCCTCGTCCGGAAGCAGATGACTGCAGTAAAGCATACAATGCCTCCTCTAAAAAATCTATAATGGAATCACTTCATTATATCATGTCTATAAGAGGAACGCAAAATTTCCTATTCCGACCGCACAGGAGACCCCTCCACGCAGGAAGCAGGCAACCACACGGCAACTACAAAACCCACGGAAAGCTCCCGCCGGACGCTTGACAAAGTCCCCTGCAAACCGTAAGATAAAAGAAGAAAAAAGTTACAAAAATACCAAGAGAAAGGAGATCTCATGGGAGAAACAATATATGCAGCGCTGCTGGGCCTGGGGACTGTGGGCACCGGCGTTTATAAGGTTCTAAAGAGCCAGGAAGCAGAAATGAGCAAGAAGATCGGCAGCCAGATCAAGATCAAAAAAATCCTGGTGCGCAATTTAGAAAAGGCCGCCGCAAAGGTGGATGATCCCGGCATACTGACCAATGACTGGAAAGAAATCTTAGAAGACGACGAGATCCGTATCGTCATCGAACTGATGGGCGGCATGGAACCGGCCAAGACCTACATTTTGGAGGCTCTGCATGCTGGAAAGCACGTAGCCACCGCCAATAAAGACCTGGTAGCCGCCGAAGGACGGGAGCTCTTCGATACGGCTCAGGAAAAGAACTGCGACTTTCTCTTTGAAGCGGCGGTAGCCGGCGGCATTCCCATCATCCGCCCCTTAAAGCAGTGTCTGGCAGGCAATCACATGACCGAAGTCATGGGCATCGTCAACGGCACCACAAATTTTATCTTGACCAAAATGACCCAGGAGGGCATGGAGTTTTCCGACGCGCTGGCTCTGGCCACAAAGCTTGGCTACGCAGAGGCGGACCCCACCGCCGATATCGAGGGCCTGGACGCCGGACGAAAGGTAGCCATCCTGGCCTCTGTTGCCTTTAATTCCCGGGTGACCTTTGACGACGTGCACATCGAGGGCATTACAAAAATCACCGCCACAGATATCCGCTACGCCCGGGAAATGGGCTGCGATATTAAGCTTTTAGGCGTGGCTCGAAATACCGAACAGGGCGTCGAGGCCTATGTCAATCCCATGCTGATTCCCAGCACGCACCCCTTGGCCTCCGTCAACGATTCCTACAACGCCGTTTTCGTCCACGGAGACGCCGTAGAGGACGCGATGTTCTTCGGCCGGGGCGCCGGAGAACTTCCCACCGCCAGCGCCGTAGTGGGCGACATCTTTGACATTGCAAGAAATCTACAGGCAGGCGCCAGCGGCCGCATCAGCTGCACCTGCTATAAAGAGCTTCCTATTAAGAAAATGGAAGATACCGAAAACTGTTATTTTCTCCGGCTGCAGGCGGAAGACCGCTACGGCGTACTGGCGGAAATGGCCGGCATCTTCGCCAAGGACAAGGTAAGCATTTCTCAGCTCGTCCAAAAAAGCGCCAACCAGGGCTGCGCTGAAATCGTTATCATCACCGCGCTGGCACGGGAGGGCGATATCCAAAACGCCATCCGGGAGCTGGAAAAATGCGAAGCAATCCGGGAAATTTCTTCGGTCCTGCGGGTATACGACAACGCCCGCTGATCTTATCTATCGTCTATTGCAGCAAAAAAACTAGAAGGAGTATACATCATGAGCAAAAAACCAACCGTATTAATGATCCTGGACGGCTACGGCTTAAACGACACCTGTGAAGCCAACGCCGTCTGCGAAGCGAAAAACCCCGTCATGACGCAGCTAATGTCCCAGTGCCCCTTTGTGAAAGGCAATGCCAGCGGTATGGCCGTAGGCCTTCCCGAAGGCCAAATGGGAAATTCTGAGGTAGGCCACCTGAATATGGGCGCCGGACGCATCGTTTACCAGGAGCTGACCCGGATCACCAAGGAAATTCAGGACGGCGATTTCTTCCAGAACGAGGCGCTGCTGGCTGCTGTGAAGAATGCCAAGGAAAAGGATTCCTCTCTTCACTTCATGGGTCTTCTATCCGACGGCGGCGTGCACAGCCACAATACGCACCTTTACGGCCTTTTAGAGCTGGCTAAAAGAGAAGGCCTCTCCAAAGTCTACGTACACTGCTTCTTAGACGGTCGGGATACGCCTCCTGCCTCCGGCAAAGGCTATATTGAAGAACTGCATGCGAAAATGAAAGAGATCGGCGTTGGCGAGATCGGCGTTGTATCTGGACGCTATTACGCTATGGATCGAGACAATCGCTGGGATCGTGTGGAAATGGCTTATAAAGCTCTCACCGCCGGCGAAGGCGTAAAGGCCCTCGATGCGGCCGCCGGCGTGCAAGCCTCCTATGACAACGGCAAAACCGACGAATTCGTCCTGCCGATCGTTGTGGAAAAGGACGGCCGGCCAGTCACTACGATCCAAGATGGGGATTCCGTCGTATTTTTCAACTTCCGCCCAGATCGGGCCAGAGAAATTTCCCGCGCCTTCTGCGACGACGACTTCACCGGCTTTCCCAGAGAAAAACGACTTTCCTTGACCTACGTTTGCTTTACCGATTATGACGAGACCATCCCGAATAAGCTAGTGGCTTTCCATAAAGAGGAAATCACCAACACCTTCGGCGAATATCTGGCCGCCCATGGCTTAAAGCAAGCCCGCATCGCTGAAACGGAAAAATACGCCCATGTGACCTTCTTCTTTAACGGCGGTATCGAAGAGCCAAACGCAGGCGAGGACCGGATCCTGGTAAAATCCC
The DNA here is from genome assembly GCA_948436455.1 of uncultured Blautia sp. GTDB lineage: Bacteria > Bacillota > Clostridia > Lachnospirales > Lachnospiraceae > Blautia_A. The sequence goes on from CAOJIB010000024.1 coordinate 9,398, forward strand.
CGAAGGTCGCCACCTACGACTTAAAGCCGGAAATGAGCGCCTACGAGGTATGTGATAAATTAGTCGAGGCCATCCGTTCCCAGAAATACGACGTGATCATTATCAATTTTGCCAACCCGGATATGGTCGGCCACACCGGCGTGGAAGCCGCCGCCATCAAAGCCATTGAAGCGGTGGACGAATGCGTGGGAAAAGCCGTCGACGCCTTAAAGGAAGTAGACGGCCAAATGTTGATCTGCGCAGACCACGGCAACGCCGAACAACTGGTAGATTACGAAACAGGCGAACCCTTTACCGCCCATACTACCAATCCGGTGCCCTTTATTTTAGTCAACGCCGATCCGATCTATAAATTAAGAGAGGGCGGCTGCCTGGCCGATATCGTTCCCACTCTGATCGAACTGATGGGCATGGAACAGCCGAAAGAGATGACAGGAAAGTCCCTGTTGATCAAAGATACTTTTTAACGCACCTTTGCCAAACGGCGAAGAATTTCACAACAACCCTGCCCAGATAAAGGAGATTACAAAGCATGGGAGAAAGAATTTACGAAAAATGGAACGTACTGGATGAATTTATGCAGGCGGTATTTGTAAAATACGGCGTTCCCAAGGAGGATGCGGCCATCTGCGCCGATATATTATTGGAAAGCGACCGACGAGGCATTGAAAGCCACGGCTGTAACCGCTTCAAACCCATCTATATCGACCGGATCAAGGACGGCATCCTAAACCCCGTCACCAATATTGAGATTTTAAAAGAAACAGAAACGACGGCCGTTCTGGACGGACACAACGGCATGGGTATGGTTGTAGGGAAAAAGGCCATGGAAATGGCGATTGACAAGGCGAAAAAGCACGGCCTGGGTATGACAGCCGTCCGTAATTCCACACACTATGGCATCGCCGGCTACTATGCCACCATGTGTACGAAAGAAAATATGATCGGCGTAACCGGCACAAATGCCAGACCCTCCATTGCGCCCACCTTCGGCGTAGAAAATATGCTGGGTACAAATCCGCTTACCTTTGGCATTCCCACCGACGAGGAATTCCCCTTCGTCCTGGACTGCGCCACCTCTATTTCCCAGCGAGGAAAGATCGAATACTTTGCCCGGATGGGGATGGATACGCCGGAAGGCATGGTCATCGGCCGGGACGGCCAGGCCCTGACCGACAGCCCGCAGATCCTAAAGGACTTAACCAGCGCAAAGGCGGCTCTGGCGCCCTTAGGCGGTATCGGCGACAGCCTGGCCGGCTACAAGGGCTACGGCTACGCCACCGTGGTGGAGATCCTCTCCGCCGCGCTTCAGGACGGCAGCTTTCTGAAGGATTTAGGCGGCCTGGATGAAAATGGAAACAAGATCCCCTATCCTCTGGGGCATTTCTTCCTGGCAATCAATACCGAAGCCTTCTTAGGCGCGGAAGCTTTCAAAAAGACGGCCGGCGCTATCCTGCGCGCTCTGCGCGCCTCCGAAAAAGCTCCCGGCCAGGAACAAATTTTCACCGCCGGCGAGAAAGAACATTTGGTCTGGCTGGAGCGTAAAGAAAAAGGCGTCCCGTTAAACGAAGCCGTTCAGAAAGAATTCAAGAAGCTGCGGGATGAGCTTGGACTGACAGACATCCATTTTGCTTTTGAATAATCAAAGAAGCCGGCAACTATAATTTTTAAAAAGGAGGTGAATATCTATGGATCCTATGCTGTCCTTGCGCATGCAAACCTTTTATTACGCCCCGCAGAGCTTGGCCGGAGCATCTGCCGCCGCGAAAACAGCCGCGCCCTCCTCTTCTTCCTCCATGCAGCCAAAAACGGAAAAGAACGACGGCAATCCGGCCGTTTCCGGCCGCTTCGACAGCTACGAATGCCAAACCTGCAAAAATCGGAAATACCAGGACGGCTCCAACGATCCCGGCGTCTCCTTCAAGACGCCGACGCACTTAAGCCCGCAGGCGGCGCCGGCGGCCATCCGGGCTCACGAGGGAGAGCATGTATCCCATGCCCGTTCCAGAGCCCAGCAGGAGGACCAGGAGATCGTTTCCCAGTCCGTTACCTACCACACGGCCATCTGCCCAGAATGCGGCACCCCGTATATGTCCGGCGGAACCACCCGCACGACCTTCCGCTCTTCTGCGGATTTCTACGATAACGCGGAGGAGAAAGGCCGCTATCTGGACACGGTTGCTTAAAAAGCTTTCCTAAATGGGCAGCCTTGTGCTATAATAAATAAAAAAGGGGAGGAATGAACATGGATATTTCCAGCATCGCAACTGCGAATATGTACCTGAGCAATATCAGCCTGATGACGGGCGTCAATATGGAAATGATGGGCAAGGTGCTAGAGGCAGAGGAAATGCAGGAGCAGGCGCTGACAGAAATGATTTCAGCGGTGGATACCGACCGGCTTCTGGATACGTACGCCTAGGCTTTTGCTACCTTATGCTTCCCTTCAGGCGGAAAGGCTGCCGCCGGCAATCTTTTCCGCCTATCAGGACAGTCAAAAAACAGGATTCCGTTTTATCGGAGTCCTGTTTTTTCTGGAAAGAGTTACACGGCGTCTTCGTCGGAAATCTGTTTTCCGGAAGGGTCCATATGATAATTTTCTTTATAAATCAGCTGGGAAATCGGCACGAGCTCATACCCCTGCCCTTTTAAAGTCGCAAGCAACGTATCCAGCGCCTGCGCCGTATATTTCGCGCCGTTGTGACAAAGGATAATCGCCCCTTTATCCAGCGCTTTGTGATTGCAGACCGTGTCGATGATGCTGTCCACGCCGTAGTCTTTCCAATCCAGACTGTCCACACTCCATTGAATCGGATAATAGCCGTTCTTCGTGGCGTTCTTGATCACCGCATTGTCGTAATCCCCGTAAGGCGGCCGAAACAGTTCCATATCCACACCGGTAAGCTTCTTGACCTTCTCATGAACGCTCATCAATTCCGAAGTTTTTTCCTCTTCGCTTAGCTGGCTCATATTCTTATGATTTTCGCTGTGGTTTCCCAGATCATGCCCTGCCGCGTAAATTCTTTTCACATCTTCCGGATAGCTTTCCACCCAGCCGCCAGTCATGAAAAACGTTGCCTTCACCTTATGCTTTTCTAGAATGTCGAGAATCTTCTGCGTGTCGTCGTTCCCCCATGGAGACGGTAAGTAGCGCCTCCATCCGCCGTCATCCGTCCAAACCATTCCCCCTAACATATCAGACAAGCTTCTCCTCATAAGCTGTTAAAAATCCTATGCCGCCGGGAGGAAGAATCGTTTGAAAACCAGCCGGTCAGAGCCTACGCTTTTTTACGTAGCCGCCTATATCCGATTATCCAGGGAAGACGGCGATAAATCAGAAAGCGACAGCATTGGAAACCAGCGAAAGCTGATCACGGATTACCTGAAGGGAAAAAGCGATTTTATTCTATACGATACCTATATTGACGACGGCTGGACGGGAACAAATTTCGCCGGGGTCAGATAACGATACCACTGTAAAAAACCAGAAACGCCTTACGCTATAGCCCATTTTGTTCGGCATGTTTTCGAAAATCTCGCTATACTTTTTCGATTAGATAACGTATAATGAAAGTAATGACAATTAGAGTTTTTCCAAAAAATATGGAATTGTGCTATACCTGTCGGCGGATCCCGTGATTTGACCGTCCAACAGGGGATCAAGGAGGCGCATATGGAAAGAGACAGCAGAGGCCGAATGGCCTGGGAGCATTATTTGCTGGTGACGATTCTGTTCTGCGCCACAATCTTCTCATTTTTTTCCTTTGCTAAAGAAAGCCAGACGCGGATCTTGGAACAAAATCAAAAATATGCTCTTGACACCGCGCTCCAGGCAGCCAGTCGGGTGGAGGACATGCTGGAGGCAAGATCGACCACTTTAAATTTATTATCGATCACCGTTGCCGAAACGATTCAGGAGCCTTGGGTCGAACAGGACTTTTTAAAGCTCTTACAGGAGACTTCCGTTTTTGATTATGTGGAATTTATCGATACGGACGGGCTCAATCACAACGCGGACGGGCAAACCTCCGATTCCTCCGATCGAAATAATTACTTGCGGGGCATCCAGGGTGAAACCGGATTCCATGTAATCTATAATTCCCGTATCACCAATGAAACTTTGATCAATTTTTACGCTCCTGTTCGCTATCATGGTGGAATTATCGGCGTACTCAACGGCATGTTTCGTGAAAAAACCCTGCGGCAGGCCATCTCCGTCAAATTTTTTGACGCGGACGCGAAAAGCCTGATCTGCATGGAGGATGGAACCGTCATTTCCTCCTATGGCTACCATGCGCCTGTAGAAAATCTTCCGGACGGCCTAGCGCAGGACGAAGTAGCCTCAAAGGAGGTACTGGACAAGATTTGGAACGCTTTCGCAGCTCGCAACGCTCTTTGCTGTACGGCAAAAGGACCGTCGGAGGACATCAGCGTTTCCCTGGTCCCCATCGGGGAGGACTGGATGCTGGTACAGACCTTCCCCCCGGCCGTTACCAGGCAAATGAATACGGACGTAAACAGCGCGGGAATCAAGCTGGAGCTTCGCCTAATCAGCCTTTTCCTGATTTACGTGTCCTATCTGCTCATTACAAACCTCCGGAAGAGGCGCCAGTTGACTTCGGAAAAGGCCCGGCTTGGCGGAATCGTAGAAGGATTGGTGCCTTTGTTCACTAGACTGGCGATCATAGAGCCGGAACAGCAACGGTATGAATACCTAAAAGGCGCGCCGTCCGATCTGCCGGCGCAGGGAACCTTGGAATCGCTGGAGGGCTATATGGCCGCGCATTATCTCTTCGATGGGAAGAACGATGTTCCCCTTCTCTCTCTTGCTCTGGAAGGGGTTAAATCATCTCTGGACGAAGGAAATCCCTTTTTCCAGTACGAATATCGCATTCATTGGGAGGAAGACCGCTGGGAAAACACATCCGTCCTAAGTCTGAACCAAAAGGACGGCGTACCGATATCGCTGATTTTTGCCGTCCAAGACGTGACTGCCCTGCGGCAGCAAAAAGACGCCATCCAGCAAACCTTACAAGACGCCTTCCATACAACGGAGGACTTAAGCCGAGCCAAAAGCGATTTCCTCGCCCGTATGAGCCATGATATGCGCACCCCGATGAACGCCGTTTTAGGCATGGCCTCAATTGCCCTTTCCCATCTGGACGACAGCGGCCAAGTTCGAGACTGCCTGGAGAAAATCGATGCCTCCGGCCGGCGGCTTCTGGATCTTATCAACGAGGTTTTGGATATGTCCAAAATTGAAAGCGGCGGTTTGGTATTAGAGGAAGAGCGATTCAATTTGGCAGATGAGATTACTCTGGTTCTGGACGAGATGAAAAACGCCGCCATGGAGAAAGATTTACGGCTGAACGTCTTGATCACTCCCTTCGACCACCAAACTGTACTCGGCGATGCCAAGCGATTTAGACAGGTACTAAAAAATCTTCTGGACAACGCGGTGAAATATACCGCCTCTGGCGGAACAGTCACATGCAGAGCACAGGAGCTTCCTTCCCGCGCATTGAAAAGCGGCTATTATGAATTCATCGTGGAAGATACGGGTGCGGGCATTGATCCGGCCTTTCAACCGAAGATTTTCGAGCCGTTTGTGCGCGGGGAATCCCACCAGGGCGACTTAGGCACGGGCTTGGGACTTCCCATCGCCCAGACGATTGCGAATCTGATGGGCGGCGACATTCAAATGGAAAGCGAGCCGGGACACGGTTCCAAATTTACTGTACACGTATTTTTTAAGCTGGAAGAAAAGGCCTTGCCGTCTCCCTCCCTCCAAGAGGACGCCAGCCAAACGGAGCTAGCAGACGCCACGTTTGTCACACGCCATGCGGGAATCCGGGTTTTGCTGGCAGAGGACATTGAAATAAACAGGATCATCGTTCAAAAGCTGCTTGAGAAGGCCGGACTTCTGATAGAAACGGCTGAAAACGGCGCGGAAGCGGTAGCGCTGGCGCAAAAGAATCCGCCGGCTTACTACGACTTGATCTTTATGGATCTTCAAATGCCGGTAATGGACGGCTACGAGGCATCCCGGGCGATTCGGAATACAGGTAGAAAAGACCTCCTGCATATCCCCATTGTCGCCGTAACTGCAAACGCGTTCCAGGAGGATGTGTCGCGAGCCAAAGAGGCGGGAATGAATGATCTTGTCATGAAACCGGTGGATCTGGACAGACTCTTGACGGCGTTAGATAAATGGCTGCCAGAGGGCAACGTGAAAAGCGAATAGCGCCGTCCACACAGCTTTATCGTTCTTACCAAGCAGGAAATCTTTTGACGGATCTCCTGCTTTTCTCATGCCGGAATCCAAAAGAAGGAAAACGCTCGCTTCTATCAATTATTTCTCGGACTCTGTCTGTATCTGCACCGATCCGGCAAAGTGGAACACATCTTTTGCAAATTCCTGCGGATCGTCCGCCTTTCCGATAAAATTGTAAAATATTTCTACCCGTCGGGTATTCGTTTCCCTGTCCAATTCGTAAATTAATATCCGGTCAATAAATTCATGTACATTTTCATACGTCAATCCCTCCATCCGCGTGTACCGCCTTACCATCCGGATAAACTGCTTTTTGTACAAATTCTGCTCTTCGGCAGCCTGTATCCGACCTTCCAGTGCTTTTATGCGTTCTTTCAACATTTTTCTTTCATCCTCGTAGCCGGAAGTCATAAAAGAAAACTGTTCCTCCGTAAGCTTCCCAAGCGCATTGTCTTCGTACAGCTTTCGAAAAACAGCATCTATTTCCTGTAAACGTGCCTGCACGGCAAACAGTTCCTTTTGTTCCTGCTCCGACGCCTTTCGGGCTTCCTGGCCCCCATATTTTTCAACAATCTTTAGAAATTCCTTCTCCCGCTGCTTTACTGAAGACAAAACCCGCTGTAAATCTGTAAGAACGAGCTCTATAAGCACGGATTTCCGAATGTAATGCGTCGTGCACGGCGATACATTTCTTTTTCGATTGCGATAGTTGCCGCAGGTATAGGCATGCTTGCGCTCCGGTATGCGCACGCCCTGCTGCAGATACATTTTATGGCCGCAGTCGCCGCAAAACAAAAGCCCGGAGAAAAGATCGATATTTTTCGCCTTCGTGGGCCGATGCCTGGTAGACAGCCGCTTCTTCGCCAGAGCGAAGGTTTCCTCATCAATGAGCGCCTCGTGCGTATTGGGAAAAAAGTACCGTTCTTCCTCTGGATTTTTCTTTGTCTTTTTGGACTTATAGGAAACCTTACAGGTCTTCCCCGTAACGGTATGCCCTAGATATTCCTGCCGGGCCAGTATATCGTAGATCGTTTTGTCCGGCCACGCGTAAGGCGTCAGAGACGCGCGCTGATACCGCGGCTGCCCGGTACGCTGGAAGCGCAAGGCTCCGACAGTTAGGATCTGATTGTCCGCGAGCCACTTTTGGATGTCGCATACGCGCTCGCCCTTCACATACAGGGCAAAAATCTGCCGTACCACAGGCGCCGTCTCCGGATCCGGCAGCAGATGATTTTTATTCTCCGGATCGATTTGGTACCCGTAGGGACATTCGCCGTTGACACGCTCCCCCTTTTGCGCCTTCGCCTGCTTCACCGCGCGGATTTTTTTGCTTGTATCCCGGGCGTAAAACTCATTAAACCAATTCCTTAACGGAGTAAATTCATTGTCGCCCCCGGCGGTGTCCACACCGTCGTTGATAGCGATATACCGCACGCCGTTTTCTGGAAAAACGATCTCGATCAGTTCCCCTGTCTTTAAGTAATTGCGCCCCAGGCGGGAAAGATCTTTCGTAATAACCGTCCCCACGCGCCCGGCTTCCACCTCCTGCAGCATCGCCTGCAGCCCCTCGCGCTCAAAGCTTACGCCCGATACGCCGTCATCTATGAAAAATCTGGTGTGAAGAAAACGATGCTCCTGGGCATATTTTTGTAAGATCATTTTCTGATTTTGTATGCTGCCGGACTCCCCGGCCTGCAGATCCTCCTGGCTGAGTCTACAGTAGAGCGCGGTAATCTTCTCCTCCTGCCGCATGGCTCCTCCTTTCTAACAGCCTGACAAGATGTACATGCCCCGCCGCCAAAATCGCCTGATACGTAAATACAGAAAGCCTGCCACTGACAGCTTTTCTGCATACTAAAGCATCTAGAAGCTTCGCTTTGCAATGACTTCCTGCATATCTTTCTTAAGCAATTTTTCCACCTTTTTCTCCAACGTCTCCGTCGCACGCTCGGCCGAAGCGGAAATAACAGCGTAGGTCACGGCGTCTATCTTCTGTACGGTGGTCGTACGGATCGGTGCGTCCATCGCTTGCCCCTTTTCGGTCATCCCGTCGTTTCTATTCTATAGGAAAGCAGGCCTGTCCGATGACCGGTTTATTATTAAGAATGGAAATAACGTCGCTTATTAAATTCACTTACATTTATCCAAAAAAGCATGTTACGTTCCCAAACCCCATCTTTTGCCCGCCCCGCCTTTCGCCGGATGCTCGACGACATCGAAGCAGGCTGCGCGAATTGCGTAATCGTCAAGGACCTATCCCGCTTCGGGCGCGATTACATCGACACCGGGAAATACCTGGAGCGCTATTTCCCAGAGCGCCGCGTGCGCTTCATTTCCATTACAGACGCCATCGACAGCTTCCAGCAGGCGTACGATATGCTGCTGCCTATCAAAAATATTTTCAACGAACAATACGCCAGAGATATTTCCAGAAAGATCCACGCGTCCATGCAGACCAAGCAAAGGGCGGGAGAATTCATCGGGGCCTTCGCCTCTTACGGCTACAAAAAATCTCCGGCGGATAAAAATAAACTAATCGTCGACGAATACGCCGCCTCTATCGTCCGCCGGATCTTCCGGCTGTATATCGCCGGGCACGGAAAAATCCGCATCGCGTCCATATTGAACGAAGACGGCGTCGTATGCCCGTCGGAATATAAGCGGCTCGGCGGAGAAAATTATAAAAACGGCAACCGCCTGCCCGGCACCTCCTACTGGACATATTCCTCCATAAACCGCATCCTGCAAAACGAAATGTACATCGGCCACATGGTCCAGGGGAAAAAAAGCCAGCGCATGCGTCAAAAGCCCCAGGCCCGTGAGAAAAAGGACTGGATCATAAGAAAAGACACGCACGAAGCGATCATCGACGAGGAAACCTGGAACAAAACCCAGGCTCTTTTAAAACGCCGGACACGAAGCCTCGATCTGCACACAAATCAAAGTATGTTCGCCGGCTTCCTAAAATGCGGCGACTGTGGCAGAGCCCTGGTCAAAAAAGCCGGAGCCTCCGGAAGCCTCCGATATTCCTGCGGCACCTACGTCCGCTCCGGCAGGCAGTATTGTACGCCGCACGCCATATCCCATGACTTTTTGGAAAAGATTCTCCTGGAAGATCTGCGCGCCCTTCTGCAAAATATCGATGATCTACGCGCCGCCGCCCAAGCGCAGACGGCCAAGGCCGGCCGGCCGATCGCCAAAGCGGAAAAAAGCCGCTGGATGGCTGAGCTGGAAAAAGTACAACGGCTAAAAAAAGCCGTTTACGAAGACTATCGAAGCGGCCTGATTTCCAGAGAAGAATGCACCGCTTACCGACAGGACTATCTTCAAAAAGAAACGCTGCTCCAAAAGCAGCTAGCCGAGGCCGGGAAACAAAACGAAGCCGCGCCGGATATGTGGGACGATCCATGGACAAAGCGCCTGCTGAACTTTAGAACCATTGAAAAGCTGGATCGGCAGATCATTGTAGAAATGCTGCAGGAAATACAGGTATTTGAAAACAACAAAATCAAAATCATCTACAATTTTTCCCACACGCCCCACATAGCTTTCCAAAACGTATACGCAAACAAAGAAAAAACCGGCTGACGCTCCAAGCGTAGCCGGAAATCTTTACGAACAGTCCATCGGAATTTGCCGCAATACACCGCCGCCTCACGCCGCGTCAAAGGAAATTGCAATCTGCGGCTTTTGCGTATCCACACAGTAAATAGGAAGCTCCCTGCCGTTTACACTGGTACTCGCTGAAATGATATCCGGCGCGTAATGGAAGCCGCCCAGGACAAACGCCAGGGCAAATAAGGATAAGATCAGAGATTTCAACCGCTGTTTCATACAGAACCTCAAAATTAAACGTTGTTATCAATATATGTACAAACAGAGAAAATATATCCGAAAATCTCTCTGCAAATTTCTGAATTTTTTCTTAAAATTCCAGAAAAGTGCTTTATTAACGCTCCACTTGTGATATAATACAAAAATCCTGTATAGAATTTAGGGGAGACTTTTCATGGATTTAGATAAAAAGACCATGCAGAAAATCATGTTGTTGATTTTATTCGCCGCGCTTCTCTTTACCGGCCTGCAGCGCTTCGACGTCGTACTGGCGGCGATTGGCTTTTTGTGGCGACTGGTATTTCCGTTTGTCTTAGGCGGCGCGATCGCGTTTATTTTAAATGTACCCATGCAGTTTTTCGAGCGAAAACTCTTTTCCGAAAAAAGAAATTTAAAGAAAAAAGAAAGAAAGCGCCTAGCGCGCCCGCTCTGCCTGGTATTGACCATTCTGCTACTGGTGGCGATCCTTACGCTGGTTATCCTGGTTGTTATCCCAGATCTGACGACAACCGTCATAGGTCTTGGCAAAAGCATCGAGCAGAAAATCCCCCAGCTGCAGCGCCAGACTATGGAGCTCTTTTACGACAATCCCGCCGTTACCAGCCTGCTGACCAATCTGGAAGTCAACTGGGAAAAGCTTTTGCAAAGTACGATCAACCTGCTAAAAGCCGGCGCGGGGAATTTCCTGTCCTCCACCTGGTCCGTGACCCGGAGCATCGTCAGCGCCGTGACGCATTTTGGCATCGGCTTCGTATTCGCCTGCTATATTCTGCTTCAGAAAGAAAAGCTGGCCGAGCAGCTAGTCAAGGTTCTTTATGCCTTTCTTCCCGATAAACGTGTGGAGCGTATCCTGTATATCTGCCGGAAAAGCCATCGCACCTTTTCCAGCTTTCTCACCGGCCAATGCCTAGAAGCGTTGATCCTGGGATGCATGTTTTTTATTTCCATGAGCGTTCTGCGCTTTCCCTACGCACTGCTGGTCGGCGTGCTGATCGCCTTTACCGCACTGATTCCCATCTTCGGCGCTTTTATCGGCTGCGTCGTGGGAACGCTTCTTATCCTGGTGGAAAGCCCGATGAAGGCGCTGATGTTCCTCATTTTATTTTTCGTGCTTCAGCAGATCGAGGGAAATCTGATCTATCCCCACGTCGTGGGCGGCTCGGTAGGCCTTCCCTCTATCTGGGTGCTGGTGGCCGTCACCATCGGCGGCAACTTAATGGGGATCGCCGGAATGCTGATCTTCATCCCTATGGTATCCGTGCTCTATTCTCTGTTCCGGGAATGGGTCTACCAGCGGCTGGCTCAAAAGGAAGAAGCCGCCCGGCCGTCCCCGCCAGAAGCCTAATACAGAAAACCTGCCGCCGGCAACCTTTCTGCATACGAAGAGCATTCTAAAAAAGGCCTAGCCGATTTCCCCAATCAATCGGCCTGGCCTTTTTCTTATCTTCTATCAAAAATATTTTCGGTATTGCACACTATCTACACAGAATTATTTATTTACCACAAAGGGGCACTCCTTGCCGGAAAGCACGTCGATCAGATTCTTTACGGAGGCGTTGGCCATATTCACGGTGGCTTCCTTCGTATGCGCGCCCGTATGCGGCGTAGCGATTACCGTCGGGAATTCAAACAGCTTGGAATCCTTGGGCGGCTCCACTTCAAAAGCGTCCAGGCCAAGGCCGGCTAATTTTCCGCTCTTTAACGCGTCATAGGCGGCATCTTCGTCGATAATACCTCCGCGGGAAGCATTGACAATGATCGTCCCATCCTTCATCCGGGCAATCACATCCTTTCCGATCAGATGACGGGTCTGGTCGTTTAACGGCAGATGCAGGCTGATGACGTCGGACATTTCTACCACTTCGTCAAACGTACTATTGCGAATATCATTTTCCTTGCAGTAAGCTTCATTGATAAAAGGATCGTAAGCGACTACCTGCATGCCAAAGCCCTTTGCGCACTGAGCTACGACCTTACCGATGGCACCAAGGCCCATAATTCCCAGCGTTTTCCCTTTTAATTCCATCCCTGTGGAGCGAACCCACGCCCCTTTTCTGGTCTGTTCGTTCAGGTAAGGAATATTTCTGGCCACGGAAAGAATCAGGCCGAAAGCCAGCTCGCCCACTGCCTGCGCGTTCACGCCAGGCGTATTCGTTACAATAATGCCGTGCTCCTTCGCCGCCTGGGTATCCACCCGGTCATAACCGGCGCCATAGCGGGAAATCACTTTTAAATTCGGGCAGGCCGCCAGCACCTTCGCCGTAATCTCATCCAGTCCGGCGATATACCCCTGACAATCTGCCAAAAGCGGAATCAACTCATCCTCCGTCAACGGCCGTCCAGTGGAATTAAAAACCAGATCCTCGGTAAAGCCTTTTAAAGTATTTAACGCTTCCTCATTTTTTCCCGGCTGAAGCGAAGTCGGTGTCACTAATACTTTCATGATCATCCTCTCCTACGATAAAAGCGGGGCCTTTATTTTACCAGGCCGACTGCTTCTTTTGTCAATTCTACGATTTTGTCAAAATTCCCCTCTTTGATATAGCTGTCTTTTACCATCCAGCTTCCGCCGCAGGCGATGATCTTATCAAAGGCCAGATATTCCTGGATATTCGCCGCGCTGATGCCGCCGGTGGGCATGAATTTCATGGACGGGAAGGGAGCTGCCAGCGCTTTAATCGTATCCAGGCCGCCGTACTGCTTCGCCGGGAAGAATTTCACCACCGGAAGATGATAATCCATCGCCATCATCACCTCGGAAGGCGTACAGGTTCCGGGGAAAATCACAACGTTATTTGTAATCGCAAATTCCGTAACTGCCGGAGAAAAGCCGGGAGAAACTAAAAAGCTAGCGCCTGCATCCAGCGCGCGTTTCGCCTGCTCTACGTTTACAACTGTTCCGGCTCCCACCAGCATCTGTGGAAATTCCTTCGCGGCGATGCGGATGGATTCCTCCGCGGCGTCCGTACGGAACGTAATCTCAGCCACTGGAAGGCCGCCCGCGCAAAGTGCTTCGCAAAGCGGTTTCGCATCCTCTACCCGATCCAGCTTCACCACCGGAACGATTTTTTTCTCTGCAACCTGAGCTAATAATTCATTCTGATTCATAGCTATTCTCCTTTTTAGTCTGTAAATACGCGTACGCAGTTATCGTGTGAAATTTTGCAAATCTGAGCATCTGTCACACCCGCCGCCCGTAACGCCGGTACAAAAGTCGTAAGGATATAATCCAGTCCCACGCCGTCGGGCGTATAGGTTTTTAAGCGGGCCGCCGTAGTATCCAGGGAAAAGAGAAGCTGATCCTCATATCCCCGACGGATCAAATCCACAAACAGCTCCACTTCTTCCTCGTCGCCATGATACTTGAAGCGTCCGATCGTATCAAATTCCAGCATCACCTTTTTGTCCAGGATTTTCGTATAGTAGGACGGCTCCTCCACCGAACGGTCCATATGGCAAAAAATCAGTCGCTTGGGCGAAACGCCCTGTTCCAAAAGGAAGTCCAAAAGCGCCCCCGGATCAGAGCCCTGCTCAATGTGTACCATCAGCGGAACGTCCGTCTCTTTGGCCGCGCGGGCCGCCGCCGTAAACAGCCGGCGATACACAGGCGTCAGTCCTTCCGTATCCAGCGCCGTCTTTAGAATGCCGGCCCGATATGGGACCGTATCCGTATGGAATTCCGTATCAATATCCGTGTACATTCCCTCGGACAGCTCATGGACCAAAAAGCGCGTGAAATCTTCTTCGGAAATCGTCCGGATCCAGTGATTTTCCGGATAAAAGATTAATTTATGAAAACCGGTAGAGGCGACGATATTCGCGCCGGTCGCCTTCGCGATCTGGTAGAGCGCGCCTTCCATGCGATTACAGCCGCCAGGCTGCGCCTCTAGGATCGTTTTTCCTCCCTGCGCCAGAAAGCGGCGTACCTCTTCTGTGCTCTTTTCCAGATCTTCCATGCAAAGAACCGGATTCCTTGCAAAAGATGTGCCCTTACTCAGCATCAGATGCTCATGGCAGTGGCAAAAGCCCAGAGCCTGCGGCTTTTGCCAGCCAGTTACCGTCATAATTTCTTTCATAAATTATTTCCACTTCGGATTGTCGATGACCGCCGGTTTTCCATCCTTTTCCACGATCATCTTGTGGTAGCCTTTTGTCTCGATGGTGCCATAATCATGGCCGGCGTCCGCAGCAAAGGTGAAATACATCACCAGCGGCTTTGTGCCCGTGTTTACAGAACGGTGCGCATATCTGCGGGGCACGTAGATGGCTTCACCTTTTTTCAGCTCTACTTCCATCGTATCCCCTTCCGGATTCTCCATCACCATATAGCCTTCCCCATCCAGCGTATAATAAACCTCCGCGGTGGCCAACTGGGTATGGAAATGACCCTTCGTCATAAAGTACTCGCCGCCTACGGTTCCCGGATACAAAATCGTCGTGCCGAACAATAAATCTCCGGCCCGCTCCGGGCAGCCCAGCTCATAAAACTCATAAACCAGCGGATCCTCGGTCTTTAAGATCTCTTCTGCGGCCGCTACGTCATAGTACATATCCTTCATCTGGGAAAGATGACGCTTGGTGGTTTCCGCCGTTTTTGAAAAACCGGTGGTTAAATCAAAATCTACGGCAAAGCTGCTATCCCAATTAAAGTTATTCATGTTGTTTTCCTCCTCTTTCTATATGTGGTAAAAACTTAAATATTTTTCGCGATTTCACTTAATTTCGGTACTTCTGTTTCGATATGGTCGATATGGAACACTTCTGCGATGACCTGTGTCCAACCGTGGATAAAGTACACCCAGCCGGCTTCTACGCGAAGGTTCTTCTCTTCGGCCTGCGCCTGCGCCTGCTGCAGGAAAAGACGCTCGCCCCTGTAATTCAGCTCCCATACCAGGCTGTCCTTGGGGAACTGGCAGGCGTCGGTCAACGGAGATCCCGGGCCGTCCTTGCCAAGGCCGGTGGCGTTTACGATCACAGAGTGGGGCTTTAAGGAAGCCAATACTTTATCATTGTCCGCCGGCGTGGGGCTTAGCAGAAATTCAAATTTTGTCTTCGGATTGACGTTTTCCAGGATTTCCTTCGCCGCATCCAGACGGGGCTGGCTTCTATTGGCAATGATGATGTGCTTCGGTACGTTCTCCCCGAATTTCTCCTGGGTAAAATATACGCTCATAGACAGCGCGCTTCCGCCGGCACCCAGGATCAGCACATCGCCGTCGTAATCGGTCCAGTAATTCGCTGGTACAAAGTCCTCCAGCGCCAGTCCGCTGGTAATCGGATCCTTTGCATGGCCGCAGAGCTTTCCATCTTTCTTGGAAATGGAAGAAAGCTCGCCAAGCTGCAGGGCAAAGGGATCCAGATAATCAAACTGATCCTTGCAGGCGTTGTACAAATCGATCTTGTGCGTCGTAACCAGCGCGCCCAAAGAAAGCGGATCGTTTTTAATAAACTCTACTGCCTCACGGTACTCTTCCGGATTCGCATGGGGCACGAAATCCATGCCCTTGATAACCGCATCCTTTAAGCCCAAAGCTTCGGCCCACTTGGGGAATACCTTCATAATCGAAGAGCTGCCTGTGGTAACGCCGATAAAATACATCGTTGGTTGTGTCGCTTTTTCGTATTTTGCCATTTTTCCCTCCCATGCCGCACTGTCGCGGCGGATCGCTATATTTTGTGTGATGTAATGTTACTACATAGTAATGTTCTAATGATAAGCAAATAGTAGCACAAAATGACGAAGTTGTAAAGGAGGTTTTTTGCATACGCGCATATTTTAAAAAGCATTTTTCCAAACATAAAAAGGACCGGCAGATTTAACGGGGATGCCGATCCTTTTTTCTATGATTTATTTCCGTCCAGCGCCTGCTGCTATTGGTTTTACCAGTTCGCGCCCTTTTCGGGCAGCTCCCATAAGCCGTTTTCCCAATAATTGGCGGTCACCTCTTCCTGGGGGACATTTGTGGCCGCCGCAACGCTGGCTACACTCGCAACTGCTACTACGGTAAGAATGATTGTCACTAATTTTTTCATAAGAAACTCCTCCTCTATACTATTTCCATCAATCCTACTTTCAGGCTTCTACGTATATACTCCACTGGATTTTACCAGTTCGCACCTTTTTCAGGCAGCTCCCATAAGCCGTTTTCCCAATAATTCACTACTTCGCTCTTCTCGGGAACGTTTGTGGCTGCCGCGACGGAGGCCACACTCATAACTGAAAGTACTGTAATCATAATTGCAACAATTTTCTTCATAATGAATTCCTCCTTCAATTAATTTGTATTGAGATGTTTTCCTCATCTCTTAGTTACATTCTACTGGAAAACCAATTGTTTGAAAAGCGAAGTTTTTTGCTTTTATCAGCACTTTTTTTCATGTTTAAACTCATAGGCCATCACGCCCCTTTCTGTATAATCTCTTTTCTGTCTTCTATTTTATCATTCTGACGGCGAAATTCTTGTACAATATCTCCATTCTGCGGCGTATATTCCCTGCCTTATAGGGCCATATCATACAAAAAAAGAAATTGCACAGTACACTAGCAAGAGCGCCATAATCGTATTGACAACCTTCCTATGCCTTTGAAAAAAACGGCAAAATGCCGCACCGAACAGCGCCCACACATAGGAACCGGAAGCGCCGATCGCCGTCAGTACCAATGTAAAGCCTGCCAGACTCACCTTGGAAGAATACACGGGCAATATGTACAGGGACATGGCCGTAATCGCATAGATATATATTTTCGGATTCACAAATTGCAAAAGCATACCGGAAAGGAAGCCGCTTTCTTTCTCCTCCTCGGCTTTTAGATCAGTGGAGCTCCTCCAGAGCTTCCACGCCAGAAAAAGCATATACGCAGCTCCGAAACACTGCATCACGATCTTTACCCGTGGAAGCATCGCGTACAGCGACGACGTAAAGATGGTGCACACGCTCATAACCGCCAAAAATCCCACTGTTATCCCCAGATTAAACCAGATACTGCGCCGAAATCCTCGCCTGGCGGCGTTGCTCATGGAAAGCAGATTATTGGCGCCTGGCGTATACGCCGTAATAAAACTGTAAATCAGAAAATCAGATAGCTGAAACATAGATACTCTCTCCCTTCTTGCATATTTCTTTATCTCTTTTTCTTTACATTTCCCTTCAGAATCTATATAATAAAACAAAGCGTACGTTTTATCGTTCTTTGTGCGATATAATAATATATTATGTGTACTATATTGTCAATAGGGGAGGAGGAATTTTTTGGATACCATGCATGTAATCGTTGCTAAGAATATCAAGCGACTACGAACAGAAAAAAAATTGAGTATGGATGAGCTTGCCAAATTAAGCGGCGTCAGCAAAAGTATGCTGGCACAGATCGAACGGGGCGATGGAAATCCGACGCTTTCTACACTCTGGAAACTGTCCAATGGTATGAAGGTGCCCTTTGACGCGCTGATCATGCGCCCAAAATCCGCCTATGAGGTCGTAAACATTTCTGATGTACAGCCGATTTTGGAGGACGACGGCAGGGCCAGGAACTATCCGCTCTTTCCGGACAATGAAGATCGCCGTTTTGCCGTCTATTATCTGGAAATAGAGCCGGGCGCCTGCTGGCAATCGGAACCGCACCTGCAGGGTACCATAGAATTTCTTACCAGCTTCGGCGGCGCTCTCGAAGTACAGACAGAGGACAAAGTTTTTTCCATTACAGAGGGCGTAAGTATACGCTTTCGGGGAGATCGGGCGCATTCCTACCGGAACCGCGGTGAAAAAACAGCCGTCTTGCATATGATCCTGTACAATCCCTGAACGACTTTATACAATTCTGTACAAACACATTTTTCTGTTCTCTTTTTGAACAAAGATAAGAAATCAAAATAGGAAGATCTGTCCGTATGTTATAAAGAAGTGAAAAAGAAAAAACGAGCAGCAGATAGCGAAAATATATATCTTATAGAAAATCAATTCTATCATAGGAAAAAAGGCAGGAAACAACCGGTAAAAATGCCAGATTATTTCCTGCCTCTTTCAAAGAAAAAGTGCCGGTGGCCGGACTCGAACCGGCACGGAAATCACTTTCCGAAGGATTTTAAGTCCTTTGCGTCTGCCAATTCCGCCACACCGGCACAATGGGACCTATAGGGCTCGAACCTATGACCCTCTGCTTGTAAGGCAGATGCT
>CAOJIB010000025.1 GCA_948436455.1 uncultured Blautia sp.
GAGTAAGAAAATGCTGTCATAGAGATCGCGGGCGATACAGAAGAGATTGAAACGATGCTTCGGGAGGATGGGATTTTGTCCATCAGCCAGGGAAATACCGCCAGCGCCGCATATTTCTTCATGCGGGGTATGCGGCGCTCCGACCTGGAGGTTCGACTTCCGAAGAAGCTGTGGGATAAGGTGACGGTGGAAACGGTGCACGGAGAAATCCACGCCGAGGAGGGATTGACCTGCCGGCGGCTGGAAGCATCCACCGCCAGCGGAAACCTGATGCTGGAAGGCGTCGGCGGCAAGATCGAAGTACATTCCCATAGCGGCGATATCTGCGGCCGGGACATGGGAGGGGACTTCTATGGCGAAACGAAAAGCGGCAATATTCAGATCGGCGGCGATTTGGAGGCCTGCCGGCTGTTTTCCGCCAGCGGCGACGTTTTCTTCGATGGGAAAAGCGGGGAATTGAACTGTTCTAGCACCAGCGGCACGGTAGAGTTGCTTTTGGCGGAGATGCCGGGGCAGACGAAGGGGAATTCCATTTCCGGAAGCTGCATCGTTCAGATACCCGTCGGGGAAAGCTTTTCTCTTTCCTACCGGACGGTCAGCGGGACGTTCCTTACGAATCTGCCTTTTACAGGAGAATTGGGAGAAAAGAGCGGCCACGCAAGGAGCGGCGAGCCGGCCAAAAAGCAGGTATCCCTTACCAGCGTCAGCGGAGATATTTCCATTTGTGGGAAATAACAATTGTATATGGAGAATTTCTTTGTCTATAGCCGAAACCGGGAGCGAAATGCCCCCGGTTTTTTGATGGAAATTTAGTTTTGACGCAGTCGTTCAAGGATGCTGATTTTTGCGATCTGTCTGTACAGAAGCGTCGGTATTGTAACGGTCAAAAGGATCAGAAACGGGTAGATCGCCAGCATGGGCCACAGGACAAACTGATAGGTGAAAAACCAGACGCCGCTGGAAACGCCCTTTACGATGACGACTGAGAAAAGGACGCCTAGGATGCTGGATGCAAGCATCGTCCCGATCGCGTAGTACAGCCCTTCCAGGGAGAGCATACGCTTTAGCTGTTTTCCGGTCATGCCGATGCTTTGCAGCATGGCGAATTCCTTTTTGCGGGTGATCATGCTTGTCAAAACGGAGTTGGCGAAGTTTGCGGCGCCGATTATGCCAATCATAATACTTAACGTTCCGCCGATTGTAAGAATCAGGGAAGTCAGGCCGTCGAAGGAGCGGACATACGTTGCCTTGGACTCAAAGTCCATACCTGGTTCAACGCTGTCGACATAGCCGTTCAAAAATTCTTCCATAGAAGATATTGTCCCTGTCTTCACATTGAATGGGAAGCTGACGAGGTGCGGCTGATCGCACAGCGGCAGATAATTCTCTGTGGGAAGATAGAGCCTTGCGGCGCCTGTAGTGCGGGTAGTCGTCGTATTTTCGTTGTTTCGCACCTTTGCCATGAGGATAAAGTCGTAGCTTTTATCAATGCTGCCAGAAAGGCCGTTTTTTTTCAGGTGGTTTAGATGAATGGTGTCTCCGATGCGGATGTTCGGATTGTCGATTACCGTCCCATCGTCTGTGCACGCAACGCTCAACAGGAGATATTTTCCCGTCTTTAGCTTTTCCAGATCGATAGTTCCTTCGATGGCTTCCATATGATGCAACAGAAAGTCATCCGCTCCGTACACATCGACAAGCGGGCTGCCGTTTGGGTCTTTATTGTAATTGGTAAACGCGGCGTGGTCGGCTGAAAAGGTTTCCTCCAAAATGCGGGTGGTATAAAGCCTGCCGCCGTTCTCGAAATTTTTGTTCTGCCGGACGGCTTCTATAAAATTTTCCGACAAATCGCTTTCACTTTTTTCAAAGCGGAATTGGAAATAGCCCGCAGTGGAAATCACAAAATCGGTGTTTACGAATTTTGCGATATATTTGTCAATGTCAAATCCACTGGATAAGGTGAATACCGTATTGAATAGCACCAGGCTCAATGTCATGGACGCGATTACCAGCGCCGTACGCTTGCGGTTGCGGCCCAGGTTCGCCAGCGCCATATGGTGCGGCTTTGCCCCGTGCGTAGATTTCTTATCTTTGGCTCTATGCTTTCCAAATGACGCCGGGTTGTTTTCCGTATAACGAATGGCCTCGATTGCGGAAACTGCGCCGGCGACTTTGGCTGGTTTGCGGACGCTTACAAAAACGGTAAAGAAAGCAAAGACGGCGGAGCCAATGAAAATAAGCGGGTTTGCCGTCACCTTGATACCGGCGTCGGCAGTATAATTCGTACCATGCATCAGAAATGGCACGAGGGCCCGTCCTATAAAAAAGCCCGCCAGCAGGCCGATGGGAATGCCAATTGCGGAGAGCCGAAACGCCTGTCGGTTTATAAGCCGCTGGATCTGCCGTTTTGTCGTCCCCAGAGTTTTGAGCTGTCCGTAGGATTGAATATCCTGAACGACGGAAATCTGAAAGATATTGTAGATAATCAGATATCCCGTCAGGATAATCAGCAGAATCCCTGCGATGCCGGAAAGAAGCATAGCCGGGTTGTCCAACAACGCGCCGCTTTGGTAGGCCGGACTGACGTGGGCGAGGATATAATTGCCGTCCCCCGGGCTGCCGCCCATGGCGTCGCAGGTATAGCCTGCCTCAGAAAGAAGCTGGTGCAGACGGCTTTCCACATCGCCGCTTCCATGGAATATGACATAGGCGCAAACAACGCCGGAATAGTCGTTATCCACAGGGTAGGTATACGATAAGATGTCTAAGTGAGCGTCTATAAAGGCTTTGGATACGATCAGCCGTCCAATGCTGCTTAAGCTGTCGGTTTCCCAAAAGCCGCAGAGCATAAAGTCGGCGGTGTACGTAATTCCCTTGACGTCATAGGTCAGCGAGAGCCTTTCACCAACCAGCGCGGGCACGCCTAGGGCGTCCAGTGTCTTCGTGTCCGCAATGATCTCGTTTTCTGCTTCTGGCCGGCGGCCTGTCGTCGGCATATAACGGGCAAATTCCAGAGCGGTATCGTCCATGTACCACAGATCGGATCGCCAGCGTTTTAGGCCTGGGTTTTTCAGCCGGTAGGAAACTGCCTTTGTATAGGCGATACGGTCGATCAAGGCGCTGTCTGCCACATCGTTATAAACTTCGTCGCTGATGTAATTTAAGACGGCCTGTCCGTCGCCGCCGGCTTTTCGGATATTTTGGTCCTGTACCGTGTCCATCAGACCGGAACCAAGGGTAAAAATCGTTGTAAAAAGTATCGTAGTCAGAAGGATTGCGGCAATCGCAATTCTATTGCGGCTTTTGTCGGCTTTGAAATAACGGTCTGATAGTTTTTTAACGATGGCGTCGTTGGTATTGCCAAATAAAATATCGTGCATTGTCCGCCTCCTTACTCGAAAATTTTGCCGTCTTCGATGCGGATGATGCGGTCGGCAAGCTGGGCGATTTCGTTATTATGGGTGATCATCACCAGCGTCTGGTGGAATTTGCTGCTGGTAGTTTTCAATAGCCCCAACACATCGCTGCTCGTTTGGCTGTCCAGATTGCCGGTTGGTTCGTCGGCCAAAACGATGGCGGGCTTGGAAATAAGAGCGCGGGCGATGGCGACGCGCTGCTGTTGTCCGCCGGAGAGGTGATTGGGCATATGGTTCAGCTGATCTTTCAGGGCCAGCAGCCTTACTACCTCCTCCATGAATTTCTGATCGACTGTCTCACCGTCCAGTTCCACGGGCAGAACGATATTTTCATAGACGTTCAGGATAGGGACAAGGTTGTAATTCTGAAAGATAAATCCAATGTTGCGCCGGCGGAAAATGGTAAGCTGCTCGTCCTTTAGCTCGGCCAGATTCCGGCCCTTTACCTGGACGCTGCCGCCTGTGGGAACGTCCAGCCCGCCCATTAAGTGGAGCAGAGTAGATTTGCCGCTGCCCGACGTGCCTACGATGGCGACAAACTCTCCCTGCGCAACAGAGAGGGTCACGCCGTCCAGCGCCTTCGTGATGTTCGGCGAAGAGCCGTAGTATTTTTTTAAATTGGTTGTCTGCAAAATGCACATAAGCGACACCATCCTTTCTGAGATACCGCTAGTATACCGGCCAATTCTCACAGGAATGTCACAGGCCCCGGGAATTTTCCTCCCAAAATGTCACGATTTTGCGATATTTCAAAAAAGTTCACTCGCGGGGGAGAAATACAGAAAATGTAGAGCCGCGTCCTGGCGACGAAGTAACCTGGATATAGCCGCCCTGCATGGTAATGATCTCGCGGGCGAGATATAGTCCTATGCCGATGCCCTCGACGTCATGTACCTCTTCTTCTCGGTAGAAGCGTTTGAAAATCATGCTCTGCCGGCTTTTGGCAATCCCTTTCCCGTTGTCTGTGATGTCAATTTTTACATACAATTCCAGGCCTTGGACGCAAACACAGATGGCGCCGTTCTTTGGCGTGTATTTCACCGCATTGTCCAGGATATTAAATAGGGCTTCGCTGGTCCATTTCCCATCGTGGGCCAGTGCTATATCTGGCGGACAATCTACGCGGACATGGAGCTGTTTCTTTTCGGCGTTTGGCAGAATGCCGCCCAGCGCCGCCGCAAGCGTATCATAGATTGGCTGCGTCTTTTGGTTCAGGGAAATAACGCCGGTTTCTAGCCGTGAGGTCTTTATCATGGCCTGCATGAGAAAATTCAGCTTGTCGAGCTGGCCGCTGGCCGCGATGATAAACTCCTGTTGTTTTTCCTTGGACATAGGCTGTTCAAGCAGGGTGGCGTTTACCATTTGAAGGTTCGCGATGGGCGTTTTCACCTGGTGGGATATGGCGGAGATCAATTCCTGCAAATCCGCCCGTTCCTTCGCCACGCGCGCCTGGTTTCCCCGCATGACTTCATACAGACGCGCCAGCCGGTGATTGATTTTGTAAAACAGGCTTTCTTCTTCATAGATCTGCAGCGGCGAGGCCGTCCCGTCTAGCATATCGTCGATTGTCCGGCAAAGACTGTTTGAAAACAAAATCAGTTTGCGGCGAAGAAAAGCCGTAAAAAAGACGACGCAGGTAAGCGTCAGAGCGATGAACAGAAGGCCGGCCCAGACGACGGCCGGGTCCCCAGTAAGCAGAAATGCCGCGGTAAGGAAGACAAGCGAAGTGCCTCCGAAAAAAGCGGCTCCTAGTATGCAGGCTCGATTGACGGAAAGCCCGTTCATTTTTTCACTCCTCCAATCCACATATAGCCCATGCCATACACCGTCTTGATATATTGCCGCCCGTCCGCTTCGAGTTTTCCCCGGACGCGGCTAATCGCGGCGGTTAAGGCATGTTCGTCCACAAAATTTTCATCAGCGTCCCATAGCCTTTCAAGAAGCGCCCGCCGGGTCAAAACAACTTGCGGATTCCTCACAAATAACTTTAGAAGACGGTATTCCATCGGTGTGAACATAATCGGTTCTCCGGCGAGGTCGACGGTCATTTCTGAGAAATTGATGGACAGGGCGCCGGCTGTATAGCAGTCGCCGCCCGTCCGGTTTTGGATGCGGTTTAGCAGCGCCTCTACCTTTTTGCGAAATACGCTGATAGGAAAGGGCTTTGTTACATAATCATCCGCGCCCAGCTCAAAGCCTTTGAGCATATCGCTTTCCATATCGTTTGCCGTTAGGAAGATGACCGCAGTGTCCGGGCGGCGTTCCTTGATTTGCCGGCAGAAGTCAAATCCGCTTCCATCCGGAAGGTTGACATCCAGCACGATCAGGTCATAGTCCTGCGCTTCGAAAAAATTGGCTGCCGCCGCTTTTGTCAGGGCAGTATCTACAGCGTGGCCAGCCGCAGAGAGGTTGTAGCAAAGAGTGTTGTTTAGGAGGCGATCGTCCTCCACTACTAAAAGCCGCATGTTCACATTCCTTTCCGCTTTATTTATAAATTGTATCAGTGAAATGTCACGAAAATCTCACAGCATAAGCCGCCATTACACATATGAGATAATTTTACGGAAACGCCGGGAAGATTTCAACCTCCAAAATAGAAATCATAAAGTGCAGCCGCCGTCTATCTGGAAAAAGCCGCCGAAGGTTTTGGGGAAAAATTTTGATTATCTTCTTGGAGAAGCGGAGGAAATCAGGTATGATAAAATAAATGGAGAGCTTGGAGAAAGGAGACCGGGAAACTTATGGAGATTTTTAAAGAGGCGCAAAGAGAGAGCGGACTGACAGAAGCGGAGATACGGGAAGCTCTGCTGGCGTCTATTCAGGGGAAACAGCTGCGAAGGGTGCTTCTTTTGCCGCCGGACTATACGCGGCTGCATTCCAACGCGGGTTTTATTACAAACGTCTATTATCATCAGCTAAGGGCCTGGGGATGCCAGGTGGATATCCTGCCGGCGATCGGCAGTCACGATCCCGTTTCTCGGGAGCAGTTTGCAGACATGTTCGGAGATATTCCCTATGAGAAAATGCTGGTGCACGACTGGCGGCGGGACGTGGTGCGTTTGGGCGAGGTGCCTGCCGGTTATTTGCAGAAAATCACCGAAGGGATCTGGCGGGAGTCTATCGACGTACAGGTGAACCGGCGGCTAATCGAAGGCGACTACGACTTGATCTTGTCCATCGGCCAGGTGGTGCCCCACGAGGTGGCGGGAATGTCCAACCATGCCAAAAATATCTTTGTGGGCGTCGGCGGCAGCGCAATGATTCACAAATCTCATATGGCCGGCGCGCTGTACGGCCTGGAGCGGATGATGGGCAAGGATCAGACGCCGGTGCGCAGGATTTTCGACTATGCGCTGGAGCATTACTTAAAGGACTATCCCTTCCTGTTCGTACAGACGGTTACCACGGCTCCGGAAGGCAGAATACATACCCATGGATTATTTATCAGCGAAAAGCGCACGGCTTTTGAACGGGCGGTGGCGCTGGCGCAAAAAAAGAATATCTATTTTTTGGAAAAAAAGCTGCAAAAATGCGTCGTATACCTGGAACCGACGGAATTTCAGAGTACCTGGCTGGGAAATAAATCCATCTACCGGCTGAAAATGGCGATGGCGGACGGCGGCGAGCTGCTGATCCTGGCGCCGGGCGTGAAGAAATTCGGCGAGGACGATCAATGCGACGCGATCATACGGAAATACGGCTACTGCGGCAAAGAGAAGGTGCTGGAGATCTATCGGGACTGCGAAGATCTGCAGGAAAATCTAGGTGTGGCGGCGCATCTGATCCACAGCTCCAGCGACGGCCGCTTCCAGGTGACCTACGCAGTTTCTAGGCTGACGAAAGAGGAGATCGAGCAGGTGGGCTACCGGTACGCCAGTTACGAGGATATGGAAAAGCGGTATCATCCCAAGCGGCTTTCCTACGGCTACAACCGCCTGCCGGATGGAGAGGAAATTTTTTACGTGCCTAATCCGGCGCTGGGTCTTTGGCAGTAACTATTCAGCCCAGGACTTTGCACTTGCTGCAAAGTCCGTAAGAACATATATAGGTAGCCAAGAGGAAATCTGTTCCTCGCCGTAGGCGACTTGGAGATGGACAGATTCCGTAACTATGAAGCCGTAGGCCGAATAGTTGCTTATGGCGTGCGGAAGAATGAAATATGCATTGTTTTTATCAGGAAATAGTGTTAGAATAACTTCTGAATGTAAATATAGACTCTCAGTGATAGGAGTATTGATATGAGCGTACTTTCGAAGGTTTTTGGCACGCACAGCGAGCGGGAGCTAAAGCGCATCCTGCCCATTGTGGACAAGATAGAGGCTTTGCGGCCGACGATGCAGGCGTTATCCGACGGCGAGCTGCAGGGAAAAACGAGGGAATTTAAGAATCGCCTGGCTGAAGGGGCCACGCTGGACGATATCCTGCCGGAGGCTTTTGCCGTCGTCCGGGAGGCGGCTAAGCGGACGCTGGATATGGAGCATTACCGGGTGCAGCTCATCGGCGGCATTATCCTGCACCAGGGCCGGATCGCGGAGATGCGTACTGGCGAGGGAAAGACCCTGGTATCCACACTGCCGGCTTATTTAAACGCCCTGGAAGGCAAGGGCGTGCACATCGTAACGGTCAACGATTACCTGGCGCACCGCGACGCCGAGTGGATGGGGCAGATTCATGAATTCCTCGGCCTGAGCGTGGGCGTGGTGCTTAACAGCATGAAAAGCGAGGAACGAAAAGCCGCTTATGCCTGCGACATTACTTATGTGACAAATAACGAGCTGGGCTTTGACTACCTCCGGGATAATATGGTGATTTATAAAGAGCAGCTTGTCCAGCGTTCTTTGCATTACGCGATCATCGACGAGGTGGACTCCGTGTTGATCGACGAAGCCCGCACCCCGCTGATCATTTCCGGACAAAGCGGCAAGTCTACCAGGCTCTACGAGGTCTGCGATATTTTGGCGCGCCAGCTAGAGCGGGGCGAGGCCAGCGGCGAGATGACGAAGATGACCGCGCTGATGGGCGAGGAAATCACGGAGACCGGAGATTTTGTCGTCAATGAAAAGGATAAGATTGTCAATCTGACCGAGGAAGGCGTCAAAAAGGTCGAGAAATTCTTTTCCATCGAGAATCTGGCGGATCCGGAAAACCTGGAAATCCAGCACAATATCATCCTGGCTCTGCGCGCGCACAATCTGATGTTCCGCGACCAGGATTACGTAGTGAAGGACGACGAAGTGCTGATCGTCGACGAATTTACCGGCCGTATCATGCCCGGCCGTCGCTATTCCGACGGTCTGCACCAGGCAATCGAGGCGAAGGAAAAGGTAAAGGTAAAGCGGGAGAGCAAGACGCTGGCGACGATCACCTTCCAGAATTTCTTCAATAAATATACGAAAAAGTCCGGTATGACCGGTACGGCGCTGACCGAAGAGCGGGAATTCCGGGATATCTATGGCATGGACGTCATCGCCATTCCCACCAATCGCCCGGTGATCCGCGTGGATCATGAGGACGCGGTCTACATGACGAAAAAGGAAAAATTCAAAGCGGTTGTAGAGGAGATCAAGGAAGCCCATGCCAAGCAGCAGCCGGTGCTGGTGGGTACGATTACGATTGAAACCTCCGAGCTGCTCTCAGGGATGCTGCGGCGGGAAGGCATCGTGCACAATGTGCTGAACGCCAAATACCATGAGCAGGAGGCGGAAATCGTGGCGCAGGCCGGCGTGGCCGGCGCGGTGACGATCGCCACGAATATGGCGGGTCGAGGTACCGATATTAAGCTGGACGAGGTGGCCAGGGAAGCGGGCGGCCTGATGATCATTGGTACGGAGCGGCACGAGTCTCGCCGGATCGACAATCAGCTGCGGGGACGTTCCGGCCGGCAGGGCGATCCGGGCGAATCCAGATTTTACATTTCTCTGGAGGACGATTTGATGCGTCTGTTCGGCTCCGAACGTCTGATGAAGGTATTCCAGTCCCTGGGCGTGGCGGAAAACGAACAGATTGAGCATAAGATGCTTTCCGACGCCATCGAGAAGGCGCAGATGAAGATCGAGAGCAATAACTTCGGCATCCGGAAGAATCTGCTGGATTACGACCAGGTGAATAATGAACAGCGGGAGATCATCTACAAGGAGCGGCGCCATGTATTGGACGGCGACAGCATGCGGGACGCCATTTACAATATGATTACCGATACGGTGGACAGTACGGTGGATATGTGTTTCAGCGATGACGTGGATTCGGAGGAATGGGATTTGCGGGAATTTAATTCCGTGCTACTGCCGATTATTCCTTTAAAACCGCTGACTCCCGAGCGGGTAGCGGATACCAGCAAGAAGAAGCTTAAGCAGGAATTAAAGGAAGAGGCCGTTCGGCTCTATGAGATGAAGGAAGCGGAATTTCCAGAGGCGGAGCAGCTTCGGGAGCTGGAGCGCGTCGTGCTCTTAAAGGCCATCGATAATAAATGGATGGGCCATATTGACGATATGGAACAGCTCCGCCAGGGAATCGGCCTGCAGGCGTACGGCCAGCGTGATCCGGTGGTGGAATACAAGATGAGCGCATACGAAATGTTTAATGCGATGACCGCCAGCATCCAGGAGGATACGGTGCGCCTGCTGTACCACGTTCATGTGGAGCAGAAGCTGGAAAGAGAACAGGTGGCGAAGGTGACCGGTACGAATAAAGACGACAGCGGCCCCAAAAAGCCCGTCCAGCGCGCGGCCACAAAAGTCTACCCTAACGACCCTTGCCCCTGCGGCAGCGGGAAAAAATATAAACAGTGCTGCGGCCGGAAGGGATAAGCCCTTTGGCATGCAGGTAATGGAAAAGCTCGGTCTGTAAGGAGTAAAGACTCTTATAGGCTGGGCTTTTTGCAAACGGCCGGAAATAAATTCCGTCCATCTACTTCGGCTCGAAGATAGAGATGTAATTTTCGAAGCTATTGCTGATGTTGGATAATCCATTGCAAAAGCTCCTCGACGCTGGTCCTTGATGCTGCAAGGTCAAGGATTATATGAATCAAGGTTTTTTATTAACCCAAAGCATAATTGCGCTGCTTTTGCCTGGACAGTCGGGTATAAATCCTTTCCATCGAAGGATTGAAAAGGATTAGAAATTGCTGATTCTAACAATTCCTCATTACGGATTCCCATACTTCCGCCGGTAGATTCTATCAAACGCTTATGAAGCAGCAGAATCTGTTCTTTATTGAATCGGATCATTTGGCGAGCACCTTGTATGCTTCCATATTTTTCTGAAGAAAGCGTTCGGAGATGGCCAATAGATCCTCATTATCCGCAATCTTTGCTTTTTCTAATGTATGAAAATCTATGACGAGATATCTGGGAACATTGTTTTTCAGGATCAGGGTAGTCCCATGCTCGTCGACCAGCCGTGCTACTTTGGAAAAATTCTGGTTTGCCTCTGTAATGGAGATCATGGTATTTGTATTGACTGTCATTTTGTATCAACCGCTCTGTTTTTTATTTTCTACAATAGTATAAATAATAGTTAGAATACGACCTATTTTTATAAAGATATCTATAGTTTTGGGTTTCCGTTTGCATTCTCTTGCAAAACCGGTTTCACATTGCTATAATTGCCCTATTATAAAAATCACAGGAGATGAGAATATGAATTTTTTACGAGAGGATACCCCGATCGGGGCGTTGCTGGAGCGTTTTATGGATCTGATCCTGGTCAATGTCTTTTTTGTGCTGGGCTGTATCCCGATCGTTACGATCGGCGCTTCCTTTAGCGCGATGTACGACGTCTGTATGAAGCTGGCGCTCCATGAAAGCGTCAAGATCCCTTCCGCGTTTTTTGCGAGCTTTACCCACAATCTGAAACGGGGCACGCTGCTTTTCCTGATTACTGTGGCGGCAGGTGCGTTTCTGCTCGTCGATTTTCGATGTGCGGTGCTGTGGGACACGTCTTTTCAGTTCTTTGTGCAGATCGTGATCTTGTCCGTCGCTTATTTTTACGTTGCGGTGGCCAGCCATGCCTTCCCGGCGCTCGTTTATTTTCAGGAGCCGGTGCTCACGACGATCCGGCATTCCTTTTTTCTGTCCATGAGAAACGGCGTTTTCACCGTTTTTATTATGGTGATGGATCTTTTGCCCTTTTTGATGTTCCTTCTGATGCCGGCGATCTTTCTGCGGGCACTTCTGATCTGGCTGAGCTTTGGGTTCGCGCTTTTGGCATACCTGAATTCTCTGCATCTGGTGCGGCTGTTTGATCCGGAGCGGGTGAAAACGGTGGAGGCGGAAGCAGACGCCCTTCTAGATGAAGAGAACAGCCGCTAGCGTATCTGCATATGGCAGGATGCCTAGAAATATGGAAAATTGTTGTTAAACTGCACAAAATCGAAATTTATTCTTTGGGTAGTTCTAACATAATTTCGAATTTCAGGAAAAAGTTGTGAATTTTTATTGAAAAATCGCCAGTTCGTGCTATACTATAATCAAGTTGTGGAACCGATACCACATTGATAGAATCTCCTACGAAACCTCACGTAGGAATTTATTTACAACAAAAGTGGAACGGGTTCCATAGCGCAAAAATTAAAAGGAGGAAAAATACTATGAAAAAACTTTTATGTGCAGGTTTAGCAATGACGATGGCATTGTCTTTGACTGCCTGCGGCGGTGGAAACGGCGGCAGCAACGGCGGTGATTCTGCGTCGGCAGAGGGGGACGTGACGAATCTGACGATCTGGCAGCCCAGCGACAAAGAATCCATCGAAAACTGGTGGGTGGAGAAGCTGGATGAGTGGAATGCGGAGCATCCGGAGATCCAGGTAACTCGTACGGCGATCGACCGCTCCGACTCCTATGCATACGACAACAAGGTTGCGACAGCCGTTACTTCTAACGACCTGCCCGACATTTTGTTTGTAGACGGCCCGCAGGTTTCCTATTACGCAGCGAATGGAATCACGGTTCCGATTACGAAATATTTTGAGGATACTTCAGACTTTGTAGATTCTACAATTGCCGAGTGTACTTACGATGGAGAGTTATACGCGATTTCTGCTACCGAATCCTCTGTGGCTCTGTATTATAATAAAGATTATCTGACCGAGTGCGGCTACGACGTTTCCAAGCTGGAGTCCTATACCGTAGACAATCCGATTACCTGGTCCGAGCTGGCTGAGCTGGCTGAGCAGTGTACAACGGACAGCTATGTGGGCACGCACATTATTATGGACCACGGCGAGGGCCTTCCCTACGCGCTGGAGCCCATGTATGTTTCCAACGGCAAGGATTACATTTCCGAGGACGGCGCTACAGCCGATGGTTATGTAAACAGTGCGGAAGCTGTTGAGACAACCGCTTACCTGGCAGACCTGATCGCAAAGGGCTATGCAAACGTAGACCCGATCACCGATGAATTCTTAAACGGCGCATGCGCTACAGAGATCCAGGGCTCCTGGGACGTAACAGTTCTGGAAGACGCTACCTTCGACTGGGGCGTTACATATTATCCGGTTTCCGATAACACAGGCACACCGGTATCTCCCTGTGGCGACTGGGCGGCAGCCGTAACGAACAATTGCTCCAACGTAGACGCAGCCGGTGAATTCATGCAGTGGCTGATGAGCACAGAGAACGTTGCTTCCTATTCTGCAGCGATCTCCAAACCTGCAGCTCGTTCTTCTGCATACGAAGATGAGGCAATGGCGGCATATCAGGAATATCCGCTGTCCGTATTCAAAGAGCAGCTGGAGAACAACGCCGCTCCCCGTCCCCGGACTCCGTCCTATGCAACCTTCTCCACAGCTTATGCAGAAGCTATGACGAATATCTTCTCTCAGGCAGCTTCTAACGGCGCAGTGGAAGACAGCTACATTCAGGAACAGCTGGATGGTGTGGTAGAGAGCTTCGAGGAAGATTACAATACCTACTACGCGGAATAAATAGCGCTTATCAGACTTCTTGCCGTCCCCGGTTTTCCATGGCCGGGGCGGCCGGAGGTTTCCCATTGATTTGGTAACTGTTCCGTATCCTTTCTACCTTGCAGGATTACCCTTCCGAACAGTTACTTGTACTTGAAAAGAAGGAGAAATGCTATGTCCAAGAGAGTCCAACTGTCTCCAAGGAAAAAGGGCGAGCGGGCGGCGGCGTATGTCTTCAGCCTTCCGGCAGCCCTCTTACTGGTCGCTTTCATGGTCGTACCGGTTATCTATACGGTGTACTATTCCGTATTCCAGTACCAGGTCATGCGGCCCAATGATATCTCATTTGTCGGCCTTGCTAACTACGTGAAGCTTCTGGCGGATTCGGATTTCTGGCTGGCGCTGAAAAATACCGTGTATTTCACGATTATTGTTGTGCCTACACAGTGTGTGCTGGCCCTGGCGCTGGCGATGCTGGTTGCCAAGAAATTCCGCGGTGTATCTGTATTCCGTACCATGTATTTCAGTCCACAGCTTACTTCCATGGTTGTTATTTCCGTTTTGTGGACGGTGCTTTATAATTCTAACCCCAATACCGGACTGATCAACTCTTTGCTGGTAGGCCTTGGAATGGATCCGATTAACTTCCTAAGTAATCCCAAGACGGCGATGAACGCCATCATCTTTATGTCCGCCTGGCAGGGCGCGGGATATCAGATGATGATTTTCCTGGCCGGCTTGCAGGGGATTCCTGGCGAGCAGTATGAAGCGGCGGACGTGGACGGCGCTTCCCCGTGGCAGCGTTTCCTCTACGTCACTTTACCGAATCTGAAAGGGACCATCATATACGTTATTACGATCACGATGATCCAGGCTATGAAGCTGTTCACACAGCCCTATGTAATGACCCAGGGCGGCCCGGAAAATGCGACGAAGACGATGGTATATTACATCTATACAGAAGGCTTCCAGAAAGGAAACTTCGGTTACGCCTGCTCCGCAGCGGCGGTATTCTTTGTCATTGTAGTCGCCATGTCCCTGATTATGCAGAAAATCACGGCTGATAAATGAGAAAGGAGGCAATATGTTAAAATCAAAAAAAGCATCCGCTTTTATGGGTAAATTTCTTTTTTACTTTGGCAATATTGTGATCGGCATCATCTTCGTATCGCCGCTCATCTGGATGATCTCCGCCTCTTTGAAGCCGGAAGCCCTGGTTTTTGCCAACATGAACTCCATTTCCACGTTTTTGCCGGCTCAGGCCTCGCTGGATAACTATTTCGAGGTATTCCGCCGGATTGACATGGTAAATGTATTTAAAAACACCATTCTATATATTGCATTGATCCTGGTTTTCGACCTGGTAATCAATTCTATCTGCGGGTATGCTCTGGCGAAGTTTGATTTCCGTGGAAAAGGCGCGATCATGACGTTAGTTGTAGCGTTGATGGTTATGCCTATGGAGGCGATTCTTCTGCCTTTGTACATTGAAATGTCTCAGCTTGGCTGGGTAAATACGCTGCAGGCGTTGGTCGTACCGTTTATCGCGAAATGCTTCTCTATCTATATGTTCCAGAATTTCTTCCGCGATATCCCCAATGATCTTCTGGAGGCGGCTTCTATTGACGGCAGCCATCCCATCGGTACCTTCTTTAAAATTGTAATGCCGATTTCCAAGACGGTTTATGCAACGGTATTTATTCTGGACTTTGTAGCGCACTGGAATGACTTTATGTGGCCCTTCCTGGTTATGACCGGCGAGGACAAACGTACGATCCAGCTGGCCGTACAATCCTTCTTCAGTACCAGCCCGGTACATTACAGCGCGATCATGGCATCTCTGGTAGTTTCTGCGATCCCCATGATCATCATGTTTGTATTCATGCAGAAATATTATGTTGAAGGTATTGCATCCTCCGGCATCAAAGGTTAATAGTACGCAGTTATTTTCTTTTCTATGTCCGCAGGCAGACCTTTATAAAGATTTGTCTGCGGATATTTTTCTATTGGTATGTGGAAAAGCTGCTGGAGGCAAGCTTTCTACATTTGACAAAGCGCGAGAGATTCGATATTATTTATACAGAATTACAAAATGGTTTTACAGAGTTATCAGGAGGACAAGTAAATATGAGCACCATCAAAGATGTAGCGAAGCACGCAAATGTGGGAGCGGCGACCGTTTCCCGTGTTTTAAGCGGAAAGGGCTATGTCAAAGCGGAGACTCGCGACAGGATTACCGACGCGATCCATGAGCTGAATTATACCCCGAACGAAATGGCGAGGAATCTTTTTTACAGAAAGACCGGTATCGTTGCGGTGAGTATTCCGCGCTTGTCCCATCCGTTTTTTACAGAATTTGTCAGTGAAGTAGAAGCAGAACTTGGCAAAGAAGGCTATCAGACCATGGTTTGCAGCACCTGGAGCGAGCAGAATCATGAACAGCGTTACCTGGATATGCTGGAGAGACAGATTGTAGACGGCATTATCTTTGGTTCTCATACGTTGGATGTGGAGCAGTACCGGAAGGTGGGGCGGCCAATCGTAGCTTTGGATCGGGATTTGGGGCCGGAGATTCCTTGCGTGGCGGTGGATCACGAGGAAGGTGGCCGGCTTGCCGCAGAAATTCTTTTGCAGGCGGGATGCAGGAAGGTTTTACAGTTTCGGGGGAAAGGAGAGACTTTTTCACCTTCTGAGCAGCGTCATGATGTCTTTGAAAAGGTGATACAAAAGCATGGCGCCGTTTGTTATAATTATATAACGAAGTGGAATTCTTTGAGTTATAGCTATTATGCGGAGATTACCGAGCATATTTTAGAAGAATATCCCGATATTGACGGCGTTTTTGCAGTGGATGCGATTGCCATGAATGTACTCCGCCGGGCGGAGGAACAAAATATCCGTGTACCGCAGGACTTGAAGGTAGTTGCATATGACGGTACGAATATCACGCAGTTTGCTTCTTGTGGTGTCACAACGATTTGTCAGCCTATTTCCCAGCTTGCTAGCGAGTCTGTGCGCCTTTTGATGGAAATGATACGCGGCGAGATTCCTAGAGAAAAGAATGTGAAGTTGAATGTCACCGTTCGAAAGGGAAGATCGACGATGATAGAATAAATGAACGAACAAGTGACGGGTTGCCGCAGATTATTGGGCAACCTGATTCAATAGATATTCATGGAACCCGTTTCAGATTGTGCTCCCGTGGCGACGGGAAAAATATTTGTATAAAGTGGAGGATGAAAAGATGAGCAGCAAAAGCCTACAGCAAGCAAGAAAGTATGAAGAAATCTACGGCGGCAAGATCCTTGCGGAAGAACGCCCCCTGTTCCACGTGTCCCCCAAAGTTGGATGGCTGAACGATCCGAATGGTTTTTCCTGGTACCAGGGCGAATATCATTTGTTCTATCAGTATCATCTCTTCAATACCAGTTGGGGGCCGATGTACTGGGGTCATGTAAAGACGAAAGATTTTATAAAATGGGAATGGCTGCCGACGGCCTTGGCGCCAGATACAGAATATGATAATGCCGGCTGTTTTTCCGGCAGCGCCGTGGGGCTTCCAGACGGGCGGCATATGCTGATGTACACCGGCGTGCAGGAATGGCAGCGGGAGGACGGCTTTACGGAAAGTCGCCAGGTACAGTGCGTCGCTTTCGGCGACGGCGTGAATTATGAAAAGTATGAGAATAATCCTGTTTTGACTGCGGCAGATCTGCCGGAGGGCGGCAGCGCGGAGGATTTCCGCGATCCCAAGATCTGGCGCGATGAAAAGGAAAACTGCTATTATGCCGTCGTGGGTAATCGTACGGCGGATGAGAGCGGCTCGATTCTTCTTTTCAGAAGTGAAGATACGCTGCACTGGGATTTTGTCACGGTATTGGATCGGTGTAAGAATCAGTATGGAAAGATGTGGGAATGTCCGGATTTCTTTATCCTGGACGGCGTAGCGGTGATCTTGACCTCTCCCCAGGAGATGCGGGCGCGGGGGATGGAATTCCACAATGGAAATGGAACGATTTATATTGTCGGGGATTATAATGCCGAGAAACACGAATTCAGCCGGACGGAAGTTCGCGCCATTGATTACGGCCTGGATTTCTATGCACCGCAGACGGTGATGGCGCCGGACGGCCGCCGCATCCTGATTGGCTGGATGCAGTCTTGGGAAAGTAGTCATAGCCAGCCGCACGGTTCCCAGTGGTTTGGAATGATGACGATTCCAAGGGAGCTGCGCATCAAAAACGGCCGGCTGATCCAAAATCCGGTGCGGGAGCTGGAGCGCTATAGGAGCGAACAGATCCTTTACCGGGACGTGGACGTGCGGGAACGGATTCAGTTACCGCAGGTTTGCGGACGTTGTTTGGATATGACTGTTTGGATCCGTCCGGCGGGCGGAAGGTTCTATGAGAAATTTACGATTAAGGTGGCAAAGGATACGGAAAATTATACGGCGATCAGCTATAAGCCGGGCAGCAGCATCCTCCGCTTTGATCGGAGCAATTCCGGCTTCCGCCACGACATCATCGCTTCCCGCGAGGTGTTGGTCCGTAATCAGAACGGAGAGCTGAAGCTGCGGATCATTATGGACCGTTTCTCGGTGGAAATCTTTGTAAACGATGGAGAACAGGCGATTTCTTCTACGATTTACACGCCGCAGGATGCGACGAGTATTTCCTTCGAGGCGAATGGGATTGCAATCATGGATGTGGAAAAGTACGATATTGTGCTTCCGCAGTAACGTGGAGATGGAAAACGGGAAAAGGCGATCGTTTTTTGAAAGCCTTTTCCCGTTTTTGTCGTTGTTTGGCCGTATGGAAATTATTTTCCGGGCGCGTCTTCTTTTTCTAACGTTTCGTTTTGCGTCTCTTCCTGAAGCCTTTGCAGACGCCTTTTCGCACGATTTTTCACCAGCTTCTTTAGGAGAAGCAGCAGGATGCAAAGGAAGGCGGCCAGCAGAACCAACGTAGGCAGAGAGGAGACGAGAACGACGAACAGATCCACGAAGAAATTCCGGACGGCGTAGAGATTGTGGGAAAAACCGTTGCTGATCCGGCTGCCAATGGTATCCGGAGCTTTTTCTTCATATTCTACTTCAGAGATCTGGATATGTACGGTGCTGTAGTCGATCAGATTGTCGTAGGTGCGTAGCTGGGACTCGTAGCTGTTGATCTCGTAGCGCAGAGAGGAAAGCTTAGATTCCAGCGCCAATACCTGTTCTAGATCTTCTGCCTTTTCCAGAAGCTCGTTTACCCGTTTATATTCTGTCTCCAGGGATTCTTTATAGGCAGTTTTGTCTACATAGTCCAAGGTCACGTCTTCGACGTTTTCGGATTGATTGGTAATCGTTCCAAGCTGGCCGGCTTTTTCCATGAAATTATCCAGCTTATCCGTGGGAATGCGTACGGTCAGGGAATAGCTGCGGTACTGGCGTTCTCCATGGGGCGCGTGGAGGTCGGAATTTTCGATATAGCCGCCGCAGGCGGAAATCGTTTCCTCCATCTGTGACTTTAAAACGTCAAAACGCCGGGTTTCCATGGAAAGATAGATCGTTCGGATCAGCTTCCGAGCAGAAAGATCGTTTTTGGTAACATCCGGCGTGGGAGCCGCTGATTCTTTCGCGGCTTCCGGACTGTCGGCATATTCCATAGAGGCGCCCATATCCACCGCCGCCGCTTCTTCCGATGTCTCTGTTATGCCGCCGTCGTATAGATCGGCGGTTGCGTCAAAGGTTTCCTGCGCAGCGCCTTTGCCGCCGCATCCGGCCAGCAGAAACAGAAGAGCGGGAAGAAGCAGCAGGCTTATAGTTTTTTTCTTTTTCATCATATACAACTCCCTTCCTGAGATTGTACATCATTATAGCATACGCGGATAATTGTTACAATACAATGCGTGGATGGGAATTTTTGCATACAGTTTCGGGTGATTTTTTATATTTTTTATACAAAAAGGCTTCCCGCGTCAGAGGTACTCTAAACGGGGAAGCCCTTTTTGCTTGTGTTGCTTTACAGGAAAATATATTTTAAGATAAATAGGACAGTCAGGACGTACATCAGTACGCTGACTTTTTTGTCTTTTCCTTTGCCCGTGATCAGCTGCAGCAGCGTCCAGGAGATTACGCCGATGGCGATTCCCTCGGAAATGCTGTAGGCCAACGGCATGGCGATGATACACAGGAACGCCGGGATCGCCTCAGCCATATCGTCGAAATTGATTCGTACGACGGCTCCCATCATATAGAAACCTACGATGATCAAGGCCGGTGCCGTCGCAAAGGACGGAATCGTCAGAAACAGCGGTGAGAAAATCAGGGCCAGCAGGAATAAGAGCCCGGTAGTCAGCGCGGTCAGGCCGGTGCGTCCGCCTTCTGTGACGCCGGAAGCGCTTTCCACATAAGTCGTCGTGGTGGAAGTCCCGAAAATCGCGCCGATGCTGGTGGCCGCGGCGTCGGCTAAAAGAGCGCCCTTGATCCGGGGAAGCTTTCCATCCTTGTCCAGCATATTCGCCTTGGAAGCCACGCCGATTAAGGTTCCCAACGTGTCGAACAGGTCTACGAACAGGAAGGCGAAGACAATGACAATGAAATCAAAGATCCGAACGCTTCCAAAATCTGCCTGGAATACCTGGCCGAAGGTTTGTCCGATGGCCGAGAAGTCAAAGCTGATGATTCCGGAAGGGATGACGGAATACATGCCTGCGTCCGGATTGGGGACATAAAGTCCGATTAATTCGCAGAGAATGCCTAGTATCCAAGTGGCGATGATGCCGAAAAGGATTCCGCCCTTTACCTTCTTAATCAGAAAAACAGCCGTGATCAGCACGCCGATCAGTGCAAGAAGCGCGCCCATGCCTACAGAGTGGAAGGTTTCGCCTTTGAAAGTCTGATACGTCAGTAAGGTGGCGTCGCTGTTGACGACAATCTTGGCATTTTGCAGTCCAATAAACGCAATGAACAGGCCGATGCCCACGCTTACTGCTGATTTCAGCGTTATGGGAATGGCGTTGAAAATGGCTTCACGTACGTTCAAAAGTGAAAGGATAATAAAGATGATACCTTCCACAAATACGGCCAGCAGCGCAATCTGCCAGGAATAGCCCATACCGCTTACGACTGTATAGGCGAAATACGCGTTGAGTCCCATACCTGGCGCCAGCGCAAACGGGTAGTTTGCGAACAGAGCCATCAAGGCCGTTCCTATAAAGGCTGCCAAAGAGGTTGCAATTAATACGGCGTTTGCATCCATGCCCGTTGTGGAAAGGATGCTGGGGTTCACAGCGAGGATGTACGCCATCGTCATGAACGTAGTGATACCGGCCATGACTTCTGTTTTTACATCCGTTTTGTTTTCCTTCAGCTTGAAGAAACTTTCTAACATTTCCCTACCTCCTAAAATTATGCGAGCACTCCCGGAATCTTTGCAGATGCTTTCGTCGTTTTTGGCGGAAGCTTTTCTTGGGAGCGCTCTATCCACACAAAAAGAATACAGTATTCATTGTATACTCAATTGAAAAATTTGTCTACGACATTTTTCGATTTTCTCTTCGGGTACGCCTGGCGGCTTTGGAGGATATAGTTTTTTCTTTTAGCTTATTACCGTGTTCTTTTTCGTGGAATACGTATATTTGTAGTTTCTGCCGCTGAGCCGGTCGCCCGTACGGTAAGAAAAATATTTATGGTTGACGTTCATAATCGTGCTGACGTTTTTGAATGTGGGAGAAAGCTTTTTATATTTTTTCGTATTCAGGTCGTAGGAACGCGCGTAATAAGTGCCTGAATAGCTGATCGAGCTATAATTCTTCTGGTATGCGAAATACACTTTACCGCCTATGACGGCTGGAGTGGAAGCTTTGCTTGAAATCTGTTTGATCAATTTCCCCGTATTTCTGTCAAGACTGTAGAGCGGAGACGCGCTTGCGCCGTTTCCATAGTCTTCCTGCAGGATCACGTTGTTTTTATAACATCCGAGGTAGACCGCGTTTTTGGAAAGTAGGGTGGACTTTTTAGTTTTCAGGGAAAATTTGTATACGTCGCACTTCGCGTAAGAGGAAAAGCGATGATAATATAGATTTACGGTATCTCCGCCCAGGAGGGGAACCATGTAGGAGCCGCTGACCGTAGAGCCGAAGGAGGACGTTTGATTGGTTTTGGGCGTCCATTTATAAAGAGAAGATTGGTAACGTCCTTTGTAGTAGACGGTAGTTCCGTCGGTAACGGCGGAAACATTTTTTTGCGATACGGTTTTCTTTCGGACGGCGCCGTTTGACGATCCCTTATAGTAGAGGGCGTTGTCCCATTGCCGGAAATAGGCGTTTCCAATCTTAGAATAAGAAGACTGGCTGCTGGGAACGACCTGGAAAACATCCGCGCTGGCGGAAACGGTATGCATCTTAAGGCTGATTCCCAGAAATGCAAACAAGAAAAATATTTTGATGATCGACTGTTTTTTAATTTTCATAGGCAAACTCTCCCTTATTATAGTATTATTGGAAAGTATAACACGGCAAAAGAATTCTGTAAAGAATTCGCAGAATAAGAGAGAAATTGCAAGAACAAATATGCCGGTATAAAATAAAAGACAAAGAGAAATCCCGCCATGCTGACCGACGGGATTTCAGATTGTAGACAAAGTAAATTTTTGTCATGGGTGCTCGAGGGCTACGCCCTCGAATTTATCCGCAAGTATTTAAAATTTATGGCGTAGCCATGAATTTTACCAGAGTGGCGACTTTGTCGACACTCGGAAATCCCGCCATGCTGACTGACGGGATTTGTATGTCTTCGTATGCGGAAAAGCTACCAATGGCAGGCTTTCTGTGGTAGGGAATCAGAGATATCAGTAATACGGAAGCTTCATTTCACGAGCCAAGGGAATTCTATATAGCTTCGGCCTTTTATACAATTTATGTTGCCCGTGTATCTTTTGATTTTGTGTTCGCAGGGCGAAAATGTCGATTATTTTCCCCCAACGATATAGTCGGATTCAGCTTCGTACCTTTTTCCCAGCGCGTCGTATTTACTCTTTCCCGTATCATGGTAGGGTAAAAGCTCCGTACGTTCTACCGCTTTGCCAAGCTCCCGGGCAAAATCTGCAATTTTCCGCTGTTCCTCTTCTCCATCATTAAAATTCGGGATGACAGGAGTTCTGATCCATATGCGAACGCCAGGCTGTTCTGCTAGCTGCCGGATATTCGATAATATTCTCTGATTGCCGGCGCCGCATCCTTCAATATGCTTCTCCTCTGATACAGCTTTTACGTCGCAGATCCAGAGATCTACAAAATCATATAATAATTCAAACCGATCCCATGTGACAAAGGAAGCCGTTTCTATCGCCGTATGCAGCCCTTTTTCTTTGCATTTTTGTAATATGGGAAGTAGCTGCTCTGCCTGATACAGGGGTTCTCCCCCCGAAAAAGTAACGCCGCCTTCTGTTTCCGCGTAGAACATCCGGTCTCTGTTTACGATCCGCAGAAGCTTTTCGTCATCGATGATTTCACCGGCTATGGCCAAGGCGTCCTGGGGGCAGGCGGCCGTACAGCTTTGGCAATACGTGCATCTGCTTCTGTCAATACGGTGAATTCCATTTTGAAAACTATGCACCTGCTGCGGACAAACCTTTGCGCACATCCCGCACCCCGTACATTTATCTCTATAAAATAGATAGTCCGGGTC
This sequence comes from uncultured Blautia sp., assembly GCA_948436455.1. Lineage (GTDB taxonomy): Bacteria > Bacillota > Clostridia > Lachnospirales > Lachnospiraceae > Blautia_A. The sequence goes on from CAOJIB010000025.1 coordinate 22,988, forward strand.
GGAAGAGATAGATTCCGGATTGTGGCACCATTTGCAATGCAAGGGGCATCCTTTCATAAATACCGTCGTCCGTATTCCAGGGCCGTCCTGCAGGCTGAATCTTTGTATGTCAAATATACGGATACCCACTATTCCACTTCCTTTTCAAACCGCCGGATCATATCTGCCTGCACTTCCTTTAGCATATCGGTAAAATAAATACTAAAGCCGCCTTTTCGGACAATGACATGGGGATATTCCTCGGGGGACTCGTAAGCCTTTTTCAGAAGATCCAGGCTGACGCTGTTGACCTGGACCTGCATGCCGCCATGGTTCAGATAGCTTTTTACTAGTCCTTTGAATTTTTCCCGGCCTTCCGCCTCTGCAAGAACATTTTCCGGAACGTAGATGTCGATTGGGACGCCTCCGCTAAAGCGGTATTGCGGAATACGAAGCGCGGATACAATCAGATCCGTCGGCGTATTTTTAATAACTTGTAAGACCGGTCCGGCATTCTTGCCAAAAGCTTCGCCATCTCTTCTTCCGTCTAACGACGCATAAACACATTGGCCAAACTGTACGTTTGAATCGATGGTGTGGCAGGTCGGAAGGAAGCGAATATTTCCTCTATAGTGATTTTCACAAGCATCTGCTAGACAATCCAGCACATACGCCGCAGAATCATCCGCCGCGTCGCTTCCGTCTGCGTACTTCGGACATCTGCGCAAATCCGCGTATATTTTCAGATCTTGCTCCGTCTTTTCGTAGTTATTGCGGGCCGCTAGAAGCAGCTCGTCCAACGTATATTTGTGTTCCTGGAATACCAGCTTTTCTATGGCGCTCATGGCGTCTGCCGCATGAGCGAACCCCATGGCCAGCACAGTGACGTTGTGATATTTTGCGCCTCTTCCCTGGCGGATATTGGCTAGCTCTTCGTGGCTGATTCCAAGCCATTCCTCCGCCTCCAGACCAAGGGCATGGATGGCCGCATGCGCCCGGTCCCTGCCATAGGTAATACAGTCGTCCAAAAGCATCGACAAAACTGGGTTTGGACGGTTCCAGGCCGTCCAGGCGGATTTGCGCATATTTTGATCCGACACATATCCGACGATGGCGTTCGTATACGCCCAGTAGGCATCCTTTATATCTTCCATCGTTTTGGGCGTACGGGGCTTTACGGATTCTATATACTTTTGGAGGGATACCGGTAGTTCTCCATTCAGAGGTTTTCCCTGATTTACCGCCAGTTCCAGCGCTAAATTCATATTTACGCAGCATCCCCACATATCGGCCACTTCTTTTCCTACGGCGACCATTCCCATACAGCTGTTGACGGAATAGTCCTGTTCCTTTGTCATGCCTCTGTATTCCATCGCGGTTTTGCAGGATTTTTCCCCGTAGAATGTGGGCTGTCCGATCTGGAATAATTCCTGATCGATCAGCTGATCGTATAAGTCCTCGCTGTCCTTAGACATCCGCGCTGCAAGGATGGGCGACCGAAGCTTTACATCTTTTTCCACTTCCAGAAGCAGCTCGGTCATCTCGTTGTACTCCGGCCCCAGATTCAACGCGCAGGAACCGTCGCCGTAGGAGTCCAGCAGATGGAAAAACGCCTTCAGAAGTTCCTTGGCCTCTTCTTTCGTATGACCGCCCGCAAGCCATTCGCGGTAATATTTCAATAAGTATTGATCCATTCTGCCCAGGGATACGGAGGCCCAGGAACGCTCGGCAGTCGGCACGACTGTATGCATAATCCACATAGACTGCAGCGCTTCATAGAAATCCCTCGCCGGCTCATAGGGAACCCTTTCAAGGGCATGTACCATACGCTCCAGCTCTTTTCTACGTGTTTCATCCGTCGCCTGTTCCAGCTTGTTTTCGGCGATCTTTTGGAACCGTCCTGCGTACGCAACGATCAGATGGATGCACTTTTTCATGGCCTGTAAGTACTGGCGGCCATAGGCGTCGCATTCCCCAGCTAGCCGCTCGTCAATGCGCCTCTCATAGTCTTTCAATCCTTTAGAAATGATGGTCTCATAATCAATGCAGGTATGGGAGGGCGTATAAATGCCAAACAGGAGATAGCGGCCGCTGATCACATATTCTTCTTCACTATGTACCTTGTATTCTTCGCTACAGGTATACTCCTGTTCATCTGCCTCCTGGATTTTGGCGATCAGTTCGTCGGACGCAAATTCGGGACCGTAGTTCCCTGCCAGGAGATCGTCTTCTCTGATTCCGATGGGCAGTAATTCCAGCGCATATTTTAAGATTTCTGTCTCTCTGTCTAGTATAGTTTCATAATTTCCATTCTCTGTAATGACCTTTCTTGCCAAATTTGTCGTCATACATTGTGGAGGGTATGTAATAGATTTCATGAAATCTTCCAGGCTAAATACGGGGATGTTTTCTTTGGGTATTTTCTGTCTCATAGTTCCTCCTATCATTTCCTCATTATTTCTCTGTTGTTTGTGCAATCATTTTCCTTGATTGTACCGGAAATCTTTTGCCTTTTGTCGCTTGGCAGATGCAGATTTGGTGCAATATCATCGGAAAGAATCGGCTTTTTTGGTGCTTTCAAATAAGAAATTTCGCTTGTTTGTATCTTTAGTTTTTAGGGAATCTATTTCATAGACAAATGCCTTTTCCATTCTGAATTGTCGTGACTGTAGTTGAATTGTATTAAAGCTGTCGGCGATTGTTTACGGATTTCATTAAAATAGGATGGTTCTGGAGTGATTACTGTACGATATTACCAAAAAGTATAGCATAATAGAAAGTTTTTGTAAAGAATTCACAAAATGAAAGAGGGTAGATAGATTCCTATAAAAGCAATGATGATATTTGTAAAAGTAGAAAGATTTCAAAGGCAGGCTGCAATAGAGAAAGAAAATCGGGAGCATAGGGACAGTGTCTTGGGAGACTTTTTATATGGAAACGAAACAGTGAAAAAGAATTTGTTAAGTCTATATCATGCGTTACATGATATGGATATGCATGTGGGGTAAAACTTAATTCATAAGATGCAAACAGTCCGTTTGGGAAATATGCTGATTTATTGAATATGGTTGTAGAACCAAGTGAAAAGGTGTTCAAAAATATACCTTTATATAAGAAACTGATTTTAGAATGAATGTGGATAAAAAACGGGGCTGTCGGGAAATAGATAGCCAAAAATAGGGGAGGAGGTGACCGGCATTGGT
>CAOJIB010000026.1 GCA_948436455.1 uncultured Blautia sp.
GCATTGGCCGATCAGATTCATCTTCTCGGAAACCTTCTGGGCCGTACGCCCGCTGATGCCTGTGTCAATTTCATCGAAAATCAGTGTTTCAATTTCGTCCTTGTCTGCCAGAAGCGCTTTTACCGCCAGCATGATCCTAGACAGCTCGCCGCCGGAAACCACCTTTCCAAAGGGCTTTTTTGGTTCTCCTGGATTCGTAGAGATCCGATATTCTACCTTATCAAAGCCACGGACGGTATACGTATTCGTTTTTTCGAATACAATTGAAAAATCCACATCCAGAAAATTTAATTCCTGCAGGCCGCATACAATCTCTTTCTCCAGCGCTTTTCCATAGGATTTCCGGATCTTTGATAATTCATTCGACGTCTGAACCAGTTCTTTTTCTTTAGCCGCGCGCTCCTTTTGCAGCTTTTCTAGCTGCTCCTCAAAAGTTTCCAGTTTTTCCAATTTTTTCCTCTGGGTGGCTCCGTACGCCAGAACCTCCTGGATGCTCTTTCCATATTTCGCTTTCAGCGTATTGATCGCATCCAAGCGCTTTTCCACCTGGTAAAATTCTTCTTCTTCAAAATGCATTTCATCCATATAAGAGGAAAGCTCCCGGTTAAAATCGTTGAGCAGCCCGTCGATATCTTGCAACATTTCCTCCAGTTGTCCCAGACCTGTATCCACAGCAGCCGCCTGGGACAGCGCATGCAGCGCCTGCCCGACCTGTTCTCCGGCGCCGTCTTCTTCATAGCCGGTACAACTGTAAGCGCCGTGCAGTCCTTCTAAAATCTGCCGGCTGTTGTTCATCCGGCTGTATCGGTATTCCAGCTCCTCGTCCTCGCCGGCTTTTAAATCCGCCTGGGCAATTTCCTTGGCTTCAAAAGCCAAAAAGTCCATTTCCCGTTTTCGCTGCGCTTCGTCCATATCCAGAGCCTTTAATTCCCGGAGAATTTTCCGATAAGCCTGGTAGGCGTTTTCCACAGCCACGGACAGCTTTTGAATCTTCTCTCCTCCGTAGGCGTCCAGAATTTCCAGTTGCTTCTTCGGATAGAGCAGCGACTGATGCTCATGCTGCCCATGAATATCCAACAAAAGGGAAGCCGCCTCCTTTAGCTGACTCATCGTGCAGGTTCTTCCGTTGATCCTGCCCACGCTTCGGTTCCCCATGACTTTCCGGCTTAAAAGTACCTGACCGTCATCCAGCTCGATATCCTGCGCCGCAAGCGCCTTTACCGCTCCCGGATTTTCCACCTGAAACAAAAGCTCCACCAGCGCATAATCCGCCCCTTCCCGGATCATTTCCCTGGAGACCTTTGCGCCCAGAACCATCTGCATGGAGCCTAAAAGTACGGATTTTCCCGCTCCGGTTTCTCCGGTAAGAATATTTAGGCCCGGGGCAAATTCCACCTCGATCTCGTCGATCAGCGCCAGATTTTTCACATGCAAATTCAGCAGCATTGTTACTCCTTTACTCTATGGATTTTCCTGTGTAATATCGCTTTTGGGGGCAATTTTGAAATATATGTAAACGGCAGATCCTTACAGGCTTTTGGCCGGATTATTTCTTCTGACGATGGAGATTTTCCAGTATTTTGCGCAGACGTTCCATGATAAGAAGGGTCTGATCCGCGTTTTTCAGCGCGCAAAAAATCGTATCATCCCCGGCAATACAGCCCAAAATTTCCTTCCATTTCAATTCGTCCAGCGCCGCGGCCACAGCCATAGCCATCCCCGGCACCGTCTTAATAACCAGCAGATTCTGCGCCATTTCCATGGACAAAAGCGCGTCGCCAAGCACCCGGGAATATTTGTCGCTTATATTCTGCCTGTCAGTATGCAGCACCGCATAGTGAGAACGGCCGCCTTCGCCCGCGACTTTGGTCAGATTCAGCTCGCGGATATCCCGGGAAACCGTCGCCTGGGTGACCGTACAGCCGGCCGCCCGAAGTTTAGCTGCCAGCTCTTCCTGCGTTTCTATTTCGTATTTACCAATCAATTCAATGATCAGCGAATGTCTTTCTATCTTCAACCTGCATCCTCCCATACCTGGAAAAGGTATGCGTCTTCTCTTCTATATTCTCAACTTATTTTATCACAAATAGATCCGATCATCTATCCTCTTTCTGCCTCATGGTACAGGCAAAATCCAGCCTGCCGGCTATGCCATTTCCCTGATGTCGACAAAGGAATAATCACCGGACTCTATGCAATCTCCTACGAAAAAGCGCAGCGTCGTTTTGAATATGGGCCCGTCGACTACGAGCGTGTGATACTCTCCATTCTCGCCGCATAGATCGACCGCCGCATCCTTCATGATGCGTATGGAATCGCCATCTATGTATTTCCCTAAAATTTCCTTTGGCAGGACGGTCGTAAGGATACTTTTAATCAGGCATTTATACCCCAATTCCACCAGCTCGTAGACATTTTCCTCGCGTCCTCGCTGCCATAAGGGGAAACAGGGCGTAAGTCCCACGTTTTGGCAGCGCTCTTCTTCCCATTGCCTGTTCCGCACAAGATCTATATCGCCAAAGCATGCGGCAACGGCCCCCATACTTTTAGCCCTTTTCAGCCCTTCTTCAAAAGCTGCCGCATAAGTTTTTCCTTTTGCCGGACACAGGATCAAAGGCGCCCCCAGAGACTTCGAATACTGGCGCAGCATCGCCGGATCGGCGCCATGGAAGTAAGAACGCCCGGCCGCTTCGTTCACCATTATGAGCAGCCCTACAAGCTTATGGCCCTGTTCGAGCATTTTGTGAAGGGCTAACGTGCTATCCTTGCCGCAGCTATACGACATAACAAACTTCATAAAAATCTCCTTAATTATTCCGCATCTTCTGCCGAAGCACCTCCACAAAGCTTTGGTTATTCAGCTTGACGATCCGGACTCTGGAAGCGGCGCGCTGGATAACGATCGTATCCCCGGAGCACATTTCAACCGTCGTATCGCCGTCGAAAACCGCCATCGCCGTTTCCGCCTTATCCCGCCGGCCATCGCCGATCTCGATCGTCACCACGTCCCTCGCCGGCAGCACAATACTCCTGGTATTGAGCGTATGCGCCGCCAGCGGGCTTAAGATCGTCAGATCCGCCCCCGGAGAAACGATCGGCCCGCCGGCGGAAAGACTGTAGCCGGTAGAACCGGTAGGTGTGGAAACGATCATGCCGTCCGCATGGTATACGGTCAGGAATTCCCCATTTACATAATTAATAAAGGGCGTAACCCGCAACGGGCCCATACGGCTGATGACAATATCGTTTAGCGCGATATCCTCCCCCAAAAGCCGCTCTTTTCGGTATACCCGGCCATACAGCATCATCCGCTCCTCCACCTCATAAGCGCCCCGAAGAAGCTGCTCCAGCGCCGGATAGACGGAGCCGCCGTCCACCTCGGCCAAATACCCCAGATGTCCCATATTGATCCCCAAAAGCGGAATATTTTTGCGTACCAGATCTCTGGCCGCCTGCAAAAGCGTGCCGTCCCCACCCAGGACGATGATGCAATCCGTATCGTCCGCAATCAGCTCCGGATTGGTGTAGTGATAGGGCAAACCTTCCATTTTATTTTTCGCCCTCTGGATACTGAAGGTCTTTTGGCGTTCTCCTAGATACCGCCCGATATCCTCCGCCATTTCCAGATTTTCATCCTTTTGCGCATTGACTATAATGCAGAAATTATCCATTTTTTCTTCCTCTGGCAGCCGTCCGATACCCTGACCGTACAGTTGCTTCCTTCGTTACTTTTCGCCGTCCAGGTTTTCCCAGGCGGCGGCGACCACCTCCCCGGGCCGTACCTCCTGCGTTTCTTTGCCGCCCTTCGCCAAATGCAGCAAATATTCGATATTTCCTTCCGGCCCTCGAATCGGCGAATATTCCAAGTGCAGGATCGCAAATCCCAGGGAAGCAGCGCACGCCATAACTCTTTCTATGACTTCCAGATGCACAGCTTTATCACGAACCACGCCCTTTTTTCCCACTTTTTCCCTTCCCGCTTCAAACTGCGGCTTGATCAGGCAGACTACTTCCGCTTCGTCTTTTAGAAGCTGATACACTGGCGGCAATACCTTTGAAAGAGAAATAAAGGAAACATCGATGGAAGAAAAATCCACCGGCTCGCCCAGGTTCTCAGGAAGCACATAGCGGATGTTCGTCTTTTCCATACAGATGACTCTGGAATCGTTGCGCAGCCTCCAGTCCAGCTGACCGTACCCCACGTCGACGGCGTAGACCTTCCTGGCGCCGTTTTGCAGCATACAGTCGGTAAATCCGCCGGTGGAAGCCCCCACATCCATACAGACCTTTCCCGTAAGAGAAAGTCCCGCAAACTGCCGAATGGCCTTTTCCAGCTTTAAGCCTCCCCGGCTAACATAGGGCAAGGCGTTTCCCCGTACCTCAATCTGCACCGTATCTAAAAAAAGAGAACCGGCCTTATCCTCTTTTTGGCCCTCCACGTAGACATTGCCGGACATGATCACCGCCTTTGCCTTTTCCCTAGATGGCGCCAGCTTCCGTTTCACTAAAAGCAAATCTAAGCGCTCTTTCATTCCAGCCTCACCCTTCTTCCATCTTATGAACCGCCGCCAAAACAGCGTCCGCCGTAAGACCCAAAGACTTCTTTAATTCGCCGACCTGACCCTGCTCCACAAAGCTATCCGGCAGGGAAAAGATCCGCACGCGAAGTCCCGGATACCGACTGTTTACGTACGCCAGCACTTGCTCGCCAAAGCCCCCCGCCCGGACATTTTCCTCCAGCGTCACCAAAAGGGCGTGCTCCCTGGCCAGCGAATCTAAAAGCTGCGTATCCAAAGGCTTTACAAAACGGACGTTTACCAGCGTTACTTCCCGTCCTCGTTCCTTCTCTCTCTGATAAATCTCCTCGCCGGTTTCCACCATGCTGCCCACCGCCAGATAGGCGACACCGCCTCCTTGATGAAGAGTCTCGCTCTTTCCATAGGCCAGCGGTTCCCTAGCTTCCGTAAGGCCCCGGTAGGCCGCGCCTCTTGGATAGCGTATAGCTACGGGGCCCGCAAGGCCTGCGGCAAATTCCAGCATTCGCGCCAGCTCCCAATCGTTCTTGGGCGCCATCACCGTCATATGCGGCATCATGGAAAGATAGGACAGATCGAACGCTCCCTGATGGGTTTCTCCGTCGCTGCCCACCAAGCCGGCCCGATCCACCGCAAAGATCACATGCAGCTTCTGCATACATACGTCATGAAGAATCTGATCCACCGCCCGCTGCAAAAAAGAGGAATAGACGGCTACCACAGGCGTCAATCCTCCCGCCGCCAGGCCGGCGGCGAAAGTCACGCTGTGGCCCTCGGCGATTCCCACGTCAAAAAACCGCTCCGGAAATTTCCTGGAAAAGGCATCCAGACCAGTACCGGTAGGCATTGCCGCCGTAATGGCGACCAGTTTTTTATTTTCCCTGCCAAGCTTTAGAATCGTCTTTCCAAAAATATCCGTATAGCAGGGTTTTTCCTGCTTTTTCAGCGGCGCGCCGGTTCTGATATCAAAGGCGGCAGTTCCATGAAATTTATCCGGATGACGGACGGCCGGCGCATATCCCCGCCCCTTTTGCGTCAGCACATGCACCAGCACAGGCCCGTTCACTCTCTTGGCTTCGTTGAATAATTTCATCATCTGACGCATATCGTGGCCGCCCGCCGGACCTAAATACGTCAGTCCCATATTTTCGAAGAACATACCGGGAATGACCAATTGCTTAATACTGGATTTCGTATTGCGCATGGCGCCAATCAACGGTTCGCCCAGCCAGGGAATGCGATTTAAGCCTTTTGTGATCTTCAGCTTTAGATCCGTATAGACCTGCGCGGTGCGCAGCCTGCCCAGATAACGAGAAATTCCGCCCACATTGGGTGAAATCGACATATGATTGTCGTTTAAAACAATGATGAAATTCGTCTTTAATTCCGCCGCGTTATTCATCGCCTCATAGGCCATACCTCCCGTCAACGCGCCGTCGCCAATGACCGATACCACATGGTAGGATTCCCCTTGCAAATCTCTGGCTTTTACATAGCCCAGCCCTGCCGAAACAGAGGTAGAGCTATGCCCGGTATCAAAGGCATCGCAGGGGCTTTCGCTGCGCTTGGGAAAACCGCTTAAGCCTCCAGCCTGACGCAACCGGTCGAAGTCTTCCTTCCGGCCGGTGAGCATCTTGTGAATATACGCCTGATGGCCCACATCCCAGATGATCTTATCTTCTGGCAGATGAAATACATTGTGCAGAGCCAGCGTCAGCTCCACCACGCCCAGATTCGAAGCCAGATGTCCTCCGTTTTTCCCAACGGCGCGCACCAAAAAACCGCGAATCTCCTTAGCCAAAGGGGGAAACGCTTCCAGCGGTAGTTTATGCAGATCGTTGGGCCCTTGAATCTTATCCAAAATCATGGTATCTCTTCTTTCATTTTTGGCGCTCGGCCAATTGCATAAGGAGCTGGCCAAGGAATGGATTTTTTTCTTCCAGACTATCAAAAAGCCTGTATGCTTCTGCAGAAAGGCGCGCAGCCTCCCGCTCGGCCCCCGGCAGGCCTTTTAGTGAAACGTATGTGGTCTTTTGATTTTTCTCATCGCTGTGCACCGGCTTTCCAATGCTCTTAGCCGTCCCCGTCACATCCAAAATGTCGTCCCGGATCTGGAAAGCCAGGCCCACATAAGAACCTACCTGCTCCATCAGGCGCACCTTTTGGGAGGACGCGCCGGCCAGCACGGGTCCTAGCATCAGCGCCGCTTCCAAAAGGGCGGAGGTTTTCTTTTTGTAGATGAAGTATAGTGTTTCCTCATCCATCAGCCGGCCCTCCATCGCCACATCCACGGACTGGCCGCCCAGCATGCCAAAGATCCCCGTCTTGCAGGCCAGCAGTTGCAAAGCCAAAATCACTTCCTGCGAATTCTTTTTGCAATCAAAAGCGGAAAGCGCCACCTCATAGGCGTAATTGAGCAGCGTATCTCCGCTTAAAACGCCCATGGCTTCTCCGTATACAGCCCAGGTCGCTTTCTTTCCCCGCCGGTAATCGTCGTTATCCAGGGCCGGCAGATCATCATGAATCAGGGAATGGGTATGAATCATCTCCAGCGCCGCCGCAAAGGGCTCCGCCACCTGTTCCTGTCCGCCGAACATCCGATAGCTCTCCAGAAGCATCAGCGGCCGAAGCCGTTTCCCCGGCGCGCGCATACTGTAATTGATCGCGGCGGAAAGCTCCGCCGTTAGCCCTTCTTCCCTTGGAAGATATTTCTGTAAGATTTTTTCTGTTTCCGCCGTTTTTTCGGCCAAAATTTCTTTAAAATTCACTGATCTCTCCATTTTCATCCATCTGCAGCATTTTCTTTTCCACTGTGTCGATCTTGCCGCCGCAATATTTTAACAGTTCCATTCCCTGCTGATACAGAGAAAAGGATTCCTCCAGGGTAATCTCCCGGCCCTCCAGCTGCTCAATAATCTCGTCCATCGCCTCAAAGGCTTTCTCTATGCTTCGATTTTCTTTTTTTGCCATGGAAAAAATTCCTCCGTTACGGTATGATTTCCTTTACCTCCGCCGCCAGGCGTCCGTTAGCCAGCTGTATCTGCAGAAGCGTTCCCATCTGCACCTGCCGGGCGTCCGTCACCGTACGTCCTTTCCCATCCGACACATAGGCATAGCCCTGGCTGAGCTTTTTCACCGGGGATAACCCCTCCAAGCGAGCGGCATACAGACGCAACGTGCTCTTCGCATCCGAAAGCCGCCGATGCATACCGGCCGTCAACTTTTCTTCCAGATCGATCAAGCGCTGACGCTGCTGGCGAATTTGGTTTTCAGGACTCAACCGGGCGAATAGCTTCTGATAGCCGTCCATACGAATACGCAGCCAGGCCAGCCTCTCCCGAAAGCTTCTGGAAAGCCGATTCTCGTAAGATAAGAGCTGCTCCCGAAAAAGGCGATAATCAAAGACGGCCAGCTCCGCCGCCGCCGATGGAGTCGGCGCCCGCAGATCCGCCACAAAATCTGCGATCGTCACGTCGGTTTCATGGCCCACCGCGGAAATCACCGGTGTATTACACGCAAAAATCGCCCGGGCGACGATTTCCTCATTAAAAGCCCACAAATCCTCCATAGAACCGCCGCCCCGTCCGACGATCAGCACGTCCACACCGCTTGCATCCAACACTTCGATGCCCCGAACAATGCTCTCTGCCGCTCCTTCACCCTGCACCTGCGCCGGATAGAGGATTACCTGTACGTAAGGATTGCGCCGGTGGGTAATATTCTGGATATCCAGGATGGCTGCGCCTGTGGGAGCGGTAACTACGCCTACCGTCCGGACATAGGAAGGAATGGGCTGCTTGTATTCCCGGGAAAACATACCCATTTCCTCCAGTTCCTTTTTCAGCGCCAGAAATCTTTCATAGAGAAGCCCCGCGCCCTCCAAGGTAATCTCTCTGGCATAAAGCTGGTAGCGGCCGTCCCGCTCATAGACGCTAACAACGCCCTTTACCACGACCTTATCCCCGTTTTTCATTGCGAAAGCCAGCCCTTTTCTCTGCCCTGCAAACATGACGCAGGCCATGCTGGCGCTCTCGTCCTTCAGTGAAAAATAAATATGGCCGGAGGTGTGGTATTTGCAATTGGATATTTCTCCTTTCACGGCGATATTCTGAAGCAGGAAATCCTGATCGAACATGTTCTTCACATAGGAATTCACCTGTTCTACCGTATAGACGCTACGCATGATGCTTCTCCGCGATTTTTCCCAGAATTCCATTAATAAAGGAAGGGGATTCCTCCCCGCCGAAACGCTTGGCCAGCTCCACCGCCTCGTTGATCGCCACCTTCACCGGCACATCCTCATCGTAGAGCATTTCATAAATGGCCAGCCGCAAAAGCGTCAGATCCGCCCGGTTCATACGATTGGTCTTCCAGCCTTTGGAAGTCTCACCGATCACATTATCGATCTCTTCTTGACGCCCAATAATATTCTCGCATTTTCCTCGAATGTACATGCTGTCCTTTTCCTGCAGGCCCTCCAGCTCTTCCAGATAAAGGACAAACTGCTCCGGCATGTCCGGCGCCTCATGAAACTGATTGATAAATAAAAGTTTAAAAATATGTTCTCTTAATTCCCGTCTTCCCATGGGTTGTCCCTTTCCTCCGTAACCGCCCGCAAAAAAACTGCCGCCGGCAACTTTTCCACATACGAAAGCATCTGAAAAAAGGAAAAGTTATCCTTTTCCTTTGAAAGTACCGACAAAGTCGCCGCCCTGGTAAAATCCATGGCTACGCCCTCACGCACCCATAACCAGAAATCACTTTGTCTACAATCTGAAAGAAAAAATTCCCCTTTTCCTTTTCTGTTTTTTAAAAGCGACCGCAGTCTCGCCCACGCCGCGAAACTTATTTCTTATTTTCATTGTCCATATCTACGCTGACAATCCGGATATTAACGTCGGCCACTTCCAAGCCCGTCATATTTTCCAGCGTAGATTTTACCTTTTCCTGCACTCGCTTGCTGGTTTCTAAAATATTCTGGCCGTATTCAATATTCAATGCCAGATCCACCGTCACCACGTACTCCAACACTGTAATTTTTACGCCTTTGGAAAGGTTTTTCATGCCCAGCTTGCCCACCAGCTCGTTGGTGATATTGCCGGCCATCGAAGCGACACCTTCTACTTCCGTAGCCGCCAGGCCTGCGATAACCGCCACTACCTCGTCGGAAATTTTCACTGAGCCGCTGCCGCCGATGTCCTGTATTTTATAGATCGTTCTCTTTTCTGCCATAGCTTTCCTTCCTTATTATAAAAATTCTTTTTCCCTCATCTTGTGAAGAGACAGGAGTATTCTACCTCTAGTATACCAAAACCGGCAGCCAATTAAAAGTCTTTTTTCCAAAGCGTCAGAAATCATGGTAACGTTACAAATCATGAACGGCCGAATTCTTCCAGCACCAATCCTTCGTTCCGCTTCAAAGTCATATCCACGCTCCAGGGATTGACAAAAAGCAGCAGCGGGTTTCCTTTTAAGTCGGTGACTTTCTTCATATCGGAAGTACCGGTAATCTTTTCCACATCGACTTCCTCCTGATTGGCGATCCAGCGAATGTGGCCGTACGGCAGCGTTTCTAAAAGAATCTCTACCTTGTACTCGTTTTCCAGCCGGTAACGCAACACGTCGAACTGAAGCACGCCCACAACGCCTACGATGATCTCCTCCATACCTGTATGGTATTCCTGGAAAATCTGGATCGCTCCTTCCTGGGCGATCTGGTTAATTCCTTTGACAAACTGCTTCCGCTTCATCGTGTCCGCCTGGCGAACCCTGGCAAAATGCTCCGGCGCGAAGGTGGGAATCCCCTCATAGACGAATTTCTGTCCGGGAGCGCATAAGGTATCCCCAATGGAAAACAGGCCTGGATCGAAAACACCGATAATATCCCCGGCGTACGCCTCCTCCACAATATGCCGATCCTGCGCCATCATCTGCTGGGGCTGGGAAAGGCGCAGCTTTTTATTGCCCTGCACATGGAACACCTCCCGGGACGCGTCGAATTTCCCGGAGCAGACGCGAAGAAAGGCGATCCGGTCCCGGTGCGCCTTATTCATATTGGCCTGAATCTTAAATACAAAGGCGGAAAAATCGTCGCCCATAGGATTCACCGGCCCTATGTCCGCCGTCCGAGGCAGGGGCGGCGCCGCCATGGAAAGGAAATGCCGAAGGAAGGTTTCCACGCCAAAATTCGTTAAAGCCGAGCCGAAAAAAACCGGCGTCAGCTCCCCTTTGTCCACCATCGCCTGGTCAAAGGGCGCGCTGGCTCCATCCAACAGCTCAATCTCCTCCAAAAGCGTCTCTTTTTGCTCCGGGGAAATCACTTCCTCCAGCCGTTTTTCGTCGACGCCGATTTCCTCCCAGACGCCCTCCTTCGTCCCCTTTTGGGTGTCCGAAAACGTGAGCACCTTTTGGGTATTCCTGTCATAAACGCCCCGGAAGGCTTTCCCCGAGCCGATGGGCCAGTTGACCGGACAGGTGGCGATTCCCAGCTCTTTTTCGATTTCATCCAACAATGCGAAGGTGTCGTTGGCGTCCCGATCCATCTTATTGATGAACGTAAAAATGGGAATATGGCGCATCACACAAACTTTAAAAAGTTTTCTGGTCTGCGCCTCTACTCCCTTGGAACCGTCGATGACCATTACCGCGGAATCCGCCGCCATCAACGTACGATATGTGTCTTCTGAGAAATCCTGGTGTCCCGGTGTATCCAATATGTTAATACAATAGCCATCGTAATGGAATTGCAATACGGAGGAAGTAATGGAGATCCCCCGCTCCTTCTCAATCTCCATCCAGTCGGATACCGCGTGACGGGCCGTGGCCTTTCCCTTCACGGAACCGGCCAAATTGATGGCTCCGCCGTAGAGAAGAAACTTTTCCGTCAACGTGGTCTTTCCAGCGTCGGGATGGGAGATGATCGCAAATGTACGCCTTTTCTCTATTTCTTTCGTATACCCTGACACGATAAACCTCCTACCTATCCTTTTTCAGTACCTGCTGTGATACATGTGTATTCTATTATAGGTATGTTTCGGCTGTCAAGGCCAAATCACCCCGCACCGGATTCGTTCCCGCTTTTCTTTTGCGGCCGACAGTCTTTATTCTGTCTCGCCCAATGGGGAAATTACAATATTCTCCGGCGCAATGCCCGTTTTTCGCTTGACAATATCTTCGATCTGCGCGCGCTTGGCGTCGTCGATATTGCTGTCGGGAACCACCACGTCCGCCGTTTCCCCAGTGAGATTTACCACCACGTCGGAAAAGCCCTTGGCTTCCAAAAGAAGCTCCGCCGCCGCCTCCTTTTCCATCATTTCCGTCATGTTGACCATACTGCTGACCGCTTCGGACTTCTGCTCCTGAGACAGCTCGGAATTATCAATGATCTCCTGCAAGCTGGCCTTATTCTGGGAACGGATCTGCTCCCGGCTGATCCTGGCCTGCGCCGCGAAATCGGACGTGCCGGTCAGCACCGCTTCCCCCGGCGTATCGGTCACCGTGCTTGCATCCTCCTCCATTTGGGCCGTCTCCTGGGAAATGTCCTGGCCATCCTCCTCGGACAACAGCGCCGTTTCATCCGTCAGATCGTAATCCAGGCTGTCAATATCCTCCACAATGTTCGTCCCTTCGGCATTCGTTTCTTTGTCTTTCCGTCCCAAATTCACATCTGCGAAATTCAGATAGCCGGCCACAGCGATCAGGGCGGCCAGTGCGGTGATGATCACCTGATTTTTTTTCAGTACTTTTTTCACTTGCACTCTCCTTATTTCATTTTCATTACTTTAATTTTATGGGGTTCCACCTGAAATAATGCCTGAACTGCCTCCTGAATATTTTGCACCACTTTCAAATCGTCCGCACCGTCGGCCGCAACCAGCACGCCGGTGACCGTTTCCTCTCCGACGCTTTCACCATACAAATTTTTTGACGCGCCTTTTACCGTCAGCATCACCCGTACTTCCCCGACGCCTTCCACCTGGGATAAAAGCCCGGCTAGCTGCTCCTCCATCGCTGCTTTTCCCGTCGTTTCCTCTTTGCGGCTGCCGGTTCCGGTAAGAAGCTCGCTGGTTTTCTGAGAAGTGCTTCTCTCAGCGGTCGGCATCGCGATCACCGCCAGCAGGATTCCCACTAGCAGAAGAAGCATCCACTGCTGTTTCCCCATGCTTTTCCACGAGAATTTCTCCCCGGATTCCATAGGCTTTTTCCAATTCATCCTGCACCGCCTCCTTTTTCTCCCAAGGAATTTCT
This sequence comes from uncultured Blautia sp., assembly GCA_948436455.1. Classification (GTDB taxonomy): domain Bacteria; phylum Bacillota; class Clostridia; order Lachnospirales; family Lachnospiraceae; genus Blautia_A. Next base: position 12,783 of record CAOJIB010000026.1, read on the forward strand.
TCGTCCGTACGCACGGTGATCTCTTCGATCTTTGCCGGCTCCTCTTCCCTAAGCGTCACCGTCACCTGCGCCTGGATCTTTTGCTTTTTCAACTCCTCCTGGATCTGGCGGGCGATTTCCTGTTCATAAGCCCTTCGCAAATATGTACCTTGCAGCTCATCCGCTGCTGGAAGCTCTCCGGCTTTCTCCTTCACCGTTTCCTCCCAAACCCGTGCATTTAACGCATCCTTCAGATTCAAAAGCTCCAGCAGAGGGCTAAGCACCAGCAAAATCAACAGCATACCGGTAAAATAGCGAATGTAGCGGGCATATTTTTCATCCGGTAGAAAATTCATCACCGCGGTGAGAAAAATATAAAACACCGCCAGCTGCTTCATCCATCCATAAAGCGCTCCCTTCATCCATTCCCTCCAAAGGTCACCGCCAGAATGACGATCGTCAACATACATAACACCTGCGTGGTGAGCAAAATCCGCAAAAGTAGGCCGCAGCCCTCGCCCATCGTCCCTAAGCACCCCACGATCCGCTTGTCGGAAATCGGCTGGGCCACCGCGGCGATCAGCCGGTAGAGCAGGGTATTGACGCCGTATTTCAGAAGAGGCGTGATTCCCCAAAGCAAAAAGGCAATCAAAAAAGCGACGCCCAGACAGTTGCGTACCAGCACTGCGCTGGTCAAAACGATCTCCGTGACCGCATTGATGGCCCATCCCACGCCGGGAATGGCGCTGGCGGTTTTCCCGATGGCCGTCCGTTTTAAAGAATCGATCACTGGAGAAATCAGCCCCTGCACCACCTGCATGCCTACGACCACGCCCAGCATAGTCTTTAAAGCCCATTCAATGATTGTCCGCAGCAGATCGGCCATCCGAGATAAAATCGGCTCCTTGGATAAGTGGTTGATCAACTGCAGCAGTACGTAGAGATTCGTCGCTGGCAAAAGAAACGCCAGCATGATCCATTGAATCATCCCGGAGAGCACCAGCACCACCTGATAAAACATGGCGGCCGTCCCGGCTCCCGTAGCAGCCGCTACCGCCAAAAAATACGCGGGCGTTAAGGCGCTCATAAAGGAAGTCACCGCCGTTAGATTATAAGAAAGCTGCATACTTAAGCCCTGGAACGATTCCACCAGCAGCATAAAGAGCATCAGATAAACCACATAAAAGCTGATCTCTCCGATCTGCCCGTTGTCAAAAACCAGCGCCAGATTTGTAAAGACCGCCGCCACGATCAAAAGCAGCAAAATCTGTAAAAGCAGGTTCCTTTCTCTCGATAATTGGGAAAAAAGCGTTTCCCGGATCAGCAGATACAGCGTTTCCTTGGAAAATATTTCCTCCCCCGCCATCAGCCTGGCGACGGTTTCTTTCAAGGAAAATCCTTGCTCTCCTAGCATTTCATCCATCAATTCCTGAACCTGGGCTAGATCCATATCCTCCAGGATTTCTCCGGCCATTCCCAATTCTTCTTTCGTGCCGTCGCTTCCCCATACTTCCGTACTATTTAAAAGGAGGAACAGACATACGCCCCATAAAAGCCCTGCCAGCCGCCGGCGCTTATTCCAAAAAGGCATGGACCGTTTCCAGAAGCGCCAGAAGGATCGGCATAGACAGGCTCATGATGACCAGCTTTCCAAAAAGCTCGATCTGCCCGCCGATGGCCGCATAGCCGGCGTCCTTGCAGATCCCCGAGGTAAACTGTCCCACATAGGCGATCCCGATCATTTTCAGAAGCGCCGAAAGATAGCCGCTGTCGATGGGTATGGTCTCGCGGATCGTCTCCAGGGCTTCGTAAAGATAATCCAGCTTGCCCACCGCCATCATCAGAATACAGACGCCGATCCCCAGGGAAACATAGAAAGAATACTCCGGGCGGGTCCCTTTGAGCAGAAATCCCAGTACGATCCCGGTGATTCCCAGCAGAGAAACACGCACCATTTCCATAGGCTCCTCCTTTTATAATAGAAACAATTCCTGGATACTTACAAACAAATCCCGGATATAGGGAAGGATCCAGGAAAGCACCAAAAGCAATCCCGCCAGACTGGTAAGAAACGCTTGTTCTTCTCTTCCGCTGTGCTTCAATACCTGGGAAAGCACCGATACTAAAATACCGACAGCCGCGATTTTGAAGATAATGGTTACTTCCAAAGACACCCCTCCCTTCCTCCGGCTTTTGGAAATCGTTTCTTAGGCCAGCAATATTGCTAAAAACACCCCTCCCATCACGCCAAGGCTCTGACAGACCTTCTTCTGAGACGGCAGCTCCCTGCGCAATTCCTGGATACAATCCTGGAGATTATGCCCATAAAAATCCAATACCCGCAGCTGCATCTGCCTGTCCAAATACCCCAGATGATTTCCTAGATCCGAAAGCGCCTCCAGATCGCTCTCCTTTAACGCGCTGTCTTTGAAGACCTTTTGCACCGCACAGGAAAAAATCTCTGCAAAAGGCTTTCCTTGACGTCTCTGTGCTTCCAGCGCTACGCAGCATGCAAAATCAGAAATCGGCGCCTTGAGTTTTCCTTTCATCCCCAGAAATGCTTCCGGCAGCGGCCGGCTCCCATAGGAGATTTCTCCCTTCAGAAGATTCACCATCTGGTAAAGGCCCGTAAGAAGCGCCACCCGTCTGCCAAAGCGGGCGCTGTAATAAAATCCCAGTCCCGCACCGGAAATCATCATCATTACGCAGCCAATCCATCGCATCATACCGCTTACCCCTCACCAATCTTTCTTCCCTCCCCGTCATAGATTCCTTCTAAAACCCCGGCCCTGCCGCCTCCCTTCAATACCAGATACCGAGAAAAGATTCTCTCCCTCCACAGCCGTTCCATCAAAGGCCGGCGGCGGACGTCGTCCAGGGAATTCCCATGCATCGTCGCCAGCAGACGGCAGCCGCAGTGAATCACCGACTCAATCCCCTGGAGATCTTCCAAAGGTCCCAGCTCGTCCACCGCCACGACCCGGGGCGCCATGGACCGAAGCAGCATCAGCATACCTTCTGCCTTTTTACAGGCGTCCAGCACATCGGTGCGTATTCCCAGATCGTTTTGGGGAACGCCCTGCCAACAGCCAGCCAGCTCGGAACGTTCGTCCACCACGCCTACCGTGCAGCCGGCGCATTTTTCATCCCCGTTAGAGATCTGACGGATCATATCCCGCAAAAGAGTCGTCTTGCCACACCTGGGCGGCGAAATGATCAGCGTATCGTAAATATCTTCCTTTTGTCGCACCCAGGGCATCACCGGATCGGCGCAGCCTCTTTTTTCATGGGCCAGCCGTAAATTTAAAAAGGAAATGTCCGTCATGCTTTGGACCTTTCCTCCTTCCATTACCGTCTTTCCCGCTACGCCCACCCGGTGCCCTCCCTGGATCGTAAGAAATCCCTGGCGCAACTCTTCTTCAAAAGCGTACAGTGAATATCCCGCTATATACTCCAGCGTTTCCCGAATATCCTCTTTTCGCGCCGTGTAGCTCCTTCTTTCCTCCCTTTCCAGTCCTCCTTTTTCTCCTAAGAACCACTCCTTTCCCTGATATACCACCAGGACCGGCCGCTCCGCCCGCAGGCGGATCTCATAGAGCCCGTCGTAATCCAACGGTTCCCTCGTCAGCCTGCTGCGAACGCTCCCGGCAAATATACTCGTAATCTGCGCACTCTCCAACACTCCTTCCTCCTTTACAGTTAATATATGAGGACAATCTCTTTTTAGTACAGGAAGTTTAGAGAAAGCCTTCGTACTTTCGCCTTTGATTCCACCGCCCTACAGGCCTGCGCCCGCAAAAGAAACATGGACATTTTTCCATTCGCATGGTATGATAGACACTATGAAATATCTGATCGCATTCATAAAACCATTGTCTTTCTTCCCGGCGCTTCTGATCATGTATCTCATCTTTTCATTTTCCGGGCAGAACGGGGAGGTCTCTGCCAATCTAAGCTACAAGGTGAGCTACAAAATCGTAGAAACCGGGAACACGCTGATGAATCTAGGAATGGACGAAAGCACGGTACAATACCACGCGGAACGTATCCACCCAAAGGTGCGCAAGCTGGCCCATATGACGGAATATTTCTTTCTGGCCGTAGCCGTTTCTTTTCCTTTATACGTATACAATCTTCGAGGCCTTGCCTTGGTATTTCTGGCTGGCGCCCTCTGCGTAGGCTTCGCCTGCTTGGATGAATTTCATCAATCTTTCGTCGCCGGTCGAAGCGCCGCCGCAAGAGATGTGATGATCGACAGTATTGGCAGCTTTGCCGGCATCCTTCTAGTACAGATTTTCTGCTGGATCGTCCTGCGCCTTATGCCCGCCAAAAAGAAAAAACGACGGCGGACGTCCGCATAATCATATAATATTATAAAATTTACAAACTATACAGCAATATTCTCAGGTAATTGATTATGGAAAAAAAAGAAAAAAATGAGATACTCCAAAGACGGAAGCTGATCGTTCCCTTTCTTCTGGTCTTTTGTATCCTGGGCACAGTTGTCTTTTTCATCTCAAAAAGAATTTCGACGGAAATGTCCGCATCAGCCGTCAATAATCTAAGCGAAAGCCTAGATCTGATCGGCAATACAATTGAAACGCTTTTAAAAAGAGAGGCGGAGTTTCAAAAGCTGATTTCCCGGGAAATCGCCAATGCCAACGATCCGGAAGAATATATCCTTTCCTATGAAAAAAATGACACTATGGTCAAGCTGTCCTTCATAGCGGCCGGCGAAACTTCCGGAATTTCCAATACCGGCGAAACATTTACAGAAAAAGGTCTGGATTTTTCAGATGGAAAAACCGTAGACGATATGCCGTTGTCCATTTCCTACGTAAACAGTATGGGAACCTGGTCTTATACGCTCAAATGTCCCGTTCTGAAAAATTCCGAAGAAATCGCAACACTTTATATCGAATATATCTACGACTCCTTCGACGGCGCCCTCCCCGGCGGATTTTATAATGAAGAAGCAAAGCTCTATCTCATGGATGCAACCAGCCAACGGCTGGTATTAAAGCCCAAAGGCATTGGAGAACGGGATGCGGGCCACATGAGCCTGGAGGATTTTTATTATGCTAATAAAATTCTAGAGGATGATATCCAGACAAATGTAAGCGAGAGCATCAAAGACGGCAAAAACGTCATGTTTTACCACGATATCTTAAACGAAGCCTCTCTCATCTATATGTGGGCCGTCAACGACGGATCGATGTATCTGATCGGGTATGTGCCGGTACAGGCGATCCAACGGGAAGGAGATGCGGTAAATCAAAATATATTTATCGTCGTATTCGTCATGTTGGCCGCGTTTTTTTGCTGCTGCGTGCTTTATTTGTCCTTCGAAAAACAACATGACAAAATCCGCAAAGACCGAGATGCGGAAAGGGAGCTTTACAATAAACAGCTTAAAGAAGCGTTGCAGACGGCGCAAATTGCAAATAACTCCAAGACGATGTTCCTTTCGAATATGTCACACGATATCCGCACGCCCATGAACGCCATATTAGGCTTTACCACGCTGCTCGCAAAGGACGCCGACAATCCTGTGCAGGTACGGGAATATACAAGGAAAATCACCGCCTCAGGTCAGCATCTGCTAAGTCTGATCAACGACGTACTGGATATTTCCAAAATCGAAAGCGGGAAGGCCGTACTGACAATCGGGGAATTCTCTCTAAACGATCTGATTTCTTCCATCGACGCGATCATTCGCCCGGCCGCGGCGGCCAAACGTCAGAGCCTGGAGATCACAGCAACGAGAATCAAGCATGAGCATCTCATCGGCGATGAAACACGGCTTAATCAGATCCTGATCAACCTCCTTTCCAACGCGGTCAAATATACGCCGGAAGAAGGCCATATTTGGCTACGTATTTTCGGACTGCAGCAGCGTTCCAACCAGTACGCACATATCCGTATCGAAGTGGAAGACGACGGCTACGGCATGACGCCGGAATATTTAAAAACAATCTTTGACGCCTTCACCAGAGCTGAAAACAGTACGACGAATAAAGTACAGGGCACAGGCCTCGGCATGGCCATCACCAAAAATATTGTCGAACTCATGGGCGGAACCATCGAGGTAGCCAGCGAAGTGGATATGGGAACTCTATTTACCGTAGATCTGGAGCTTCGTATCCCGGATGGCAAAAACGACGAAAAATTCTGGGAGCAGCATGGTATTTCGCGCATTCTTGTGGCGGACGACGACGCAGATACCCGTACGTCTATTCAATTGCTTTTGGAGGATATGGGAATACGCGTAGCTACGGCATGTAATGGAGAAGAAGCCCTATATCTGGAAGAAGCCGCCTGTAAAAGCGGTGAGCACTCCCACGTGATCCTGCTGGATTGGCAAATGCCAGGAATGGACAATTTTGAAACCGCCAGACTGCTACGGACGATCACACCGGCGCATACCCCGATCTTGCTTATGACAGCCTATGACTTAGACGGTATCCAAAAGGAGGCGCTGCGGGCGGGACTCGACGGCTTCCTTCCCAAACCATTCTTCGTATCCGCTTTCAAAGAGAAGATCCTGGAAATGTCCAGAGATTCTAACACAGGCAGCCCGCCTGATACGAGCGCCGAAGAAGACAGTCTGCAGGGACGGCATTTCCTAGTGGCGGAGGATAACGAAATCAATTCCGAAATTTTATCTGAACTTCTAGATATAGAAGGCGCTTCCTGCGAGATTGTGGAAAACGGCCGGCTGGCTGTGGAGCATTTCGAGCAATCACCGCCCGGAAGCTTCGACGCGATCCTGATGGATGTCCAAATGCCTGTCATGAACGGCTACGAAGCCTCCCTGGCCATCCGCTCTTCCGGCCGCGCAGACGCAATGACCATACCGATCATCGCCATGACGGCCAACGCTTTTACAGAGGACGTCAAAGACGCGCTGGACGCCGGTATGAACGCACATATCGCCAAACCGATCGACGTAGATTTGCTCGCTAAAACCATTTGCCAGTGTATTCAGAAGCAATAACAAAAAAGGAGTATGAATGAAAAAGAATATGAAAAAGATGGTCGCCGCTATTCTAATCGGGATTATGACCCTGACAGCAGCAGCCTGCGGAAAACAAGAAACTACCGGTGAAAATCTAATTCAAAACGAAGAAAGTAACAAAACGGCCATCGCCCTTTTCGTACCCATGGAACGATCTAAACCAGACGCTAAGAACGTGGCCCGGACAGCCTTTGACAAAACAATTATCCTAGCGGAAGAAAAACTCAATGTAACGATAGAATACAACACCTATACGGCTACGGACTACCAGGAGAAATCCTACGACGACGTGGCCCTTGACCGAATTCGGAACCATATGGATGATTTTTACCTATTAAATCCAGACATTCTGCAAAAGACAGGCGAAGAAGGCCGGCTGGCCGATCTGTCCGACCTCGACTGCGCGAAGAATCTCCGGGAAGTCGTTAAAACGGCGAACACCGTGGATGGAAAGCTGATGGGAATCCCACAGGAGGTCGTCGTTTACGGGCTGTTTGTCAACAAAGATATGTTCGACCAGTACAGTCTCTCCCTGCCGAACACGCCGGAGGAATTCCTGGAATGCTGCCGCGTCTTTAAGGAAAACGGCATAGAAACACCCATCGGCGCAAATCGCTGGTGGCTGGAAACTTTTGTCTTCGCTCAGGCCTTTGCCGACCTGTATAACGGCGATCATACCGCCGCAGAGATCGAAGCGCTCAACAACGGCGAGGCCAAATACAGCGACTATATGCGAACGGGTTTTGAATACCTGAAAAAGCTCATTGACCTGGGCTATATTGACGCCGAAACCGCCTATACGTACGAGGCGATCGACGGCGAAGGCGCGGACTTCCTGGCGCAAAAAACGCCGATCGTTATGGCCTACTGGGGAGCCGCCAACACTGAAACAGCCTATGGAAATCCAGATTTCAACATGCAGGTCATCGGCTTTCCTAGCAACCGGGGACAGATGCCGGTCGTATCCATGACGGGCATGTCGGTCCTAAAAGACGCCGAACATCTGGAGGAAACCCTGGACGTCCTGGAGGTCGTCCTTTCCGACGAAGCGCTGCAAATATATGCGGAAACCAATCAGGTCATCTCTCCCTCCAAAAATGTAGAGGTCGACTGCATCCCTGCCCTGCAGCCGCTAAATGACTTGGTAAACAACGGCACTTACGTCCTAGGCAGCAATGCGGGCATGAAAGTAGAACAATGGGGAAATACCTGTCTGATCGTCCGGGACTTACTGCAAGGCGCGTCTGTAGATGAATGCATGGCCGCTTTCGACAAGCTCCAGGAAGAATCCCTTCAGCAGTAAATCAGCGCGTTTCCTCTATCTTGCGTTTTACAAAAGTCGGAAAACCTGTTCTACGCAAAGCGTCATATTTTTTCTGGCGTTTTGCGTATTCATGGCTTCTTCAAGAGTCGTCACGCCACGTACAATGGGGAAAAATGCGTCGATCCCCTCTTCGTTGCATTTCACCGCGTCTTCCGTCACACCACCGGCAAAGGCAACGACTTTACAGCCGTATTTTTTCGCCAGATGAGCGACGCCCACCGGCGCTTTGCCCATCGCAGTTTGGAAATCCAGCCGCCCCTCCCCGGTAACCACCACATCTGCATCGCGTAATTCCGCCTCTAGCGCAGTTGCCTCCAAGACAATGGAAATACCGGATTTTAGCCATACATTGGGGAAATAGCTAAGAAACGCATAGCCCAGGCCGCCAGCCGCCCCCGCCCCGGCGTTCCTACGGTAATCCTGTCCAAAAAATTCCGTCGTTTTTTGGGCGTAATGATCCATGGCTTGATCCATAGCCTTTCTCTCTTCCGGCTTCACGCCTTTTTGCGGCCCGAAAACAAAAACGGCTCCATTCTCTCCGCATAATGGATTCGTTACATCGCAGGCGATCTGAAAACGGCACTCTTTTAACACGGCCGGCACGTTTTCCCCACAAATCCTGGCGATCCTGCCCAGGCTTTCAAATACGGGAGGCAAAATGTTCCCCTCAGAATCATAAAACGCATAACCCATCGCCTGCAGCATACCGATCCCACCCTCCGTCGTAGCGCTGCCGCCGATCCCGATAATAAATTCCCGGCATCCCCGCGCTATAGCGTCCCGGATCATTTCGCCCACGCCCGTAGTAGACGCCTTCCACGGATTCAGCTCTTCTCTTTTTATCAAAAAGATTCCCGCCGCCTCCGCCATTTCCATCACCGCTGTTTTTCCATCCTTCAAAATCCCATAACTTGCTTTGGTCGGAAGCCCTAAAGGTCCGGTCACCATAAGCGTTTGATAGACGCCGCCTAATCCCTCCACAAGGGCTTTTGTCGTTCCCTCGCCGCCATCCGCCAGCGGCTTTACAACCACGTTTGCAGAACAAGCCTTTTCTATTCCCTCTTTCGCCGCGTTTCCGGCTTCTATGGAGCTTAAGCTCCCCTTAAACGAATCGATCGCAACGACCACCTTCATAAAGCAGCTTCCTCCTCGTTTTCTTCGTATATTACGGCATAACAAAATGGCTGCCGCAGCTCTTGGGACAACCATTTTTCTCTTTACTGAACTACAAACGGCTCCCGCCCACCGCTAAAGCCGTCCGTATCGCGCGACTGCCGCGTACATCTTTTTTTGCAATTCTTCTGTCAGCTCTTCTTTTTTTATCCGCCATCGCCAGTTTTTCCCAGTTGTGGAGGGCGTATTCATCCGGGCACGATTGTCGTAGCCGAGCCAATCCTGCATAGGGATCACGCATAGCTTGGAAACGCTCGCCATCGCCGCGCATACCAGTGGAACATACATTTTTGTATCCGGCCGGTATTCTTCGCAGAAATATTCCCGAACCATCTGCTTTTCTTCCTCTTTCAACCCCTCGCAAAACCAGCCGGTAATCGTTTCATTGTCATGAGTTCCCGTATATACGACGCTATTCTTCTCGTAATTATGCGGCAGATAATCCCTGGCGCTTCCGGAATCCCTGGAATCAAAAGCAAATTCCAACACCTTCATCCCCGGATACCCGCTGTCAGAAACCAGCTTTCGCACCGAATCCGTCACATAGCCCAGATCCTCCGCGATAATTTCCTTTTCCCCAAAAGCCTGCCGGACCTTTTCAAAAAGCTCCATCCCCGGCCCCTTTCTCCAACGTCCGTCTCTTGCATCCATTGCTCCGTAAGGAATCGCATAATACTCGTCGAACCCTCGGAAATGATCGATCCGCACCGTATCATACATACGAAAGCAAAAAGCCAGACGTTTCAGCCACCAGGAAAAACCCGTCGAACGATGGTATTCCCAGTCGTAGAGCGGATTCCCCCATAGCTGCCCCACCGCTGAGAAGCCATCCGGCGGACATCCCGCCACTGCCAGCGGACGCCCCTGCTTGTCAAACTGGAACAACTCCTTTTTTGACCAGGCTTCCGCGCTGTCCATCGATACATAAACAGGAATATCACCGATGATCCGAATGCCCCGATCGTTCGCATACGCCTTTAACGCCAGCCATTCTCTGTAAAATTCGTACTGCAGGAATTTGTAATAGTGAATTTCCCCCACAAGCTCCTTGGCCATTTTCTCTAAGGCGCTTTCCTCCCGGTACTTCAGAGCATCTTCCCATACAGTCCAAGGCTTTCCGGCATTTGCATCCTTAAGCGCCATAAACAGGGCGTAATCCTCCAGCCATTCTTCCTCTTCCTGGCAAAACTTCCGATAGCTCTCGTCCGTCCAAATCCGACTTCTTTCAAACGCCTTCTTCAGCAGGCCGCGCCGGCTCTCGTACAGCGCGCCGTAATTCACATACCGATCGTCCCTGCCAGCATCTGCGGCGTCGCACTCCTCTTTCGTCAGCCATCCATAGGAAACAAGCCCATCTAGGCTGATATAATAGGGATTCCCAGCAAACGTAGAAAAGGACTGGTACGGGGAATCGCCATATCCGGTAGGCCCTAACGGCAGAATCTGCCAAAAACCCTGCCCGGCTCCCTTTAGAAAGTCTACCCATTCATGGGCTTCTTTCGAAAAGCATCCAATCCCATAACGGGAAGGCAGGCTGCTGATTGGAAGTAAAATTCCACTCTTTCTCATATCCTCCACCTCTCCAGATTCGCTCGATTGCTCATTCTTTGTAAATCAGTATAGCATGAAAGCGCCCTTTTCGCAATCTGTCCGCGTAACCTGACGGCGGCACTTACTTTTACTTGCTTTGGCCTTTCGTCATAATCAGAAGAAACCAGACACTTTTGCCCGGCTCCTTCTGATTTGCATTTTTATTTAAATGAAATTATGGAATCTTTTGCAAACATCAGCTTTGTGCGACGCCTAAAATCTTCTCGGGCAATTCCATATGCGGCCTATCCAGGTGTTTCTGGTAGACAAGCACATGATTCAGATCTCCGCTTCCATTCGTAAAGGCCGGGAAGAGGAATCCGCAAGCGGGCTCGTCCGGTTCGTATTCTCCGCACAGCGGACAGATCGCACAAATCAGATAGGCGAACATTTCCTCAGATTCCCAGAGTCTTTCCTTATCTGCGGCCTTTGCGAGAATATCGTAGCAGTCGTAGAAAAACAAGATCGCGTAAGCGCCTGGCGCCTTATAATGCACCATCACAAGTTCGTAAAACGTATCCAACAGTGCGTCGTTTCTAAGGCCGCATTCCCGCAGAGCCATCAGAAGCTGCCATACACCGCCCGCTTGCTGCCGCCCCTGCAGGAATTCATATTTTTTCAGATTTTGATTTGTTCTGGAAAAGGGAATCGCCTTCGCCAGCTTTAGATTTTTCGCCTTCTCCCCTTCCGAGAGCTTCTGAAAATGAATATTAAAGCTTCCGTCAAATTCCCCGTCCGCATCTACATAGCATCCCGCCATCCGGGTGATGGACGTCCTGGCCGGCGTCATCCGCCGCGTCAGCGTCAGCATGTCTTCTCGTTGAATCATGGACAACCTCCTCTCGTTTTATGCGCCCTGCATCTCTTCCCATTCATATCCAGGCTTTTTGATCAGAATAACTCCCGCACCGCAGGATAAATTTTTCGGAATTTCCTATACCGTTCTTCGTATTTTTCCACAATAGCCGGCGCAGGTTCTATGGTATCCGTCACCTTTACAATTTTCCTCGCGGCGGTTTCCACATCGGGATATGCGCCGCAGCCGACGGCCGCGAGCATGGCGCCTCCCAGCGCGGGGCCTTCCTCGCTCTCAATCGTATCCACTTTCAGATTCATCACATTTGCAAGGATCTTTTTCCACAGAAGGCTCTTCGCGCCGCCGCCGCAGATCTTCGTGCTCTCCAGCCGTATGCCCAGGCTCTTCGCCGCTTCCAAGGAATCCCGAAGACCGAAGGCCACGCCTTCTAATACGGCCTGCGTCATTTCCTCTCTGGTCGTATCCATCGACATGCCGAAAAACATGGCCCTGGCGTTCGGATTATTATGCGGGGAACGTTCTCCCATCAGATAGGGCAGAAAGAATACCGGATTTTCCCCCAACCTTTCAATCTTTTCCTGCCCCGCCGCAAAGTCCTTCGCCCGCAGAATATCCTCGCTCCACCATTTATTACAGGAGGCCGCGCTGAGCATACACCCCATCAAATGGTAGGCGCCGTCCGCGTGGGCGAAAGAATGCAGCGCGTTGTTCCCCGCAACGGCAAACGTTCTGCTGGAAACAAAGATCGTCCCGGAGGTTCCCAGGGAAATATTGCAGCTTCCATCGCCCACTGTGCCGGTTCCCACCGCCGCCGCCGCGTTATCCCCCGCGCCGGCGATTATTTTCACATGGGACGAAAGCCCCAGTTCTCTGGCGATCGCAGGCTGTAACGTGCCCACCGGCGTGTAGCTTTCGTACACCTTTGGCAACTGTTCCTTTGTAATGCCGCAGATCTTTTGCATTTCCTCGGACCATCGACGATTTTGCACATCCAAAAGAAGCGTTCCGGAGGCATCC
>CAOJIB010000027.1 GCA_948436455.1 uncultured Blautia sp.
CCTTGATTTTACGGGGGTTCTCCGATTTGTCTTTATTATACTGTATGGGCATACGTTCGCCACACGATGTATAGAGGTGGGATTTGACATAAAAACATTGAGCGAAATCCTTGGGCACGCCAGCGTTTCCGTTACGTTGGACCGCTATGTACATCCGAACATAAATCTAAAAAGAGAAAATATGAACCGCTTAAAAATCATGAATTGTTTCTCTTCTGAGCAGTCAGGCTTTACAGTCAGTTTCCAAAGTAACTCGTAATCATCGAAGCCCCTTGCATCTGGTCGCATAGTAGGGCATTCTGCGTTGTGTATAAGCTTTTAGGACGATCCGCGTTGATATGTGTAAGCGGTAGTCAAGCATTGGATTTGTGAATAAGCTCTCAAGCTTTTATGGTGCTATGTATTTTTCGGGATAATGGGACAGAATCCGAAAAAAATCTAAGATGAGGACGGCGAAAGACATGATAGTACTATTAATTGGCGGTAGCAGTAGATTTATGGATTCTATGATCGACAAGATGAATAAAAGCGGCCACCAGGTATATTTATTTACTGGGCGGAAAGATAAGCGGGCTTCGTATAAGCGTGTATTCGAAAGATACAATTTTGCCTATGATACGGATAGTATCGAAGATATTTTCAAGAGCATTCAGCCGGAATTAACAATCTTTATGGGGGCATATGATACGAATTTCGATTGGAATATGGCAAGGCAGGAATCAGTACGCTATTCTACGGCGCTTACGAATCTATTGTCGGCCTATTCCATAACGGGGAAGGGCCGTTTTGTTTATATTTCCTCTCATGAGGTGTACAGCAGCGTTCATGGGGCGTCTGTAACGGAGACAATGCCGACAGAGTCGCGGGGATTAAAGGCGCTGACCATCGCCCACGGGGAGGAACTTTGCAACAGTTATCGGACGACGCAGGGAATGGATACGCTGATCCTTCGCTTTGACCATATTTACGGGATACCGAAAAAAGGAGAGAGGCTGGAAGATTCCTGCTTTAAGATGTGTCTGGAGGGATTGAAGACTGGCAAGATCTCTGCCAATAGCCGGAATTCCTTTTCCATGATTTATCTTAAGGATGCAGTAGAGTTCGCCTATAAGGCGATCGTGGACACAAAATCGGCCCATGCGTGCTATCATATTTCCTCTATGGAAGAAATCAATGAAACGCAGCTGGCCGAGCTAATTCAGAAGCATATGGATGAAAAGATTGAGCTGGTGGATAATTCTGTGGGAGAAAAACACCGGTTGCTTCTGAATGGACGCAGATACCAGGACGAATACCCTACGCGGATTTTCGTCTCATACGACGAAGGTGTGAAAAAGGTTGTCCAGTATATGAAGCGTTACCGGGAAACGTTCCTTAGAGATGAGGATGCTGGCGCTGGACGCCTAGGAAAGCTCTGGCACAATATTCGGGTCATTATTAAGAAATTAATCCCCTTTGCGGAGAATCTCATTTGCTTTATTCCCTTTTTTATGTTGAACAACCGGGCGGTAGGCAGCCGGTATTTTGGCAGGCTGGACTTTTACCTCTTGTATGTGCTGCTGTTTGCGATCGTACATGGGCAGCAGCAGGCGCTGCTTTCCGCTGTACTAGCGGTGGCCGGCTACTGCTTCCGCCAGATGTATGAACGTACAGGCTTTGAGGTGCTGTTGGATTATAATACATATGTATGGATTGCCCAGCTCTTTATTTTGGGCATGGTCGTGGGCTATATGCGCGATCAGCTGCGCTATATAAAAGATGAGCACGAGGAAAGGGTTGGCTATCTTCATGGAAAACTGGGGGATATTGAAGATATCAACGACAGCAATATCCGAATGAAGCAAAGCTTCGAAATGCAGATCATGAATCAGAAGGACAGCCTTGGGAAGGTATATGAGATTACTTCCCGCCTGGATGCGTACGCGCCGGAGGAAGTCCTGTTCTATGCGGCAGAAATGCTGGCGAAGCTGATGGAAAGCAAAGGCGTGGCAATCTATACAGTAGCGAACGGCGACTATGCGCGGCTGTTTTCCGCTACCTCCAAGGAGGCGCGAAGGTTAGGCAATTCCATCAAATACACGGCGATGGAGAATATGTATAACGAATTAAAGGAGCGCCGGGTCTACATCAATAAAACCCTGGAGGATCAGATGCCTTTGATGGCCAGCGCCGTTTATGAAGGAGAGGAGATGCAGCTAATCCTGATGCTGTGGGGACTTCCCTGGCAGCGTATGACGCTGGCTGAGGCGAATCGCCTGACGGTAATAGGCGCGCTGATTCAAAATACAGTGCTGCGCGCCAATCGCTATTTAGATGCTTTGAAGGAGCAGCGGTATGTAGCTGGGACGAATGTACTAGGCGAAGAGGCGTTTACGCATTTGGCAACGGCATTTTTTGAGGCGAGAGATAAAGGGCTGACAGAATGTACGCTGCTGGCGGTTGCTGGCGTGAATGAGCATAACCGGCAGGAAGCGGCCGGGGTACTTAGCGGGCAGATGCGGCAGACGGATTATCTGGGTATCGTGCAGGGGAATTTATACGTCTTGCTGTCTAATACGGATCGGCAAGGGGCGAAAAGCGTTATGGAACGTTTCCAAGCGAAGGGATATCGCAGCGAGCTAAAAGAGGAGGCAGCATAATGCCGGTTTGGGATGAAGTCATATTTCTGATTGTACTGGTGATCAATGTGCTGATCGCTGTGATCTATCTTCTTTGGGGCGTTTTGGCGGTTGTCCCGGCTAAGGAGATGCAGACGGAGAACGAATGGGAAAGGCTGTTTGATAACCGGCGCGGTTTTCTGCTCAAATTTTTCGTGATGCTTTTATGCCCTGTTGTAGGGCCCCTCTTTTTCATAATTACATATTTGCTGGATAAGTTGCTTTTCTGGATGACGCCAGATTTGGAAGATGTAATTTTCAGTAAGGACCGAGTGAAAACCCAGCTAAAGGCGGATGAAGAAAGGGTACGAAATATGGTGCCGCTGGAGGAAGCGCTGGCCATCAATGAAAAGAAAAATCTGCGTATGGTCATGATGAATATGGTCAAAGGAGAAATCCAGGATTCGCTGGCGGCGATCGCCTTGGCGTTGGACAGCGAGGATTCGGAAGCCGCACATTATGCGGCGTCTGTTATGACGGATGAACTTAATGAATTCCGAACGCGGGTACAGGCTCTCTCCCAGGAGATCGAAGAGGAAAAAGAGGATGAGACTGCCTGTGAGGAAATGCTGCTGGATTACATGAATAAAGTGCTGAAGCTGCAGATCTTTACGCCTATTGAGCAGAAACGTTTCGTCTATATTATGGCGGATACGGCGGAAAAACTCCGGCAAAAAGATGCTGTAAGAGTAACGGAAGAGCAGTATGAAAATGTTTGCCTGCGCTTGATGGAAATCAAGGATTATGAAAATGCAGAAAAATGGGGTTCCTGGCTGGCTGAACAGTATCCGGAGCAGCTTAGCGCTTATACATGTAAGCTAAAATTATATTTTACGTTGCAAGATAAAGAAGCCTTTTTTACAACGCTGCATGCCCTGAAAAAATCAGATGTCGTCATAGATCGCGAGACGCTGGAACTGATACGAGTTTTTAGTTAAGAGCATGGATACGGTGAATTTAGGAAAGGTGAGAGGATAACCATGATATCACGTCGGAATTATTTGGCGATCACAATCGTTATGCTCGTCATTGTTTTTATGTTTTTATCTACGGGCGTCATAACGGAGATGTGGAATGACTACGAGGTGAATTCTTACGTGGATAATGTAGAAGAATTGCCAGGGAAAAGTGAAGCTTATACAGCCTATGAAAACGAAGCGGATGGAATTTTGGAGTATCCAAGAGAGCTCATCTTGTACGTTGGTGGGGAAAAAATGAAAGATGCCATAGGGGTATGGGCTTCTTATACGAAGAAGGCGCTGGAAAGCTATACTTCTTTGGGAGAAAGCGTGCGTGCCGGGCAAAAAGAGAAAGCGTCTATGCTGGTGATTGACTCTGCGCAGATCCGCTGGGAAGAAAGGGAAGAAATAGAGGAACTGGAGGGATATATAGAAGAAGGCGTCAATCTGGTCTTCTGCAATATGCCGGACGCTTCTATCATAAAGAAAAGCCGGGAAATCCGAGACCTGTTTGGGATTCAGCGTGTAAAGGCCGAAAAGACTACGGTAAACGGCGTACATTTGTATGACGGATTTCTACTGGGAGGAGAAGCGGTCTATTTGACGTCCGATAAAAAGGAATGGAAGAAGCGGCAGGATATGGATCTGACGCTGCCCTGGTATGAATTGGAAGCGGGCACAGAGGTCTATATGAAAGGGATTATGGAAGAAAAGGATATAGAATCTGAGGAATATCCTGTCATTATATGGAAGAAGAGCTATCGCAACGCAAGCTTGATGGTGGTAAACGGCAGGTATATGGAGGACTTCGGCGGCATCGGCCTTCTATCCGCCATTACCGCCCAGATGGAGTCGTATACACTCTATCCAGTAGTGAACGCCCAGAGTATGGTCGTCGCCAATTATCCGGTTCTTTCCCAAGAGAATGAAGAGCAACTGATGAATATTTACAGCAGAGATATGCGGGGCGTAGAACGAGACGTTTTGTGGTCGGGCATTATGACTGTCTATCGAAGAAATCAGCTGGGGCTTTCCTGTATGATGGCCCCGCAGCTGGATTATGCGGACGATCTGCAGCCGGATCAAGAGCAGTTGCACTATTATCTGAAAAACTTAAATAAAGAAGATACAGAGGTGGGACTCTCCGGCGATACAATTTCCGGTACATCTCTGCTGGAAAAGCTGTCTGAGGATGAAGCCTTTATACGAGAGGCGGCTCCGGAGTATCAGGTTGCGTCTTTTTACGCGGGAACCTTGCCGGAGAAGGAAGTGGAAGCCGCGCTGGATGAAAAGGCAATGGCTTCTGTACGGACCGTAGTGGAGGAGAATCGAGAGGACAACGAGATTGTCGGGTATCTTTCCGAAAATGTGACGAAGCAAAAGGCGGTTTCTGCTGGCTTTACGCACACCTATCGGGACGATCTGCGGATCCGGTGCGTAGAGACGATGCTGGGCTACACGAATATTCTGCTGGATGTGACGGCCGCGGTATATCCGGAGGATGAAACAGACAGCTGGGAAAAGCTGTCCGAGGATTTGAATTGGAATATTCAGAATTACTGGAAAGCGTTCCAGGGGTTCCAGGGGCTGACTGTGTCGGAGAGCGACGCGCGTATTCGGCGGTTTTTGGCTTTGGATTACAGAGAGCAAAGAGAGGATCAGGAAATTTCTTTGCAACTGTATCATACGATGGGGCCGGCGTGGATGATTCTGCGAACGCATGACGAAGCAATCCAGCGGATGAAGGGCGGGTCCTTTACAAAGCTGGAAGAAAATGTCTTTTTGCTGGAGTGCAAGGAACCAGAAGTTGTGCTTACAATGGAGAGTACGGCGCTGCATTATGCGTATCCATAAGAAAATGCAAATATATATCGATAGGGAAGAAGACTTGCTATGAAAATCTGTCTTATAGCGGAAGGTTGTTATCCATATGTAGTAGGCGGTGTGTCCAGTTGGATTCATCATTTGATTCAGGCATTTCCGAGTCAGGAATTTATTCTTTTGACGATTGTGGCGAATCGTTCCTGGAGCGGGAAGTATGTCTATGAGCTGCCTGAAAATGTAATGGAAATCCACGAGCTTTATCTGGATGATTACGATTGGAGTCAGAAAAGAAAACGCAAAAGGCCCATGGGCAAAAAAGAGTACAAGGCGCTACGCAGCCTTCTTTTGAATCAGCAGGTAGATTGGGAAACGTTGTTTGACTTTTTCCAGAAAAAGTCTCTCTCTGTCAACGATCTGCTGATGTCGGTGAATTTTTTTCATGCGGTTACCGATTGCTATAATCTAAACTACAGCCAAATCGTATTTTCAGATTTCCTGTGGATGATGCGTTCCATTTATCTGCCTATGTTCCATGCGCTGAAGATGGAAATCCCGAAGGCAGATCTCTATCACTGCACGGCAACCGGCTATGCGGGAGTCCTTGGCAGCATGGCGAAGCATCTGTACGGGGGACGTTTGCTGATATCGGAGCACGGAATCTATACAAGAGAGCGGGAAGAGGAACTGATCAAGGCTAAGTGGGTGCAGGGTATTTATAAAGACATCTGGATTGAACAGTTTCGCAAGATGTCTAATTTGGCATACGAGCGGGCAGATCTGGTGACCAGCCTGTACGAGCACGCACGGGAGCTGGAACTGGAATTGGGGTGTCCCTTTGAAAAGACAATGATCACGCCCAACGGGATTTCTGTGGAAAGGCTGCAAAACCTTCCGGGAAAGGACGCGGAGGAAGAAGGGCGGATTTACGTGGGGGCCGTGCTTCGGATAGCGCCTATTAAAGATATCAAGACTCTACTGCATGCTTTTAGCTTTGCCAGAGAGACGGAACCTTCCTTAAAACTCTGGGTTATGGGCCCCTGGGAAGAAGAAGAGGAATACGCCAGGGAGTGTTTCGATCTGGTGGAGGCCGAAGGGATTCCGGATGTGGAATTTACAGGCCGGATCGATATCAAAGAATACCTGGGAAAGATGGATATGACGATCCTTACCAGCATCAGCGAGGGGCAGCCGTTGACGATCCTGGAGAGCTTTGCGGCGCATAAGCCGGTGATTGCCACGGATGTGGGGAATTGCCGGGGACTGCTTCTGGGCGAAAACGACGATTTTGGCGCCGCGGGAATCGTTACGCATATTATGAATATAGAAGAGATCGCCAAAGCGATGGTGTCTTTGGCCAGAAATAAGAAGATGCGCCTTCAAATGGGCGAAAACGGCTATCGGCGTGTGTTGGCAAAGTATCAGTATACGTACATGATCGACGCGTATCGGACGATTTACAGGGATTTTGCAGAAAGTATGGGACTGGAATGGGAAGAGGAAAACGCCCAGAAAGAGGGATAAGATATGGCGGGAATAGGAGTAAAGCTCAATAGTATTTTTCAGAAAAACAGCATTGTAGCGAACCTGATAGGATTTACCTATAGTACGGCCGTTACGGTAGCGCCTATGTTCGTAATTATTCTAAATATTCTGCTGATGGGCTGGGTATTGGGATTTAATACCGTAGGGTATCTGAACAGGGAATTATTTTCTTGTACGATCCTGTATATATTTATTTTTGCGCTGCTGACGGTTTCGCCTTTTAACGCGGTGCTGTCAAAGTATATGTCGGACGTGATCTATGAGGAGCGCTATCAGGACATTCTGCCCTGTTATTACCTGGGGCTGGTGATTAATCTGGTGCTTAGCTGCCTTTTGGGGATTCCTTTCTGTCTGTGGGAGCATTTTGTGGGCGGCGTGCAGGTATTCTATGTATTTACCGGATTTTGCGGTTACATATCCCTGGTTTTGACGATCTATTCCATGATCTATTTGTCTATCTGTAAGGACTACGAGAAAATATCGTTGTTCTATCTGATCGGCATGGTTGTGGCGTTTCTTCTTTCTTTGATTCTGCGCTTTCTGTTTCATTGGAGCATTACGGAAAGCATGCTCTTCGCAATGACAATCGGCATGTTCCTGATCGCAGTATTGGAATTTTCCTTTATCAAACGCTATTTTCGGAAGAATAGTAATCAATATAAAAAGGTACTGGGCTATTTTGGAAAATACTGGCAGCTAATTGTAACCAATTTTCTCTACATAGCCGGTATGTATGTGCACAATTTTGTGTTTTGGACGACGGATATGCGGATGGTCGTGGTAAAGTCCTTCGTCTGTAATCAGCCCTATGATATGGCCAGTTGTCTAGCGATGTTTACGAATATATCCGCGACGATTATTTTTATCGCGCAGGTGGAGATGCATTTCCATGAAAAATACAAGGCGTATTCCGAGGCTGTCATCGGGGCGAAAAAAGCGGATATTGAGAACGACAAAAGGCGGATGTTCCGACAGATGGGGAGCTCCCTGATGAGCCTGGCGCGGATACAGTTTATCATTACGGTCGTGGTCTATCTGCTTTGTATCATCTTGCTTCCGCTCTTTGGATTTTCAGGACTGGTTATGAGTATTTATCCGTGTCTGGCCGCCGGTTATTTCATTCTTTTCCTGATGTATTCTGCCATTTTGTTTTTGTATTATTTTAATGATATGATGGGTATGGTGCTGGCTACCTTGAGCTTCTTTATCATAACGCTTGTGGGAAGCATTTTTGCCACGAGGTTGGATGAAATCTGGTACGGGATCGGCGTGGTGCTGGGCTCTTTTGCCGGCTGGACGGTGACGTATATGCGTCTTCGATGGATTGAGAGGAACATTGACCGTCACATATTCTGCACGGGGAATCTGATGAAGCGGGGGAAAGGGAAACAACCCCCTGGAAAAGTATACGATAGACGCTTGATCGCTGGGGAAATTGCGAAGGAGAATAGCTGACATGATAGGAACGGCTGTTGTTGTCAAATGTGGAATCATTGCGGTGGGTATTTTTGTAATGCTTTCCAGTTTCTGGTATCATTCCGTCCGGAGGCTGACGGTAAATCTAGCCGTCGTATGGGAAATCCTGGGCGCTCTTTTGATCGCCATAGGAATTTTTCCGGTATTTTCTTCTTGGACGCATCACATTTCCCAAGGAACGGGCTTGGTCCTGTTTTTTGTAGGTGGTATTTGCTTATGGGGCAGTTTTCAATTTAGCTTGCTGCTCTCTCGGCTGACGATGAAAAATCAGGAACTTGCCATGCAGGTTTCCTTGCTCATCCGGGAAAATGAGGAGATTATGCGGCAGCTGGAGGAACAGACGGATAGGATGGAAAAATATGAAGAAAAAGCTTCTGTTCGTGATTAATACGCTAAGCTGCGCCGGCGCAGAGAAAGCTTTACTGGAATTTTTGTCAAAGTTAGATAGCCGGAAATATGAAATTTATCTCTATGTGCTGACCGGTCAGGGTGAATTGATCGGTCAGGTACCTGCGCATGTCTGTTTGCTGCACACATCCTTTAGCAAGGAGTCGGTTTTGACTCCTAAGGGCCGCAAAATGCTGGCCAGGCGGACGCTCCGTGCTTTTGCAAGAAACGGCGGTTACGTGCGTAAATTTTTCTATGTGGCAAGGAACCTTCTTCGGATGGCAAAAGAAAAGAAGCTTCGGGCCGATAAGCTTTTCTGGCGCGTCTTATCAGATGGGGCTGAACGGTTTGATATGTCCTTTGACTTGGCTATGGCGTGGATCGAGGGCGGTTCGGTATACTATGTGGCAGATCACGTAAAGGCGCGAAAAAAGGCGGCGTTAATACATATTGACTACGAGAACGCAGGATATACCAGGGCTATGGATCGGGACTGCTTTGAAAAATTGACGAATATTTTCGTCGTATCTGAGGAGACAAAAAAGCATTTTCTGCGCGTGTATCCGGAGTATGCGGCGAAGGTAGACGTACTTCACAATATCGTTGAACAGGATCGGATTCGTGAAAGGGCGCGGGAAAAGGGCGGATTTTCCGATGATTATAGTGGATTCCGGATTCTTTCCGTAGGGCGTCTCACCTGGCAGAAGGGCTTTGATATTGCGATAGAAGCTATGCGTATCCTGAAAAATAGATCGTATGCGCTTCGCTGGTACATCCTAGGAGAGGGAGAGCAGCGGAAGGCCCTGACGAAAAAAATCCGGGAGCTGGATCTGGAGGAGGATTTTCTATTGCTGGGGCATGAAGAAAATCCCTATCCTTATTATGCACAGACGGATCTCTATGTGCACGCGACGAGGTTTGAAGGGAAAAGTATTGCGATCCAGGAGGCGCAGACGTTGGGCTGCGCGGTGATTGCTTCCGATTGCAATGGAAACAGGGAACAGATTGAAGATGGAAAGGATGGGCTTTTGTGCGCGTTGACGCCCCAGGCGATTGCAGATCGGATTGAAGAGTTATATCTGCACGGCGAGAAAAGAAGGGCGCTTGGCAAGGAAGCGGGAAAGAAGGAAATCGCCCATGGGCAGGAGCTGCAAATTTTTGAAGAATTGCTGAAATGAAAGATGGATCGATAGCCGAAAAACTGGAAATAACAACGATGGCGAGGGGGAACCATGAAAAAGAAAGAGTTGTTAATTATTATACCGGCTTACAACGAAGCGAAAAATATCGGGAAAGTGTTTGACCAATTAGAAGAATTTGACATTCATTCCATTGGGGATGTTCTGGTCATTGACGATGCGTCGACCGATTCGACGAGAAGAATTGTCCGGGAGAAACGCTATGAGGTAGTCACTCATATATATAATCTGGGCTATGGAAGCGCGCTGCAGTTGGGCTATAAGTATGCGGTTCGTCAGGGGTATACCTATGTGATTCAAATGGATGCGGACGGCCAGCATGACGTCTGTAATATTCCCGTGATCTATCAGGCGTTGAAGGGCGAAGATGGCGATACGAAAAAGCCCGATATTGTGTTGGGCGCCCGGTTTATGGAAGGAAGCCCGGATTTTCCGGTGTCTTCATTTAAGAAAGCGGCGTATGTCATGTTTCGCTTTTTGATCCGGAAGATGACCGGAAGACGGATTGCGGATCCCACCACCGGCCTGCAAGGGCTAAGCCGGGAAGCATTTACCTATTATTCCGCATATAATCACTTTGACGACAAGTATCCGGATGCCAATATGCTGATGCAGATGCTTCTGCTGGGCTATGAGGTGAAAGAGATTCCTGCCGTGATGCATATTCGGGAG
Organism: uncultured Blautia sp.; assembly: GCA_948436455.1. Classification (GTDB taxonomy): domain Bacteria; phylum Bacillota; class Clostridia; order Lachnospirales; family Lachnospiraceae; genus Blautia_A. Next base: position 10,717 of record CAOJIB010000027.1, read on the forward strand.
AGCGGGCAGAGTATGCACAGCGGATTCAAGCCGGCCTGGTATATGCTGCGGATGCTGTTCAGCATGCTGGCGGTGCTCTTTCGGACAAAAATACTTCACATAGACTGTATCCTAGGAACAAGCGAAGGCAGCTGCTAAAAAGGGGCGCGTGCATCGATGAAACATCTTTTTGCGAAATGGAAAGGAAAAACAGAACTTTTCAAGCTAGCGGATTTGACGGAGGTCACAGAAGATTTTTCGAATCCGGCCAGAGGCTGGTATCAGATCCATACATTTTCGGTGGACCAGGAGCCTGATCTCGAGGAGCAGCGGTGGTGCCTGGATGCGCGGAATACGTTAGCTCTTGTATTGATTGATATCGGCGCTTTCCGGAAAAGAGATTTGGAGGAAACCGCGTTGAATCGGATTCAAAAGATCCTATGTTTTTTTCAGGGAAATGGGTACGATTGTATTTTGCGGGTCGTCTATGATCATGAAGGCAAAGCCTTTATCCGGGAGCCGGCGGATTTTGCCCAGGTACAGGCGCATATGCGGCAGATCGGAAGCGTCCTGCAGCAATGCGCGTCTTCGGTTTTTATCTTTCAGGGAATGCTCCTTGGCAGCTGGGGCGAGATGCACGGTTCTCGCTTCTTAAATGAAAAAAATATGGCGCGGCTGGCGCAAATCCTGCGGGAAGAAAAAGCTCCGCAAACGTTTCTCGCCGTGCGGCGGCCCGTCTATTGGCGTAGCTTACATAAGGAGAAACGGCAGGGCGCTTTGCGCTGTATAGATGGAATGGGGCTTTTTGACGATGGAATCTTCGGTTCAGCTAGTCATCTGGGTACATTTGCCGAGGAAGAGAAAAAGAAGTACGTCTGGGAAGAGCCCTGGAGTCGGGAGCAGGAATTGGCGTTTGAAAATGAATTATGCAGGCAAGCGCCAAACGGCGGAGAAGTCGTATACAATCCCGGCTTTGTAAAGACGCTAACACCCGGAAAAACGATTGAAGAATTGCGAAAGATGCAGATCACTTATCTGAACAGAGCGCATGACGAGCGGCTGTTGGACATCTGGAAAGAATGGAAGTATCCGGGGCCGGGCGTGTGGAAGGGAAAGAGTGTTTTTGATTATATAGGGTTGCATCTGGGCTATCGTTTTGTGATACGAAACGCAGAAGTCGTGCGAATTGGGAAAGAGATGGAGAAATACCGGATAGAGGTGGAGATAGAAAATATCGGGTTTGCGGGATTCTATCAAGAGGCGGAAATCTGTCTGGAATATATAGATAAGAACGGTCGGCAAGGTTCGATGACTTTGGAAAGTCAGATGCGGGGCTGGAAAAGCGGGGAAGCTCGGAAGCTCTCCTGCGTAGCAGAAGCCTGTAAGGGCGAGCTGTTCCTGACGGCAAAAAGAACGCGTGATGGAGCAACGATTCGCTTTGCAAACCATGCGGATGCAGAAGGGAAAAGTATGCTAGGGGTGCTGCTATAAAATCCGCTGCCGCCATCTTTTGTGAGCAATAACGCGTTGGAAGGCACGTAGCGGCTTGCGTATAAAACAGGAAAATTAGGGGGTAGGCTTGCAAAATGGAGACGCTGTATTGGATAGTTGAATATGGAAAAGTCTTTTGCTGTTATATATTTTTTGTATTTGTATGGCCGTCCGTAGTATTTAGTAAACATTTGAAAAATAAAGATAAAATATATAGGTTTGGCTTTTGTGTTACTGTGCCGATGATACTCGCGAATACAGTTGTTTTAGGGCTGGGTCTGCTGCATATTCTGAATCGATGGGTGGTTTTTAGTATATTTTATGGCGTTTTTTTGATTAATATTGCTAAAAAACTGAATTTCCAATTCCGATTAGGATCATTTAATGAAACTTTTGCTTCTATTTATCGTTTGATCATGGGGACTGCTGGAATAAAATCGTTTTTGCTTCAGAAAGTAACAAAAGTTGTACGTTGGATAAAAGAGAAAACTTTCGGAAATATAAAGATTTTACGTCAGCATTTATTGGAATATACGGTACTTTTAGTCGTAGTTCTATATGGTATGATTTATTTTTCCTGGGGTTCGCTGCAGGCACACGGCTACTTTTTTTCGGACATGTATGTGCATCATCAGTGGATACAGGGTTTACTGGAAGGCGAAATATTTGTAAATGGCGTTTATCCAGAGGCCTTACATTGCTTTGTCTATTGTGCGCACGTATTAGGTATACGTATATATAGCTGCTTGCAGCTTATGGGAGGAATACATATTGCAGTGTATTTGATTTCAGCCTATTGCCTTATGCGAGAGATATTTCATTGGAAATATACGCCGATATTCGCTTTAATAGCCTTTTTGACGTTAGATACTACGGTAAATTTGAATTTTATAGTTAGTATGTCGCGTTTACAAGCGATGCTGCCGCAAGATTTCGGCATGTATACGCAGTTTCTATGCGCATTATTTCTCATTCGCTATTTAAAAAGTACGAAAAAGGGCGTTCGCGAAATTCAGTATAAAGATAAGACTCTTAAGTATTACTGGGAGGATAATTTATTTTTATTTATGTTGGCTTTGGCAGCTTCTATTGCCATTCATTTTTATATTACAATCATGGCGTTTTTTCTGTGTGTGCCTTTTGCTTTATTTTTTATAAAAAAAATATTTACAAAAGAGCGTTTTGTTCCGTTGGTGGCTGCGATGGTTTGTGGTGTATTGATTGCCGCATTGCCTATGGGCGGCGCGTTAGCGTCCGGCAAGGAATTTCAAGGATCGATCGGCTGGGCGTTAGGCGTTATGGGAATCGGAAATTCGGAAGATGTTACACAGCAAGTGGAAAATGAATCAGTTACGAACGGTGTCGCCGGTGATGATCATGGGAAAGATGATTATGATGAGGAAGATAGCCATGATGAATTACTTCAAAGGATAGAAAAGAAACTTTTAGTTTTGTGGAGGGGCTGCATTGAATCCTATGGAGAGAAAAGAGCGAAACTTATAGTTATGTGCATGGGATGTACTGTACTGTTTCTGTGCCTTTATTATGCAGGAATGATTTTCAGAAAGAAAATCTTTAAATATTCAGAAAACACCTGGTATTTTCAGCTGTATTTACCCATGATATTTGTTATTTTTATATTTATGGTAATAGAGAAATCTTCTGCGTTGGGATTGCCGCAATTAGTCGATACGCCCCGTATGTATTCTATTGTACATATGTTATTGCTTGTAGTAATGGCAATGCCGGTAGATATACTCTTTACAGTATTTGGGATATTTTGTGCAGAAGGCGTTTTGCAGGTGTTGTCTATATTTTCGATTATAGGAATTTGTTATATGATAATCGCATCCGGCAACTATCATGGATTTTTAATGGAGTATCTGACGAGATATGATGCTGCGGTTATGGTCACGAATTCTATTATAGAGAATTTTCCAAAGAATAAATACACGATAGTGTCCCCAGTAGATGAATTATATCAGGTTGCACAGTATGGGCGTCATGAAGAGTTGCTGACGTTTGTTCAGGAGATTCAAAAGAAAGATTACACGTTGCCAACAGATTATGTATTTTTATTTGTCGAGAAAAAACCTATCGAATATGCACAGCTCCATTTTTTTCAGGGGCCGTCATGGCTGGGGAGTAATAAATATTCAGAAAGATATCCAGATATCACTATACATCCGAACGTAGTGGCAGAGGAAATTTCAAAAGAAGATGCACTGAAAGATGTTTTGTTTTATAGTTTGCTATCAGAGTCCTATTCGTTTATCGAGAGTCGTGTTATTTTGGAATCCAAAGCATATCTTTGGTGCCAGAATTTCGCAAAGTTATATCCGTTTGAGGTGAATACGTATTATGAGGATGAGGATTTTATTTGTTACTATTTTAAGCAAAATCCGTATGCATTATACGATTTAGCTATAGACGGTTGGGATAATATAGAGGAAATTCAATGGTGAAATTTATATTAAAGTACAATAAGAAGGGAAATTAAAGATAGGTATTTCATTTTATGAAGGATATAGAATTGAATACAGATAGGAATGTTCGTAGAGTACAGTGGTTGGATATTTTAAAGGGAATTTTAAGTTTTTTTGTGATTCTCAGTCATAGTTATCCAAAAGAGTGCTACAGAAATTTCTTTACTCCGTTTTTTTGACTATGTTTTTCTTTGCCTCAGGATATACTTTTTTTAAAAGAGAAATTTTAAAATATTTTTAAAGAAGAAATTCATACAATTGATATGCCCCTTTTTAATTCTTGGAGATATAAGAAGCTTATTGGGATTTATATTAGAAGGTGGTAGTCTATCGTAGAGATTTTTGAGGGTTTTTTTGCAAATGAGTTGCTGCGGTGATGAAAAGTGGTTTATTTCTTGTATGTTTACTTGTTCTATTTTGTTTTATGGCATTTTGATAGTAAGGGAAAAAATTGACTACAGGTATCAAAACGGACTTAGTTTAAGCATTTCAGTAATTCTTATGATGCTGGGGTATTCGTATAAGATGTATCAATCTGCTATTGAAGAGAAGATTGAAAGGTTGTTGTGGATAATTCCTTGTACATTGCTTTATGTATTTAGCGCCGTTACTATTCAAAATAATGTGGATATTCATGCCGAAAGATTTACATATCCAGTTGTGTTTTTTATAATGTCTCTGCTTGCTATATTGCCTATAATATATTTGGCTAAGAGTATATATAGGCATGGAGGAAGCAGAGGATTGGAGTTTTTAGGAAAAAATACATTATTTTATTATGCTTTTTCAGGAATAGGCCGTATTGTATTTTTTGAAATATTTGCATATGTGAGTACATCCTATATGCAGCCAATTTTTTCTACATTTTTTTCTATAGTTTTATTGGCTTGGCCAGCATGGTTTATTAATAAGTATTTTTCGTGGGCGGTGGGAAAGTAATCGAAAAAATAAAATGAGTAGAATTCAGGGGAATTTGGAGAATTATAGTATGACATATAGGCATGATACAGTGAAATACAAGGTGCAAAGAAAAAGAAAATCCAAACGAAAAAAGATCAGTATAGGTATTTCCTGTATTATGGTTATAGCGGTATTGATTGCTTTATTGCTTTTTCTGAAAAATTTATGGATATGTGTAGAAACGGAGAGTTTTTCATTTACGGAATCCGCGCGCGAATTGCGCAATCCAAATCGTGGGTTTTATCATTTGTACACGTTTTGGATCAAAGAGAAACAGGAAAATTACGACGAAATGATCGAGACCATATATCGGGAAGCTGCGGATGCAGAGCTCATTCTAGTAAAGATCTGTTTACAGGATTATCGAGGTGGAGAAATCAGCGATACAGGCCTTGCGAATATTAGAAAGATATTCGATGATTTAGAATCTATCGATCAGCAATGGATTGTGCGTTTTATATACGATGATGAAGGGAAAAATGAGGAGTATGAACCGGAAAGCGTAGATATTATCCTTCGGCATATGGAACAATTGCAGCCTATACTGGCGGCGTACAGCAGACGGATTTTCATTCTCCAGGGGCTTTTTACAGGAAATTGGGGAGAGATGCATGGCACGCGTTACGATACGACGGAAGATATGAAACGTCTGACAGAACAGCTGGCGGCTGTAACGAACTCGTCAGTATATTTGGCAGTTCGGACGCCGGCGAAATGGCGTGATATTACACAGTCTGTGACGCCGGCACAGACGATTTTGGCAGGTGATCCATTAGCCGTCAGGCTTAGTTTATTTAACGATGGACTTCTTGGAAACAGCAGCGACTTTGGCACTTATAAGATCGAAGACAACGAGGAAACCGACGCATTGGGACGATGGAATCGGGAAGAAGAATTGAATTTCCAGGAGGAGTTATGTCGTTATGTGCCAAACGGCGGAGAGGTGATCAATGATAATTCATATAATGATTTTGAAAATGCAGTCAATGGGTTGGCCAAAAGACATATTACATATCTGAACAAAGATTACGACCAGGCGGTGTTAGATAAGTGGAAAAAAGTGACGGTGGCGGAGGAAGGTTGTTTTCAGGGGATGGATGGTCTGACATATATGGAACGGCATTTGGGCTATCGGCTGCTGATCGTTGGTACGGATCTGACATATAAGAAAAGGCAAAAATGCGTATCCATAGAGGTTGCATTAAAGAATGTTGGTTTTGCTCCTATATATAAAGCGCCCAAAATGCATATCGTTTTTTGCAATGAAGAAGGAGAGACTTTTTTGTCAAAAGAAGTATCTTGCGATATACGAAGTCTGACAGGCGGGAAGGAAGCAGGAGCTGTACAGGCTGTGTATGTGGAAATACCGGTGCAGGAATTGGAAAAAGAAAAGTATACGGTGTATTTTTTTATGGAGGATCCGGATACAGGAAGGCATATATTGCTGGCAAATGAACAGGAGGAAGAAACATATGGATATCGGATAGGTACGGTCAGGCGTTATGGATGTTTTGATTAAAGGCGGGGGAAGGATTGCATGAAAAAAGAGGAACTGGAGTACCCGATAGATTTTGTGATTACCTGGGTGGACGGTGCGGACGAGGTATGGAAAAAGGAAAAGGCCAGTTACAGTCCGGCGAAGGAGGATGATGATTCAGAAGAGCGATATCGGGATTGGGGGCTATTGAAGTATTGGTTCCGAGGTGTAGAGCAGTTTGCCCCTTGGGTTAGGAAAATTCATTTTATTACTTGGGGACATCTTCCTGATTGGTTAAATGTAGACCATCCTAAACTGCATATTGTCAGGCATGAAGAGTATATTCCAGAAAGATTCTTACCAACTTTTGACAGTAACATTATAGAAATTTACATGCATCGTATAGAAGGACTTGCGGAACACTTCTTATATTTTAATGATGATATGTTTTTTCTTCGGCAAACGAAAAGTACGGATTTTTTTCGTAGTGGAATGCCTTGTGATATGTTGGCGTTTCAGCCCGTGATAGCGAATCCGAAAAGTCCAGTGATGTCGTTTTGCTATTTAAATAATATGTTGATTTTAAGTAAATATTTTAAAAAACGGGAAAACGTAAGGAAACAGCCTTGGAATTATTTCCATCTGGGTTATCCGCCCTTATATTTTTTTTACAATATGTTAGAATTGTTTTTTCCGCAGTATACAGGACTGTATACAGTGCATGGTCCTGCGCCGTTTTGTAAAGAAACGTTTCGGGAAATATGGGAAAGAGAAGGGGAGTTTTTGAATAAAATGTCTGAAAAACACTTCCGACATGAAAAAGAAGTATCACAATATTTATTTCGTGAGTGGCAAAAACTATCGGGGAAATTTCATGCAAAAAATGTGAAAAAATATATAGAATATCTTGAAATACAGGATGATACGACGGAATTAGTCCGGGCAATAGAGAAACAGAGGAAGAAAATTATTTGTATCAACGACGCGTCGATCACAAGGAACACCGACGGTATTCGTGCAGAATTGCAGGCCGCTTTTGAAAAAATTCTTCCACAGCCGTCTTCTTTTGAAAAAGGAAATAATATAGGAATATAGATCAATCTGGGAAATAAAAGGCATGATGAAAAAGAGCAGAACAGAATATTCTACCAGAAATACCACGGTGGCTATGATGGCCAGAGTCGCTGCGATCTTGGCAGGCTTTCTAACGCGGGTTGTTTTTACGCATACTCTTCAACAGGATTACGTGGGGATCAACGGACTATTTTCAGATATATTGAATGTGTTGGCGCTTTCCGAGCTGGGAGCAGGAACCGCGATTACCTATGCGCTGTATCGGCCTGTTGCCGAGGGAGATGTGGAAAAGCAAAAATCATTGATGCGGATGTTCCGCAATTTTTATCTGGCGGTTGCGGCTATAATATTTTTCGGGGGATTACTTGTGATTCCTTTTATGGGAATATTGATCAAAGAGCGGCCGCAGGTAGAACATCTGATTTTTATTTATTTGTTATATCTAATAAATTCCGTTTTATCTTATCTGGCGGTTTATAAGCGGACTTTATTAGACGCGCATCAGCTTAGTTATATTGGAGTGTTGTATCATACGCTGGCATTGATTTTACAAAATTTGCTCCAAATAGGTATTCTGATTACTACAAAGAATTTTATTCTGTATCTATTGATCGCGATCTTCTGTACATTTTTAAACAATATAGCTATATCTAAGAAGGCGGAGCAGATGTATCCTTATCTGCAGGATACAAGTGTGCAGGAGCTTCCGGTGCAGGAGAGAAAGGCAATTTATCAAAATATTCGTGCGATGTTACTGCATAAGCTGGGTTCGGTGATCGTAAATAATACGGATAATCTATTGTTATCCTCGCTTGTGGGAATCATCAGCAATAGTATCTATTCTAATTATTATCTGATTATAGGTTCTATCCGGCAGGTCTTAAACCAGATGTTTCAGGGAATAGCCGCCAGCGTGGGGAATCTGGGCGTGGAAGAAAACCCCAAAAGAGTGAAAAAAATCTTTGAAGCTTCCTTTTTCCTTGGACAGTGGATGTTTGGAGCAGTTACGATCTGTATTTTTGAAGTAATCGACGTATTTGCCGGGTATTGTTTTGGAGAGACGTATGTATTTACCAGAGATATTACGTTTGTCTTGTGCCTGAATTTTTATCTTACCGGTATGCGTCAGGCTACGATCGTATTCCGGGAATCCCTGGGAATATTTCGGCATGACCGATACAGGCCGCTGGTAGAAGCCTTTCTCAATCTGGCAGTCTCGATTTTCTTGGGAATACGCATGGGGACTGCTGGCGTTTTTTGGGGGACGGCAATCAGTACGATAGCAACGTCGTTATGGCTGGAGCCGTATATGCTTTATAAGCATTGTCTGAAAAGCTCCTCAGTTACTTATTTTTTGCATTATGGAATATACACTGTTGTTACCTTTTCCCTGTGGTTTGGCGCAGATATTTTGTGCGGAAAAATTAGGGGGAATCCTTGGATGATCTGTATAGAAAGATTGGTCATTTGCTTAATACTTACGAATTTTGTTTATTTACTTCTGTATTATCGAACGAGAGAATTTCGGCTACTGAAGGAAAAAGGAAAAGGTGTTTTGGAGAAAAAACTTCTGAAAAAGGGAATCTTATCATAAATAAACTTCCGAAAAATGTAAAAATGACAGGAAGGATTACAGATATTCTCAGCAGAATGATGAAGACTTTTAAAGGATAAAATGGAGAAAAAGATGATATCGGTGATTATACCTGTGTACAATACGGAAAAATACTTACACAGATGTATAAGTTCTGTATTGCGTTCTATCTATCGAGATTTTGAAATTCTTTTGATCAATGATGGCTCTGAGGATGGCAGCGCCGCAATATGCAAAGAGTATGTAAAAAGAGATTCTCGCGTCAGATATTACGAGCAGGAAAATAGGGGGGTATCGGCGGCGAGAAATAAGGGGATAGAGGAGTGCAAAGGAGATTGGATCGTCTTTGTAGATTCGGATGATTGTATTACCTGTGATTTTTTTAGTACAATTGTAAAGGAAGAATATCAGTTGTACGATCTACTGCTCTTTGATTATATTGTACTCAATAAGAAGATGAGAGAATCAGAGAGGGAAACGCTTGTTTTTGAAAATGCAGGTATATGTTGTTATGGAAAAGAGGAAAAGATTCTATTAATTGAAAAAATAATAGGAGGCAAAGAACTGGCTGAAAATTCCAGAACCAGTATGCGTGCTCCATGGGCAAAGGCGTTTAAACGTTCGATCATTGATGAAAATCATATATGTTTTCCGGTGGAGATTTCTATAGGGGAAGATGCGCTCTTTAACATTGAATATATACAAAAAATGACTTCCTGCTTGCATATACAGAAACAAGTTTATTTTTATGAGATACATCCGGATTCTGTATCCCATGGGCTATGTATTGATTTTATGTTCAATGATATAGTATATCAAAAACAAATGAGGGAACTTTTAGAACAATATTGCATGTTTCAACAGCTTGAGAAGGCGTATTATAACAGTGTGCTTTTTAGCGTCGCAGATATCTTGATCAAAGATATATTCAATCCGTATACGACAAGGACATTTAGAGAAGAATGTCGTCTTTGCTGTAGAATTCATGAGAATGATTTATATACAGAAGCCTTGCAATTGAATAGTCAAATGGGACGATTTTCCAGGCGAGTATTACTGTTTTTTTTCAAAATAAAGTGTTATCCGATTGTAAAATTACTATGCGAAATCTGCTGCAAAATATTGGAGAAGATGGAGCAAGCATAAATTTGTATAGATGAAAAATAAAGTATAGTAAGTATTGTTTTACTATGAAAGTTATATACAAAAAATAGAAAGGTAATTCTATAAAGTCGAGGATATACAGATGGACGTATTGGTTTCGATTATCATACCGGCATATCAGCAGGAAAAACAGATCGGGCGCTGCATACAAAGTGCGCTGGCTTCCTCGTATCATAACTGCGAAATTATAGTGATAGATGACGGCTCTACTGATAGAACGATGGAGGTTGTGCAGCATTACATAGAGGAGACAGAGGCCTATAAAGGGCCTATAATAAAGCTGTTTCATATAGCGCATGGCGGGCCGGCCCGTGCGAGAAATGCAGGATTACGGGAAGCAAAAGGGGAATTTATCGGTTTCCTGGATTCGGACGATATGTTGGATCCGCAGATGATAGAGCGGTTAGTAAAATGCTTGTTGAAAGGAAATGATCTGGCTGCCTGCGGCCTGCAAATATGCAATAAAGATGGAAAGCCGGCACATTGGCAGTATCCGCTGCGGGCGCGGCGGAAACAATGTCCCGGGGCGGCATTGGAAATGACCATGTGGGAGCAGATCCTGATGAGCGTCTCTCCCGCCTTATTCCGGCGAGAAAAAATCCTGGATACACAAGGAAATTTATTAGTAGAATTTCCTGAAGAATTGACTAGCTTTGAGGATTTTGTATTTATTTGCAGATATCTTAGCCAGTGTGACGGTTATATGGAAATCCTTCCTTTTTACGGCGCATTTTATTGTAAGCATGCGGGGAGCCTGACAAAAGAAGGGTATACGGTTTATGATCTGCGCCGGGCGATGCAGTTGATTTTGGAAATAGGGGAGCAGGCCGGCGGCGGGAAATTGACCGCGCATAAACTGCAATATGCATTTCGGTTTATGGCATTTTGGTATAAAGAAGCGTTACGTTGCGCGAGAAAGGATTTTTCTCCGGATTGTGAAAGCTGGAAGATATGTGTAGAGGAAATAGAACGTTATGCCGATATTTTTATGTCTGCAGGGAATGTTTCTTTCTATAAAAAAATGGCGATGCAGGTTGTCAGAAAGCACAGAGCTTTAGGCAGGATTTTGGCGAAAACTATTGGGAAATTTCTGCTGCAGGTATAGTGTTACAGAAAAATGTTTCGGGAGGATTTCTTATGGAAGATTTCATATCTGTAATTATTCCGGTGTATAATGTGGAGTCCTATATCCGGAGTTGTGTGGAATCGGTTTTAGTGCAGACATATTCTGCGTTTGAAGCGATTCTGATCGAAGATGGATCCACCGACAATAGCTTGCCTCTTTGTGAAACGCTGTGCAGAGAGGATCCGAGGATCCGTCTGATCCAACAGGATCACAAAGGCGTTTCCGCTGCAAGAAACCTTGGAATAGAGGAGGCAAAGGGAAAGTATCTGTTCTTCTTGGACAGCGACGATATGATACATCCGCAGCTTTTAGAAACGCTTTATCAATTGATGGAAACGGAACATACAACGATGGCCACAGAGGGGCTGCATTATGGAAAAGCCGGTGTGCGCCCAAAAGCAGGTGGCTGGAAGATACGGACGGATCGCCCGCCAAGGAGTTTTTATCTGGAGAATAAAAAAGCGTTTAAGTATTTTTATAAATCAATTTTGAGGGGAGTCGGCGGAAAAATGATTCGTCGAAGAGCGATATGTTCTTTACGTTTTAAAGAAGATTTGAGCCAAGGAGAAGATACATTGTTTATTTACCAGTTGTTGGCTGGCGGGGCGGATGTATCGGTTTTGTGCTGTAACTGGTATTACTATAGAATGCACAAAAGGAATGCGAGTAAAGATCTTTCAATTGCAGCATGCCGAAGCAAATATAAGGTGGAACGTTATATTTGCGATTCGGAAATGCGAAGCGGCCGGAAAGAAAATGCTATAGGCAAAGAATGGTATATATTGGAGACGATGACTGTTTGGTATGAGACAGGCAGGAGATGCCGTAATGCAGCATTTATGAAATATACGAAAAATCTTATAAAGGCAGAAAGAAGATTGAAGATCTTTCGACAATTATGCTGCTGGATGAAGTTATATTACTATTCATTTTTATATTGTTATCCTTTTTCAAAGATAATCCTAAAAGTAGAAAGAACTGTATGGAAGATTTGTGATTCTTCAAAACGATATATAAAAAGTCAATGATGTAGAAAAAACAGGAGTTTTTAGAATTGTAATTCTCTGAGAACGAGTTTTTGCTTTATATTGGAGGGATAGATTTGATAGAAATATTTCAATATATGATAGGTATTTTAGATAAGGAAGATAGAAAAAGATGGAAAAAGTTTGTAGTTTGCGGATGTATCCGGGCGATTATTGACGTCTTTAGTTTTTATGTAACAGTTTATTTTATAGGCGAACTTGCAAAAGATTCTATATTAGCCGGTGGTCTGCAGGCTGCTGTTATAGTATTAATGTTCTTTTCAGAAATCGTGATTGAATTGTATCGATGTAAGCTTTCCAATCATATTTTATATTATGGCGCGCAGAAATTATCGCAGAAAGTTTTTGAGTTATGTGCAAAGGAAGACTTGGAGCAGCATAATCAGAAGAGCATTATGCAGGTATTGGAATTGGTGCGGGCCGATACGATAAAAAGTATTAATATCATCCTGACCTCTGTTGGATTGGGTGTTGATATTTTTACAATGGCCGGATATGCGGTAATGCTGATCCTACTTTCAAAGTGGTTCGGGGTAGTTACCAGTCTGGTATTTATTTTGCTTATAGGCGGCGTATCCTCCTGGTACCGAGTCCGAATGAAGGAGTATGGTGAAAAATGTCGGAAATATGAAATTAAGGCAAACGCACAGATTACGCTTGGATACGGCGTCTTTGAAGAGATGAAGATCAGTGGTCATACAACGCCGATCCTGGGGAAATATTACGATGCGAGTATGAAGTTTTCACAGGAGCAGAGTAAGTACAGTTTTCAAAATAGTGTGATTGCAGTATGTATGAATCTTTGGACAAAAGCGATCATGCTTGTTATCTTTGTCGCGCTCTTTTTATGGGGGATTGATATATCGACGTTTTTACCGGTTACAGTCTGTGTTTCGGCATTGAGCAGAATGACTTCCGTAGGCTATAATATTGTAGGCGGATTAAATATCATAGAGTTTTCCAGAAAGCCCTACGAAGAGTTGAAGAATTGTCTGATCAGATATGAGGAATTAAAGAAGGAAGAGGAGCGTCTTGCGAATATCCGACAAAAGAAAGCAACGTTTGAAAAGGGGTTGTATGTAAAAGATTTGACGTTTGGATATGAGGGAAGAGAAAAGCTGCTGGAAGATGTATCTTTGGAAATTCCGGCGGGCCGCGCCGTTGCGGTGATCGGTACGTCGGGAATTGGAAAGACGACGTTTCTTATGCTGCTTCTAGGGCTTTTAAAGCCGCAGGCGGGAAAAATTCTCTACGACGATTATGATATTGTGACGCAGAGCGACGCCGACGGGCTCTGTCAGATGGAGATTCGAGATATTGTCAGCTATATTCCCCAGATTGTGTATATGAACGGAGAAACGGTTCGAAATAACGTGACGCTTTTGACGGAACAGACAGAGATTGACGATGCAAAAGTTATAGAATGCCTGAAATGCGCCCAGGTATGGAAAGACGTGGAGAAAATGCCGGAAGGGATACATACGCTGATTGGCGAAAACGGCATGGCGATTTCCAGAGGGCAACGACAGCGGATCGCGCTGGCCAGGGCGTTGTATAAAGATTTTGAGTTGCTGATCATGGATGAGGCGACCGCCGCTTTGGATATGGAGACGGAAAAGGCGATTATTGATTCCATCCGGCAGGTGAAACAGGATAAAACTTTACTGATCGTTACACATCATATGAGTCTGGCGAATGAATGCGATATTATATACAAAATACAAGATCGGAAATTAATCAAAATGAAATAAAGTTCCTGGAAGGACATTATACAATTTGTCAACCTATATGCATATGAGGAGCGAAAAAGCTATATGATCGGAATATTGACATTTCATTGGGCAGACGATTATGGAGCTATGTTACAGGCTTATGCGCTGAAATGTTATCTGGAAAAAGCCAGCAAAAGAGAAGTGGAAGTGATTCCATATACATCGGTGAAACTGGAAGGAAGGTATTGGCTATTTCCAATTATTGGCAGGGAAAGAGGAAAAAAGATACAATATCAGTGTATGCTTTTTGGGGTAGTACGAAATATATTCTATTTGAGACGGTTTTTAAAAAGAAGACGTACTATGAAAAGCTTTCGCCGTCTGTATTTGACTGAAAAACCGACGATCAGAAAAGCTGACAGAGTTTTTTTAGAAAAATATTCTTGTGTTTTTGTAGGCAGCGATCAGATTTGGAATCCGGAAATTACGGTTGGATTGGACGACGTGTATATTGGAAATATAAAAGAGAAAGGGAACTGCAAATTGATCGCCTATGGAGCCAGCCTTGGAAAAGATGCATTGCCGGGAAAGTACCAGGAGGAGTTTACAAAGGCGGTTATGGAAAATTTTTCGATGATTTCCATGCGGGAAAAAAGTGCGGTTCCTTATGTAAAAGGATTTTTTCGTGGGAACGTCATAGATGTCCTGGATCCAACACTACTAGTAGGAAAAGAGGAGTGGAAAAGAATCGGGAAATCACCTGAGGAACGAGGATATATCTTATTTA